>OMXP01000003.1 GCA_900315055.1 uncultured Lachnospiraceae bacterium
CCTCCTGACCAAAGTATATGATATATGTCATGAAATAACAAGGCTATTTGCCGCTGATTCTAGATTAAAATAACCGTGTTATTTCATGACAGTTCCTTACTATAAGGAGCAGATCCTTTGTGTCAAAAGATAGTTACAGTATATCGGAATTTCAGGGCATTTGTCTTGCCCTGACGGCATTTTCTGATTTTGGCCGAAAAGTCTGCGCAAAAGAACAGGCCAACCCGAAAACGGGCCGGCCAAAAGTTCCGGAATATCAGCCTGTCTGCGCGTCCTGCCGGATTCGCTCCGGGGTCATTCACCCGGATTGCCCTCCTCCTGCTTCTTCCAGCCCTCTGCGATCGAGTACAGGTACTGTTCATACGCGCGCTTGGCGGCAAAAAAGCCCCTCCGGGCGATGTGCACATGC
This sequence comes from uncultured Lachnospiraceae bacterium, assembly GCA_900315055.1. Taxonomy (GTDB): domain Bacteria; phylum Bacillota; class Clostridia; order Lachnospirales; family Lachnospiraceae; genus CAG-791. Next base: position 410 of record OMXP01000003.1, read on the forward strand.
TGTCCGTCTTCCATGACAAAGGTGAGCAGCTCCCGGTCGATGCTGCGGATCTTCGACAGATTCACGAGATAACTCTTGTGACAGCGGTAAAAATACCGTTCCGGGAAGGAAGACTCCTCCTCATCGAGCTTTCCCCGTATCATCTGTTCCTGCCTGTTCTCCTCATGGAGGATCAGATATTTGCCTCTCTGCTCCACGAATGGAATCCGGTCAAAGGGAATCCGTATCCTTCCCTCGGCACTCTCGCACTCATAATGGGGTTCCGATTCCTTCTTCCTTGTCACGACCTCCAGAAGCTCACGGATTTCCGATTCCGCCACCGGTTTTTCCAGGTAGCGGTCTGCATGCAGCCGGTAGGATTCGAGTGCGAAATCCTGACTTGTTGTGGCGATGGCCGCGGTCACGCGGGCATCGGACTGCCGGATCTGCTCCAGTGCCTCGATGCCGGTCATCCCGGTCATGTAGATATCAAAGAGGATCAGATCATACCTGCCGGGGTAAAATGCCTTCAGCAGATCCTCCGCGCTCTCAAAGGCCGCCACGTCGGATTCTTCGGGAGACTGCATGATCATTTCGAGGAGCCGCAGCCGCTCTTCTCTGTTGTCTTCGCAGATTGCAATCTGAAGTTTTTCCAAAGTCCCGGCTCCTCCTCTCCGATCGTGTATTCCTTCGATGTTCTGACTGTCTTAATTTTACTCCTGCCGTGAGCTTTCTTCCTTCTTTTTCCGGTGTCTCAATGCTCTGTGATTTCGTTTTTTCTGCCTGTATCTGCTGCACTGTATCTGCATTTATCATAACGATTCGGATCGCTTTGCAAAAAGTACGAAAAGACGGCGTGGACCGGTAAAACCGGCACTTGACAGATGCGTTAGACCCGTATCCGTCCGGCAGAACGGGAAAGCTTTGATTTGTAGGTTCGCGGATTTGCCTGTAAACTAGAGGTCGGAAAAGGTAACGGGGGACAGTGGAAGGAGAACCTATGGAAACCACCATTTTTGAGACAGAGAAATACACCTTCCTTCTGGAGGTGAAAAAAGACGAGACCGGCAGGGAGAGCAGCACCAGGATTCTGAGGAGAGAGAAAAATTCCGGAGAGGATCTGGTCCTCATGTCCTATACCTGGCCAAAGCCGCTGCTGCCACAGGTTTCGCTGAAGGCACCGGGGAGCATGGAGAACGGAGAGCTGTCCTTTACGCTCTCCCTTACCGTGCACCACATCAGCGGCATGGTGCAGGGGGAGTTTACGGAGGAAGAGGACTACACGGTCCTTGATCCGGACGGCTCTGAGAAGGAGATCGTCTGCTCGGTCACCGATATCCGAAGAAAGACGCGCTTTGCGATCGGCGAGCGGCATCTCGAGCATGTCCCGCACCGGACCTATCCTCCGGTCGACGGAAAGCAGGGCCCCTACGGGCATCCGAGCGTTCAGCAGACGCCGCCCGTCCCGGTAAAGAAGAGGGAGTCCTGAGCCAAGCGACTTTGCGGGAAAACTATGTTATACTCACACTCGTTATGATTCTTTTTGGATATTTAAAGGAGAGAAATGATGTCTGATTCCAGGCTTCTTGATGACAAGGTGATTCTCATTACCGGCGGGACCGGTTCGTTTGGCAAGTGCTTTACCAGGTATGCCCTGAAGAACTACCACCCGAAGAAGATCATCATCTATTCCCGTGATGAGTACAAGCAGTTCGTCATGAGCAATGAATCCCCGTTTAAGGAGAACGCGCAGATCATGCGCTTCTTCATCGGCGATGTGCGCGACAAGGAGAGACTTGAGCGCGCCATGGAGGGCGTCGACTACGTCATCCATGCGGCAGCCTTAAAGCAGGTGCCTGCCTGCGAGTACAATCCGGCCGAGGCCATCAAGACGAACATCCACGGCGCGATGAATGTCATCGACGCATCCCTCGACTGCGGCGTGAAGAAGGTCGTTGCCCTCTCCACCGACAAGGCGGTCAACCCCGTGAACCTCTACGGCGGCACGAAGCTGGTCTCCGACAAGCTCTTCATCGCGGCAAACGCCTATGCGGGCAGCAAGGATATCAACTTCTCAATCGTCCGTTACGGGAACGTTGCGGGAAGCCGCGGCTCTGTCATCCCGTTCTTTAGGAGCCTTATCGAGAAGGGTGAGACCACTCTGCCGATCACGGACTACCGCATGACGCGGTTCTGGATCAGCCTCGAGCAGGGCGTTCAGCTCGTGATCAAGGCCCTCGACGAGGCCCATGGCGGTGAGACCTTCATCAGCAAGATCCCGAGCTTCTATGTCAAGGATCTGGCCGAGGCACTGCTGCCCGGCTGCAAGACCGTTGAGACCGGCATCCGCCCCGGCGAGAAGCTGCATGAGATCATGATCACCCCGGAGGATTCCTACAACACCTACGAGTTCGAGAAGAACTTCATCGTCTATCCGCAGATCACCTACAATACCCGCCAGGTGCGCGATGAGAGCGGAAAGAAGGTCGAGGAGGGCTTTGCCTATTCCTCCGGTACGAACAAAGAATGGCTGTCCGTGGAGCAGATCCGCGAGCTGTTAAAGACGGTGGAGCCGGATTAAGGAGCAGTCATGGAGAATCGTGCATTGCCTGCTGCGGAGGGAGGAGAACCCGTCCGCACCAAAAAACTTTATTACTCTCACCAGTATATCGATGAGAACGACATCCAGGCGGTGGTGAATGTCTTAAAGAGCGACTTCCTCACCACAGGACCGCATATTGCAAGCTGCGAGAAGAAGCTGTGCGAGGTCACCGGGGCAAAGCATGCGGTGCTCTGCGCAAACGGCACGGCGGCCCTTCACATCGCGGCGATGGCAGCGGGACTGAAGGAAGGCGATGAGCTCATCACCACTCCGATCACCTTTGCGGCAAGTGCCAACTGCGCGCGCTACTGCGGCGCGATGCCGGTCTTTGCGGATATTGATCCGAAGACCTGGAACATCGATCCCGCATCCATTGAGGCGCACATCACAGAGCACACGAAGGCGGTCGTTGCCGTCGACTTCGGCGGACAGGCCGTCGACGAGGAGAAGATCCTTGCCCTGAAGAAGAAATACGGCTTTGTCTACATCGAGGACGGCGCCCACGTCATCGGGACGAAGTACAAGGGACGCCCGGTCGGCACCTTTGCCGACATGACAACGCTTTCCTTCCACGCGGTGAAGACAATCACCGGCGGCGAGGGCGGCGCGGTGCTGACAGACTCGGAGGAGTATTATCAGAAGCTCCTGCTGTACCGCACCCACGGCATCACGAGGGATCCGGATCTCATGGTCCACACCCCGGATGGTCCCTGGTACTACGAGATGCTCGAGCTTGCTCCGAACTACCGCATCACCGACATGCAGGCGGCGCTCATTGAGAGCCAGCTGAACAAACTGGACGAGTTCGGTGCGCGGAAGAAGGCAATTGTTGCCCGCTACGACGAGGCCTTCAAAAAGCTCCCCGGTCTTCGCGTGCAGGAGGAGACGGAAGGCTCCGATACCGTCCGCCATCTCTACATTCTCCGCGTGAATCCCGAGCACCTTACGATCAACCGGGCAGAGTTTGTTGCGGCGATGGAAAAGGAAAACATCATCTGCAACGTCCACTACATCCCGGTCTACTACTTCCCGTACTACGAGAAGCTGGGCTTCAAGAGGGGACTTTGCCCGAATGCCGAGGCCTACTACGACGAGTGCTTCACGATTCCGCTCTACTATGCAATGTCGGACGCGGACGTCGATGACGTGATCCGGGCCGTTTCGAGGATTGCAACGTACTACGGAAAGTAAAAGGGCGGATATGAAGAAGCTCTCGATCATTGTCCCCGTCTACAACATGGCTTCCGACAGCCGCCTGACGTACTGCCTTGACAGTCTGGTCAGCCAGACGCTTTCGGATCCCTACGAGATCCTTGCGGTCGATGACTGCTCGACGGACGAATCGGGTAAGATCATCCAAAGCTATGCGGCGAAGTACCCGGACAGGGTAGTCGCACTTCGCACCGACCGGAACAGAAAGCAGGGCGGGGCAAAGAACGTCGCCCTGTCCGTGGCCACCGGCGAGTGGATCGCCTTTATCGATGCGGACGACTGGGTGGTGCCGGACTACTTCGAGCGGCTTCTTACGGTTGCCGAAAAAACGGGGGCGGACTGTGTGGGCTGTGACTACAGCCTCGTGAACACGCACACGATGACGCCGGGACAGACGGTGCACAACAACCGGGAGGATCAGACCGGGGTCCTCACGGAGGAAAAGAAGGGATCTCTGATGATCGACTTCGGGTCCCTGTGCGTCAAGATCTACCGGCGGGAGATCATTCTGGACTGCCCCTCGCGCTTTCCCGAGGACATGTTTTATGAGGACAACGCCCTTGCAAAGACCTGGATCTTCCGCATGCACCACTTCGAGTACATCCCGGAGCCGCTCTACTTCTACTATCAGCATGACGACTCCACGGTGCACACGGTGACAAAGGCACGTCTCATGGACCGCGTGAAGGCGGGGCGGATCATGCTTTCCGAGGCAAGGCGGTACGGGTATCTTGATACCTATAAGAGTCAGATCGAGTACTCCTTTACGGTGCTGTTCTATATCAACACCCTCTTTTCCTGTATGCGGCAGATGCGTGAAAAGGGAGCCTATTCCTTTGTCCGGGATCTCACAGGGGAAATGCATACTGCCTTCCCGGATTTTGAATCCAACCCGTATTACAAAACCCGTACAAACGGGGAGGAGAAGAAGCTGATTCACCTTGCGGGAAAATCGGTTTTTCTGTTCTATGTGTACTACCGGCTGCTGTTATGGTACCGGAAGAAGCGATATGGTCATATCTGAAGGAAGGAGTGCATCGTGAAGAGTGATATCGAAATTGCGCAGGATGCGGTAAAGCGCCCGATCAAGGACGTCGCAGCGACCATCAACATCTCGGAGGAGAACCTGGAGTTCTACGGAAGATACAAGGCAAAGCTCTCCGAGGACTATCTCAATTCTATCCGCTCCCGTGAGGACGGACATCTGATTCTGGTGACGGCCATCAACCCGACGCCTGCAGGCGAAGGTAAGACGACGATCAGCATCGGTCTTGCCGATGCGCTCTCCTCGATCGGAAAGAACGCAATCCTCGCCCTGCGCGAGCCGTCCCTGGGACCGTGCTTCGGCGTCAAGGGCGGAGCTGCCGGCGGCGGCTATGCGCAGATCATCCCGATGGACGAGCTGAACCTCCACTTCACCGGTGACTTCCACGCGATCACCTCCGCCAACAACCTGCTTGCGGCGGCAATCGACAATCACCTTCACTTCGGCAATGCCCTGCGCATCGATCCGACCCGCATCGTCTGGAAGCGGTGCATGGACATGAACGACCGGGCTCTTCGAAACATCACCATCGGTCTTGGCGGCAAGACCAACGGGCCTGTGAGGGAGGATCACTTCGTCATCACGGCGGCCTCCGAGATCATGGCAGTGCTCTGTCTTGCGGAGGACATGGATGATCTTCGGGCACGTCTTGAGCGCATGGTCGTTGCCTACAACTACGAGGGCGAGCCGGTCCATGCAAAGGATCTCAACGTCGTCGGCGCCATGCTCGCACTCCTCAAGGATGCGATGCAGCCGAACCTCATGCAGACCATCGAGGGGACGCCTGCCCTGGTGCACGGCGGACCGTTTGCGAACATCGCCCACGGCTGCAACTCCGTTCGCGCAACAAGAGCTGCTCTGAAGATGGCCGACTACGTCGTCACGGAGGCGGGCTTCGGCGCGGACCTCGGCGCGGAGAAGTTCCTCGACATCAAGTGCCGCACCGCAGGCCTTCACCCGGACTGCGCGGTTCTTGTCGCGACGATCCAGGCCCTGAAGTACAACGGCGGTGCCCCGAAGACCGATCTCCACACCCCGAACATGCCTGCCCTCGAGAAGGGCATCGCAAACCTTGCAAAGCACATCGAAAACCTGCAGCAGTTCGGCGTCCCGACGGTCGTTGCGCTGAACTCGTTTGTCACGGATACCGATGAGGAGAACGCCTTTGTCGAAAACTTCTGCAGGGAGCACGGCTGCGCCTTCTCAAAGGCAACCGTCTGGGCAAACGGCAGCAAGGGCGGCCAGGACCTCGCAAAGAAGGTGCTGGATACGATTGAGACGCAGCCGTCCCACTACAGGCCGCTCTACGACCTCGACCTTGGCCTCACGGACAAGATCGAGACCATTGCGACGAAGATCTACGGCGCGGACGGTGTCGAGTACACGAGCGCGGCCAGGAAGAGGCTGAAGACCCTGACAGATCTTGGCTACGGAAACCTGCCGGTCTGCATCGCCAAGACCCAGTACTCGCTCTCCGATGATCCGAAGAAACTCGGACGCCCCGAGAACTTCACGATCACGGTCCGCGATGCCTATGTGAGTGCCGGTGCCGGCTTTGTCGTCATTCTGACCGGTGACATCATACAGATGCCGGGTCTTCCCCGCGTCCCCGCGGCGGAGCGCATCGACGTCGTCGACGGCGAGATCACAGGTCTGTTCTGACCGGTCTGTTCTGATCAAAATCGATTTCGGAAACATATTCGGGAGTGCATCCTTTACAGGGTGCACTCCTTTGTTTTATCCGGAATCGAAAGGCTTGCGTACTATTTCCGGAGATGATACCCTAAAAAAGGCAGATGATAAGGCAACAGCATAAGACAGCAGCCGAAAGAGGCAGCCCGGGGAGGTGCTCATGAGAGAGGAAGGAAAACGACAGCGATACGAAGAGAGAGGGCGGGTACCGTCTTTCCTGTTGCCGGCAGTTCTCCTTCTGTTTCTGTGTCTTCTCCCGGCCATCCCGGGGAGAGCCTCCGGGGCGCAGTACGCGGGAGAGGAGCACCGGTGGGAGACCACCTACACGATCGACCGGGAGCCGACCTGTGATGCGGAAGGCTCGATGTCCGTGCACTGCATGGACTGCACCGCAAAAAGGGACAAGGTCGTGATCCCGAAGCTCGCCCATGACTGGAGCGAGTGGACGGTTACAAAAGAGCCAAAGGACGGGAAAGAGGGAGCACGGGAGAGAACCTGCAGCATCTGCAAGACAAAGGAGACGGAAACCATCGACGCCCTGCCCCACAGCTGGGGAGAGTGGACCTATATCGCCGCAGCCTGCGACGAAAAGGGAAGTGTCACCAGGACCTGCAAAGGCTGCGGACAGGAGGAGACGATTGAGATCCCGGCTCTCGGGCATCAGTGGTCCGACTATGTCGTGACAAAGAAGTCCTCCTGCACGGAGGACGGGGAGCAGACAAGGACCTGCACCGTGTGCGGAAAGACCGAGACGATCCCTATCCCGGCAGCAGGCCACAGCTGGAGCAATTTTACGACGCAGACGGAGGCGGGACCTGATACGACCGGCGTGCGGGTCAGCACCTGCAGTGTCTGCGGAAAGACGCAGCAGTGGACCATCCCGGCGACCGGAGAGCATCACTTCGGCGAGTGGACGGTTATGGCCGCCCCGACCTGTACGGCGGACGGCCTCGAGACGCGCACCTGCACGGATCCCGGGTGCGGGGCGGTGCAGCAGCACAGCCTTTCAAAGACCGGTCACTGGTGGAGCGAGTACCTTGTGCAGAATGAGAGCACCTGTGAGGAGAACGGCTCCCTGATCCGAAAGTGCTATCGTTGCGAAACGCTCGATACGCTCGAGGTCAAAGCACCGGGCCATGCCTTCACGAAGTGGAAGCTGACCGCAGATCCGACATGTACGAAAGAGGGAAGCCTTGTCGGCACCTGCAGCGTCTGCGGGGAGACGAAGGAACTTACCATCGATGCAGAGGGCCACTCCTTTGACGAGTGGGAGATCATGAAGGAGCCGGACTGCAGGACGCCGGGGAAACGGGAGCACACCTGCCGTGTCTGCGGGGAAACCGAGGAGGAAGAGATCCCGGCCCTCGGCCATCACTACACGGAATTTACGGCAAAGGAAGAGGCCGCCTGTGACCGGGACGGGACCATGTCCCGCACCTGCACGAGGTGCCACATCACCGACAACCTCTCCATTCCGGCGGCAGGCCACAGCTACGGCGAGTGGATCGTCGAGAAGAAGGCAACCTGCACCGATAAGGGACTTCGGGCAAGGACCTGCTCAAGGTGCGGGGACCGGATCGAACAGGAGATCGCCGCAATCGGCGGCGACCACCACTTCGTCAACGGCGTCTGCACGCGGTGCGGCGCCTCCCAGTATGAAAACACGAACACCGCCGCCTCATCCGCCGGACAGGCAGATACCGGCTCTTCCGGGGATGATGCGCCCTTTGCGGCTCCTGCCGCGGGTCTGATCATCCTTGTCATTGCCGTTGTCGCGGGACTCTTTGTCCTGGCTGCATACCTCACGTACCGGCAGGAGAAGAAGGAAGACGACATCACCGGATACTGATTCTTCGCAAAGAATGCAAACCTGGAGGTTTCCCATTGAATGTAAAGCACAGCTATTACCTTGCAGATGATCCGCTGCCGGCAGGACCGGAGCGGGTGGTAAAGCCCCTTCCCTGGCGGCACATCTTTGACCTGGAGACCCTGACGAAGGCGCAGAGCAGCGATCTGCAGGACGGGATCGAGCTTGCCTTTTACAAGAAGGAAATCTGCGCAAAGTTTCCGAAGGAGAAGGTCAAATGCAGTCTCACCTACGTGCCCTTCAAGATCGGACAGTCGATCGGCCTTCCCCTGTTTCACTGCACCGGCTGTAAGAAAGAGGAGCAGGCCATCTACTGCGCGGCGCTTCTTTGCGCCGTTGAAAAGCAGCACGGAGGACTCAAACTTGTGGAGTCCAACGCGGATCTTCGGGCGCGGCTCCTTGGTGAGATGGAACAGAGGGAGAGACAGCACGACGAGGAGCTTCGCCGGGAGTATATCGACGATCCGATGGATGTCATGATGTACTTCCCGGATCACGGAAAGTACCGAACCGATGTGCTGACCTTCGGAAAGGGCAGCACGGGACGGGAGGAGAGCACGGATCCATCAAAGCTCTCACCCTATGTCTTCCTCGATTTTCGAAAGGCCTTTCAGGACTATTCGACGAGCGTTGTGGAGAGCGTGAAGGCAACGGAGCTCTCGAATGAGCATCTGCCCGCAAAGGAGGACAAAACCGCAAGAAACGAGGACGAGGGGATCGACACCGTCATCTACGTGGACAATGACGGTGCCTGTGTGATGGAATTCACGGTCGTGGTCGAGGACGCAAAAAGGCGGGTCACGGTTTCCGGCATCCTCTCCGGAACGAAGGTAAAAAAGCTCACCGAGAAGAGACAGACGTTCGATCCTCTGGCGACGGGAAAGACGAAGAAATTCACGGGGACGGCGCAGGTGACGGACCTTACGCAGAAGAAGTTTCTCGACTGCTATGCGGCTTTTGCGCTCTCCGCCCTGTGTGAGTCCACCCTTGAGGAGCAGGAGACGATTCCGAAGGACCCGAGGCTCTCGTTTGTCCTGAACGGCCTCTCCCGTTTCGATCAGGAGCCGGAAAAGCCGGCGGGGGAAGACGGAAAGCAGATCACCCTCGCCCCGCGTCTTGTCAACTGGATTTCCGGGACGCTCCTCCTGTCCTTTGAAGTCGGGTACAGGGGCGTAAAGCTGCAGGATGTCAGCGACATCACCGCGCTTCTTGACGCGCTGGGACAAAGAGGCGTCTACCGGGAAGGAAGATCGTCCTACGATTTTGAAAAATCCGGCCTTACAAAGGAAGCAGCCCGCTCCGTTCGCTGCCTTCGACGCCTTCAGGCAGCGGGAAGCTATGCCCTGCGCCAGTATGTCTCCCATATGCCGGAATCCTTCGAGGGGCTCGAGCGGGACAACCTCTATCAGCTCGAGCTGCCCATCGTCCTTACCGGTCCGGCACTCGACTACTTCTATGACAGCTTTGAGGGAACAAAGGTCCGGGGTCTGGAGCTGATGGAGGGCGGTAACTGGGACTGGACCATCGGCGGCACGTGCCCGGCGCTTACCGTTCAGATCGACCGCTTTGAGGACTGCAGCCGCCGCTTTGCCGGCGCCTTTGTTCACGGCAGTACGATGGATTTTTACCACGGCACGGAGGATCTCTATGTCCTTGAGGAGCGGATGCTTACCCGGGTGCCGAAGGAAGCGCAGAATGTCTTCCGGATCTTCCTCGCGCTTGCAGAAAGCAGCCGGAATCCGAAGGATCCGAACACCTTCGGCATCGTCATTCCGCCGGACCATCTGGAGATGTTTTATCAGACGATCGTTCCGAAGATGCAGGCGTGCCCGGCACTTGCCGTGGAGGATCACTGCGGCCGGGAAGTGGCCTGGTACCTTGGAAAGGCGAAAAAATGAGCGACACGATCTCCTACTATGACGGACATGCAGAGGTGTTTTCAGAAGACACCGGGGACGTGGACTTCTCCCCGGTGCAGGGGATCTTTCTCTCGTACGTAAAGCCGGGCGGCAGGATCCTGGACTTCGGGTGCGGCGCGGGGAGAGATTCCGCGGCCTTCCTGAAAAAGGGCTATCAGGTGGACGCGATCGACGGATCAAAAGAGCTGTGCCGCATTGCAGGGCAGCGCACGGGCCTTCCGGTCCGGCAGATGCTTTTTTCGGAATTTTCCGCAGAGGATACCTATGACGGGATCTTTGCCTGCGCAAGCCTTCTGCACGTGAAGAAGGCGGAACTTCCGAACCTCTTCCATCACCTGGAAAAGGCCCTGAAGGCGGACGGCGCCCTCTATGCCTCGTTCAAGTACGGCACCTTTGAGGGAGAGCGGGACGGGAGGTACTTTACGGACCTTGTCGAGGGGGAGTTCACCGCCATACTCGCGACCTGCCCCATGCTCACCCTGAAGAAGCTCTGGATCACCGACGATGTGCGGCAGGATCGGCAGCAGAAATGGCTCAATGCGATCGCGGTGAAGCGGGAAGACGTCAGTCATCCATGATTTTACCCTGAATTTACAAATATAAATCAAGAGTTGATTGACAAAACATTCCAGAATTGCTAGAGTGTATGTAACACTTAACAAGTGATCCGGCAAAAAATGGCGTACAGCGAAAAAGGCACAGACAAAACTGTCTGTGCCTTTTCCAATGGCTTTTATTCTGAATGATCTGCCTCAGGTCTACTGCTTTTCCATTTCCGCAACGACCTTCTCGGCCTCGTCCAGGATCTTCTCGAACTTGTTCAGCGCGGCATCGATGGGCTCCGGGGAGGAGAGATCAACGCCGGCGTGCTTCAGCTCTTCCAGGGCATAGTCGGAGCCGCCCATGGAGAGGAACTCGATGTAGGGCTTCACGGCCCTGTCCCCGTCCTTCAGGATCCGCTCCGAGATGTCGACCGCCGCGGAGTAGTCCGTCGCGTACTTGTAGACGTAGAACGGGCGGTAGAAGTGCGGGATGCGTGCCCACTCGGATTTCACCTCGTCATCGATCACAAGATCCGGCCCGAAGTAGTCGCGGATCAGGTCCCCGTAGATCTCGTTCAGCGCCGCCACGGTCAGGGCGCCGCCCGATTCTGCGAGGGCATGGGCCTTCTGCTCGAATTCCGCAAACATGGTCTGGCGGTAGACGGTTGCCTTGAAGCCCTCGAGGTACTGGTTTAACAGGAACAGCTTCTCCTCCGGCTTTTCGGCCTTCGAGAGCAGGTATTCGACGAGGAGATTCTCATTGACGGTCGATGCCACCTCGGCGACAAAGAGCGTGTAGTCCGCGTACTGCGCGGGCTGGGTGTGCTTCGAGTACCAGGTCTGCATGGAGTGGCCCATCTCGTGGGCGATCGTGGAGACGGACTCATAGTCTCCGGTGTAGTTCATGCAGATGTAGGGCTTGGAATCATAGGTGCCGGACGAATAGGCGCCGCCGGCCTTGCCCTGGTTCGGATAGACATCGATCCAGCCCTCATGGAAGGCATTCCTCACGGTGTCCGTGTAGTCCTTCCCGAGGGGTGCGAGGGCCTTCAGCACGAGATCCTGCGCCTCTTCATAGGTCCAGCTGCTGTCCGCCTTCTTCGTGAGCGGAACATAGACGTCGTAGTAGTGGAGCTCGTCGACCTTCAGGATCTTCTTTCGAAGCGCGACGTACCGGTACATCGCCGGCATGTGCTTCCGTACCATCGAGACGAGGTTGTCGTACACCGACACCGGGATGTGCTCTCCTGCCATCGAGGCCTCGCGGGAGGATGCGTAGTGGCGGACGGCGGCCTCGGTTGTTGCGGCCTTCACGGCACCGGCATAGGTTGCGGCAAAGGTGTTGATGTGGCCGACATATCCGCCGTAAAAGGAGAAGAAGGCGTTCTTTCGAAGCGTCCGGTCACTGCTCTGCTGCAGGAGAATGAAGTTGCTGCCGGTGACCTCGTGGGATTCTCCCTTCGAATCCAGGGCCGGGGCGAACTTCAGGTCCGCGTCCATCAGCGCATCCGCCGCGTTCTTCGGCGCGCCGAACACCTCGGAGAAGGAGGCAAGGAGCTGCTCCTCCTTCCCGGACAGGACATGGGGCTTCTGATCGATGAGCTGCTGCATGACGAACCGGTAGGGGGCAAGTTCCTCCGATGCCGTGATCTCTTTCAGCCCGTCCTCCGGAAGAGAGAGGATTTCGGGGTCCGCAAAGGCAAGCGCCGAGGCGCACTTCGTGTAGAGCATCGCGGCCTTTGCCACCAGCATCTGCCCCTGGGGATCCGCGGTATCCTCCGACTGGCGGAGGAACGCGTAGGTGTATACGTTGTTGAGATCACGCATGAGCTGTGTCTCGACATCGAGGAAGGCGCGGATGGTCTTTGCATCTTTGAGGGTTCCCTCAAAGGCCGCGGCCTTCTTTGTCTCCTCCTCGATCACGGGGAATTCCTTCTCCCATGCGGAATCGTCATCGTACAGGCTTGTCAGGTCCCACTCATAGGCGGGATCCATTTCTTTTCTGGTTTTCATTTAAACCTCCTTTTCATGGTTCGTATGGTCTTCCCGGGGCTCTTCCTTTTCCCAGGCTTCTTTGTTCTTCTCGGAATCGCCGACAAGGGCGTCCGGACACTTCTCCTTCAGCGTCTGCAGCTCGTCCTCTGTCAGCTCCCGGATTGCAAAGTGATCTCTTTTATCCGTAAGGTACAGGACGGTGACCGCCCTCCGGTCCTTTGTCCTTGCAACCGGTCTGATCCAGGCGATCATCCGGTAGGAGAGCACCACGTAGGCCTCTTTGCTCTCCCCGTACGTACAGAAAGCCTTCTCCCCGAATCGAATACTGTCCGCCTCCCCGGTGAAGGGAAGGTCAGAGAGGTCATCCATCGCCTCATACCGCTCGAGGGCGAGGATATTGGAGAGGTCCGCGGCGTCTGTCGAGGCTCTGGAGAGCAGCAGGGTAAAGAGCACAAAGAGGATGAGGAGCCCACCCAGCATGAGAAGAAGCGGCGGTGTCCAGACAATCCAGAGGATCACAAACAGGATGAGAAGCGCCGTGACACAGGCCATGCGTTTCATCCACGGCGTCCGGTTCAGGCGCTGTTTTCGGTTTTCAAGCTCTTCTTTCATCATGATGGCATTGTACATCATCTTTTCTGCCTTCAGATCTAAAAGTAGTGTGAAAAATCAGGGCGGTTTCCCTCCCCATTTCCCTCAAAATGGAAGATAATGGTCTTATCAGTCAGAAAGGCAATACAGATGGACAGTGCACGAATTCACAGAGTACAGGACGCATACGATCCGGCGCTTTGGGTCTTTCGGGAAAAGGCGGAGACAAAGCTGTATCACCGCGACGAGCCGCAGCCCGGGATTTTCATCGCGGAGAGCTTCAACGTCATCAGCCGTGCCCTCGATGCGGGGTATGAGGCGGAGACGTTTCTAGTCGAGGAGGAAAGACTCGAGGAGGCAGCACCTCTCCTTTCCCGCGCGCCGGGAGCCGCAGTCTATGTCTGTCCGCACAGCGCCCTGCAGGAGATCACCGGGTATCCGATGATGCGGGGGTTCCTCTGTGCGATGAAGCGAAAGGCACTGCCTGCAGCCTCTGACATCTGCCGCGGGGCAGGAAGGATTGCCATACTTGAGGACGTGGAGAATCCGACGAACGTCGGGGCGATCTTCCGCTCGGCAGCCGCGATGTTTGTCGATGCTCTGCTTCTGACCGGCAGCTGCTCGGATCCCCTGTACCGGAGAGCGATTCGCGTGAGCATGGGGTGCGTGTTTCAGATCCCCTGGACGGTGCTGCCAAAGGGAGCACTGCCGAAGGTCCTTGCAGAGCTCTCAAAGGAAGGAGTCCTCACCTGTGCCCTGGCTCTCACGGACCATTCGGTCTCGATCGGGGATGGGAGGCTCAAAAACGCACAGCGCCTTGCCCTGGTCCTCGGCAATGAGGGGTACGGGCTGACAGAAGAGACCATCAAAGCGTGCGATCTTACGGTGAAGATTCCGATGGCGCACGGCGTGGATTCTCTGAACGTTGCCGCGGCAAGCGCCGTGGCGTTCTGGGAGACAAAGAAACGGGGAGGGGAAGATAAATGACAGCACAGGATCTGTCCGGCGCGTGGTCGGTCTTTTTGGAAGACGGGACGGTACAGGCGGTGTCTCTTCCCGGAACCCTTGATACCAATGGCATCGGAGAGCCGGATGAGGGACGGGATCTGGTATCCCCGGTGATCCGGGAGCGCCTCCGGCGCCGTCATGTCTACACCGGAAAGGCGGGGTACCTGCGGCAGGTCCGGCTCTCCAAAGAGGTGCGGAATGCGGTGTTAAGCGGGGAGCGTCTTTTCCTGTATGTTGAGAAATCCAGGTTCCTTACCGTGAAGTGGAACGGGCGGGATCTGTCGCCCCTGACCCCGGGGAGTCTCTCGACTCCCTGGATCTTTGAACTGACAGATGTCGTGACCACGGGGGAGAAGGACGTGCAGTCCCTGTATGCGGTCTGCAACAACCGCTATCCCGAAGGGGCTTCTTCCGGGATTCTCGCATCGGGAGATGCGCGCCTGAACTGGAACGGCCTTGTGGGGAAGATCCTTCTTGTGACGCAAAAGCAGAACTTCATCGCCGGCGCCTGCGTCCTGACAGAGCCCACGGGATCTCTTATCGTTCAGGTCCGCCTGGAGGTGAAAACAGCCTTCCACGGGATGGTGAAGGCGGAAAGCGATACCTTTACCCGCTCCTTTGAGGAGAGCCTTGACCTTGAAGCCGGGACACACGTCGTGACGTTCGATGTCCGGGAACAGGACCTTGCACCCGGCGTCTTGCGCTGGGATATCGGAGAGGGAAATCTTCAGACCCTCACGGTGTCTGCGACCGGCTGTGAGGAGAAGTCCTTCTCCTTTGGCATCCGGACTCTCTGGAACGATAAGGACGGGCACTTTCTTCTGAACGGGCGGACGATCTTTCTGTTTGCCGACACCTTCCACGGCCTCTTCCCCCATACGGGGTATGAACCCTGTGACAAAAACACATGGAAAGAGATCCTCTCCCGGCTTCAGTCCTACGGGATCAACTGCGTGCGCTTTGACTCCCACTGCCCGCCGGACGCGGCCTTTGATGCGGCGGACGAGCTGGGACTGATGCTCCTTGTGGAACTTACCCAGAAGGGGACAGGGCATGCCTTTGAGACAGAGGACGATGCCCTGTTCTGGACACAGCTGCGGCAGATCCTCCTCTTTGAGGGAGGACACCCATCCTTCTGTTTCCTGACGCTCGGCAGTCAGATCCGCTACACGAAGAAGGGACTTTCCCGCGCCGCGGAGATGCTCCAGAGCGCAAAGAGCGAGGTCCCGTCCTGTCTTTACAGCACCGGATCCGACGTGTTCGGAGGGGCTCTGGGGCCCTCCCGGGTCGATGACTTTTTCCTCGCCTCCGGCTTTGACAAAGGGATGCTGCGCCTTTGCGGGCCCGGGATGACAGGCGCCCTGAACCGTGGCAGCGGAACCCCCGTGACCTATGATGAGGTTGTAAAGCGCATCCGCACCGAGTACGACGGCCCGGTGGTGACCTTCGAGGCGGGAGGCTATGCCATCCTGCCACAGAGGGGAGAGGCAAAGGACTATGAGAGCGACGTGGTCGATGCGGACGCGGAAGCCTTCGCGGAGCGGGAGAGCGATCGGCTCTCGGACCCCGCCGTTAGGGAGAACCTTCGCCTGTCCGGCGCTTCCATGGCGCTCTCCTGTCTTCGGGAGGAGACGATCTCCTGCCTTGCGACCGACAGCCTTGCCGGGATCTGCTATGCGGGACTTGTCGATGATCCGGAGGATGCATACAGCCTCTTCGGCATGCTGAATGCCCACTTTCAGCCAAAGGAGGGGGACTTTGCAAAGCCGGAGGTTTTCCGCACCTTCTGCCGCGAGGTGAGTCCTCTTCTGTTTCTTCCGGGGTCCACGTTCCTGGAGGGGACGAGTGTCCATCTGTATGCGGCAGTAGCCAATTTCGGCAGGACGGACATCCGGGATTCCTGGAAGATCGAGCTTGTCGAGATGACGCCGGACGGGACGAAGAGGCAGGTGATCCGCGGACGTCATCAGCGCCTTCGCGCGATCGCCCTGGACGAGGCCGCGGAGGATTCGGGAAGCCTTGCCACCTGCCCTGCCGGGTGCGTGACAATGCTCGGGGATGCCCTTCTTGCCCTTCCGGTGACCGGAAAGGCGAGGATCTACTCCGTGGTTCTTACGATCGGATCCTTTGAAGTCTCCCGGAAGATCTTCCTGTATCCGAGGACACAGACGGCAACGGATGTCCTGATGACGGGGAGCGTTTCGCAGGCACTGCAGGCCCTGTCGATGGGAGCGAGGGTGCTCCTTGCTCCCCGGGCGGATCTGACGCACTTTGCAGACTCCATTCAGGTGACCTTCACCCCGGATTTCAGATCCTGCCGGACGCACCCGGATCAGGACGGCTTCACAGCTTTGTATATCCACAACAGGAGCGCCGCCTTCTCGGACTTTCCGACCGATACGGTTCCGGGGGAGCAGTGGCGGGATCTCATGCAGGACGCAAGGGCCATGGGGGTTCCGAAGTCCTGGCAGGCAGGATCCCTTGTCGATGCGGCGGGGGCCTTCGATGATCCGAAGGCACGGAGCGTCCTTGTCGAGGCAAGGTGCGGTTCCGGGCGCCTCGTTCTTTGCAGTCTCGGGATTCTCGAGAAGCAGGAGAGCCCGGTGGTGCGGGCTTTCACGGAAAGCCTTCTGCACTTCCTGTCCTCGAAGGACTTTGCCCCGTCCCTTGCGATAACCGGGGATGAGCTGCAGCGCGTTGTGAGGTGAGTATGATTCAGAGAACCTTTTCCATCAGGGATGCAAAAGATATGCGGGCGATGGCGATGGCCATCCGCAGGGAACCGCTCTTTCAGAGCGCGGAGGGAAAACTTCTTCTTTGCCTGACCCCGGGATCTTTGCAGGAGATGATCCGGAAGGAGCTGGCACCTCTTTCGGAGGAGTTCCCGGATCTTTCGATTGCCGGCATGACGCTCCTGGGGCCACTCTCGGAGGAGATGAAACTGCCGGAGGATGCACAGATCTCCCTGTTTCTTTTTGAGAAGAGCCGTGTCAGGGTATCCGTCTATGACTGCACGGATACCATCCCGTCTGCTGTCGGGGACACCTTTCTGTCGGATGTGCAGGGGATCCCGGACCTTCAGGGAATCTTTCTGTCCTCCGCAAGACAGAGCATGGATCCCTCGCCCTTTGTGGAGAAGGTAAGTGCTGCGCTCCCCAACGTGCCTCTCTTCGGGGCCCAGGCAGGGGCCTCCACCTCCGCGGGGGATGATTCCCTGGTCTTTACCGGGACGAAGGCGTTCCGGAAGGGGATCCTCACCGCGTGCTTCTATGGAAAGAACCTGCATCTGTTTGCAAAGAGCTGCTTTGGCTGGACGTCTCTCGGCAGGTCCCATGAGGTGACGAAGACGGCGCCCGGGCGGATTCTCACCATTGACCAGCACCCGGCAGCCGAGCTCTACACGCGCTACCTTCACATCCTGCCGGGGCAGAAGTTTTACCAGAACAGCTGCGCCTTTCCGCTCATCGAGACCATCGGCGGCATGCCGGTGGCAAGGGTTCCCTACCGCTCGTATGACGACGGCTCCATCGCGCTCTATCAGGTGCCAAAGGAGGGCACGAAGGTAACGCTTGCCTATTCGAAGAAGGGAAGTCTTCTTGCGACCTCCAGGGAGTGTGCGAAAGACCTTGCTCTTTTCCAGCCGGAGGCGCTTCTTGTCATCTACTGCCTGAACCGGGTGACGCTGATGACCGATCAGGACCCGGAGGAGGAGCTCTCCTTCTACGAGAAGGTGTGCCCCTGCCTTTGCTGTACCCACGGAAGCAGTGAGATCTACCGGAAGAACGATGCGGGCGGCGTCATGAACAGCACGCTGGTCTGCGTGGGATTTCGGGAGAACGAGGCGAAGGGGAGCCCGAAGGCGCTGCCCTTCGAGGAGACGGCAGAGGATGACTGGGACAGCCTGCCGGTGACGGACCGCCTGGTGACATTTCTCGAGGAGACGACGAAGGAACTTCGCGGAACGATTGAAAGGCTCGGGGAGATCGCGGTGAGCGATCAGCTGACCGGGATCGCGAACCGCAGAAAGCTGCATGAGGTCATCGAGCGGGACCTTGACGAGGGCAGGAGCATCAGCGTCCTGATGATTGATATCGACTTCTTCAAGAGAATCAATGATACCTGCGGCCATCAGGAAGGGGACCAGGTGCTGATAAGGCTCACGCACCTCGTGCAGGAGAAGATCCGGAAGAGCGATCTCTTCGCCCGCTGGGGCGGCGAGGAGTTTGTCGGGGTATTCGAGGGAACCTCGATCGAGGATACGGCGGCCCTTGCGGAGCGCATCCGGAAGGCCGTGGAGGAGTACGATTTCGGAAAGGCCGGAAGAGTTACGGTCAGCATCGGCGTCACGAACAGCTGCCCCGAAGATACGATGGACGCGCTCTTTGCAAGCCTTGATGAGACCCTCTACGAAGCCAAGAGGACCGGGCGGAACAGGGTCTGCGTTCTCAGGAGAGGGTAAAAAAATCAGGTCTCCTGATATCAGGGTCTCCTGATTTCAGGAGATCCTGATATCAGGAAATTTTAATTTCCTTGACGTCATCTGCGGTCAGGGTCTTCAGATCCTCGGTTGTAAAGTGCAGGTCGCCGGAGCACATCAGGCGGTTTGCCTGATTGCGGCGGGCCCGCTCGAAATAGTTGCGGACGTCCCTTGCGTTTGCAAAGTCCTTCCCGCGGTGCTCATAGCGATCCTTAAAGAAGGCTCTTGCACACGCCATGCAGCCATCGTCCGCGATAAAGTCGCTGTCATCGCACATCTTCCGGAAGATCGCCGTGAGTTCATCCGGCGTGTAGTCCGGGAAGGTGATGACGGTGCCAAAGCGGGAGCGAAGACCGGGATTGGCCGAGAGGAACGACTCCATGAGATCCGGGTATCCTGCGACGATGATCGCAAGGTCCGCCCGGTAGTCCTCCATGGCCTTTGTCAGGATATCGACCGCTTCCATCCCGAAGTCATGGCCGGAAGGGTCCCGCGTCAGGGCGTAGGCCTCATCGATGAACAGGACGCCTCCCATCGCCTGGGCGATGACGGCGTTTGTCTTCTGGGTCGTCTCGCCGATGTACTGGCCGACAAGCTGCGTGCGGTCGACCTCGACGAAGTGCCCACGGGAGAGGAGACCGAGCTTTTTATAGATCCGTCCCACAATCCGGGCGACGGTGGTCTTGCCGGTTCCGGGGTTTCCGGAGAAGACAAGATGGAGGGAGAGCGGCGGAGAGATGAGACCGTGCTTTTCCCGCTCCTGACTGATCCTGATGATGTTGACGCAGGTGTCAACTTCCTTTTTCACGCTGTCAAGCCCGATCATCGCGTGGAGCTTTGCGAGAAGATCGTCGACGGAGAGCATCTCGTCCTGGGAGGCCGGCGTGATCCGGACCAGGGGATTCTGCGTAAAGGAGAGAATCTTGTGCTTTTCTGGGGCAGGGGCCTCTTCCTTTTTTTCGGCAGCTGCTGCCGCGGAAACGGGTGAGGGGAAGGAAATCCCCTGGGGCGCCCGCTCCTCACGGGAGAGCCGGTAGGATTCCTCGGCCAGGTGTATGCCGTTTGCGTGCAGGACATAGGTTACCTGGCGCAGATCCTCCTCATCGACGGCAATGCCGGAGAAGAAGGACAGCATGCGATCCTCGGGGATCTCATTGTTGTGATCCTTGGCAAAGCGGATCGCATCGGAGAGCGCGATGGAGCAGCGCTCCGTATAGGACGGGTTGTTTTTCGTAATCATGCTCATACTTCCTGTATATCATTTTTCAGGGGGGCTGTACAATATTTATGTGCCAAAAATGTTTGCAGGGCGAAGCAAAAGCCCGATCGTTTTCCGTCATGAACCTGATAAAAGCTGTGATGGCATGGCATGGAAAATCTCCGGTTCGTGAAATAATAGAACATCAGACATTCGTTATCATGCAAAACAGATGGAGGATTATATGAAGCTTCACAGAGGGATCAACCTGGGTGGTTTCCTTTCCCAGTGCGAACATTCCATGTCGCACTATGAGTCGTTTATCGGGGAAGAAGATATCCTAAAGATTGCGGCCATGGGATTTGACCATGTACGGCTGCCGGTTGATTATGAGGTCTTTGAACGGGAAGACGGAACGCCGATCCCGGAGGGCTATGCTCTCGTTACCCGTGTCCTTAACTGGTGCAGGAAGGCAGGCCTTGATGTCGTTCTGGATCTTCACCGGGCGTACGGATACGATTTTAACGATGCCGGCAACGGGGAGAAAAACAGCCTGTTTACCAGTGAAGCATGCAGGCAGCGCTTTGTGGACCTGTGGATCCGGATAGCCACGCATTTCAAGGACTATGGCAACGTGGCCTTCGAGCTGTTAAATGAAGTCGTGGAAAAGGAGAATGCCCTGCTCTGGAACGAGCTGATTGAGAGAGCCATGAGCGCCATCCGCTCGATCACAAGGGATACGCCCGTCATCTACGGCGGCATTCAGTGGAACAGCGTAAAGACCCTGAAGCTTCTGGACAGACCGAAATACGACAACGTCATCTTCACCTTTCATTTTTACGAGCCTCTCCTGTTTACGCACCAGAAGGCGTACTGGGTTCCCGCGATGGATCCGAAGGAAACCATCTCCTACCCGGAATCGATGCCGTATTACTGCGGGAAATCAAAGAAGCTTGGGGTTCAGGGCGAGGTCGTAACGAAGGCAAAGTCGAAGACCATGGGACCGGAATTTATCCGCGAGATGGTGGAAGAGGCTGTCCTTGCCGCAAAAAACGCAGGGGTACCGCTGTACTGCGGTGAATTCGGCGTGATCGACCGGGCACCGGTCCGGGACACCCTGAACTGGTTCCGGGACGTGGATCAGGTCTTTCGGGAATACAGTATCGGCTGTGCCGTCTGGAGCTATAAGGAAATGGACTTCGGAATTACCGGCAGTCATTATGATCCGATCCGGGAAGAACTGCTTAAGATCTGGAATCGGTGATTCTGGAATCGGAGATTCCATATTTTCGGGAAACAGGAGGACGTCATGTCAGACACTTCGGATAACCGTATGGGCAGCATGCCCGTGGGGCGGCTTCTTGCCCGCATGTCCCTGCCGATGATGCTGTCCTTCTTCATCCAGGCGCTGTACAACATCGTGGACTCGATCTTTGTCGCGCGCCTCTCCGAGGATGCCCTGACCGCGGTCTCCCTTGCCTTCCCGATGCAGATGGGAATGCACGCGATCGCCGTCGGCATGGGCGTCGGCATCAACGCAGGCGTCCCCCGGGCGATCGGAGAGGGGAACAGGAGCCGCGCGGGGAAGATCACCGGAAATGCGGTTACGCTCGACGTCCTCTTTATCCTCCTGTTTCTGGTTCTCTCGAGGTTTTCCAATGCCATCTATGCGGCACAGACAGATGTTTCTGCGATCGTGACGGGCGGGACAACCTACCTTTCCATCCTCTGGATGGTATCGGAGGGCGAGTTCTTCGGGCAGCTCTTTGAAAAGCTCCTTGTCTGCACCGGCCGCCCGGTGCTTGCGATGACAAGTCAGGCTCTCGGGGCTGTTTTCAATATCGTCTTCGATCCGCTCCTCATCTTCGGCATCGGCCGCTCCCCCCGCCTTGGCATCGCAGGGGCTGCGATCGCAACGGTGCTGGGGCAGGTCCTCGGGGCTGTGACAGCCCTTGTCATGAATCTTCTCCTGAACCATGCGGTGAAGGTCAGAGCCTCAGACTTTGTACCTTCCGGCAGCGCCGTGACCGAGATCCTCTCCGTCGGCTTTCCCAGCATGGTGACGATCGGCCTCTCGTCGCTGTCCTCGTTTCTCATCAACCAGATCCTTCTGACCTACTCGACGACGGCGACCGCGGTCTACGGCATCTGGGCAAAGCTCCAGAACTTCTGCTACATGCCGGTCTTTGGCATGAACAACGGCATGGTGCCGATTCTCTCCTACAACCATGCGGCGGGGAAGACCGATCGGGTAAGGAAGACCTTTTCCCTTGCGCTGTCGGTGATCGTATGTCTTGAGATGGTGCTGTTTCTTGTCCTGTTCCGGATCCCGGGAGAGCTTCTGACCCTGTTTGATGCGTCCGACAACATGCGCTCGATCGGCATCCCGGCACTTCGGATCTGCCTTGTCTCCCTTCCCTTTGGCGGGGCGACGATCATCATGACGACGGCGATGCAGTCACTCCGGCACGCATCCTATGCCCTTGCCGGCAATATTCTCCGGCAGTTCGTGTTTCTCTATGCCGCCTTTTCTCTGCTCTCTGCCATGACGCACAGCCTGTCCCTGATCTGGGTTGCAGTGCCGCTTTCCGAGGTGCTAAGCTTTGTCAGTGCCATGATCCTGATGATCTTCATGAGACGGGAGCTTTTGGGACAGAGGAAGGAGTAAACATGTCAGACTACGTTCTGGAAAAGGGAAGACCGGAGGACACCGCGGGACGCCTTCCGAAGGAGGTCCGCTGCTACGATCTTCTCGATTCCCTCGGGATTGAATATTATCGGGTGGATCACAGAAGTGAGCCCGCAGATACGATGGAAGCCTGCGACAGGATCGATGCGATCCTGAATGCGGTCATCGTCAAAAACCTGTTTCTTTGCAATAGGCAGCAGACGAAGTATTATCTTCTCATGATGCCGGGAGAGAAGGTGTTCAAGACCAGGGAGCTCTCCCATCAGATCGGCTCCGCGCGCCTCTCCTTCGGGACTCCGGAGCGCATGGAGGAGTACCTGGACATCACGCCGGGCTCGGTGAGTGTCCTGGGTCTGATGAACGATACGGACAACCACGTGCAGCTCCTCATCGACAGGGATATACTCTCCGGTGAGTACTTCGGGCTCCACCCCTGCATCAACACGAGCAGCATGAAGATGAAGATCGACGATCTTCTCCACGTCTTTCTTCCCGCCGTGCACCACGAGCCCATCTTCGTGGAACTGAAGGGCGAGGAACAGGTGCCTGAGAACAGGCAGGTAAAAGATCATACGTAAGAAATCTGGGAACAGTGACGTTCCGCGGCAGAGGCTGCGGGACGTCTTTTTTTTTACAACGACACAAAGGAGGACACTATGGCGAAGGTTCTGTATTTCAACATCGACGATACGCTGGATTATGAGAAGAAGCTCCTGAACGAATGGGGGATTGATGATGTGGAGCTTCTGGAGATCAAGGACAGGGACTATAAAAAGACGTTTCTGGAATATGCAAAAGAGACCGATGCGGACGGACTGGTCGTTGAGTACGACGAGGTGACACGGGAGGTGTTTGATGCCTGCCCGAATCTCAAAATCGTTTCGCTCCAGAGCATCGGCTATAACAACATCGATGTTGCCGCGGCGACGGACCATAAGGTGTGCGTCTGCAATATCCCCGGCTTCTGTGCCCCGGAGGTTGCGGCTCACACGGTGGCTTTAACCCTCGATCTTCTTCGCAAGGTGACCTTCTATGACCGGAGCGTGCATCAGGGAAAGTGGGATCCGCTCTACGGCTACACCCTGCACCGGCCGAGCACCCTGACGTTTGGCTGTGTCTTCTTCGGGCAGATCCCGAAGCTTGTCGTCCCGGTGATCAGAGCTCTCGGGATGAAGGTCCTTGTCTATGCGCCGACAAAGACAAAGGAATACCTTGCAGAGTACGGGTGCGAGAAGGCAGAGACCCTGGACGGGCTTCTTGCCGCATCCGATGTCGTCTCTCTCCACTGCCCGCTGATCCGGGGCGTGACGTATCACCTCATGGGAGATCACGAGTTCGATGTCATGAAGGAGTCGGCGGTCCTTGTGAATACGGCACGGGGCTCCGTTGTCGATGAGGCGGCACTTGTCCGGGCGCTGAAGACCGGAAAGATCAGGGCCGCCGCGGTCGATGTCATCGAGGATGAGATGTCGGAGAAGAGTGAGCTCTTCGACCTTGAGAACTGCGTCCTCACGCCGCACGCGGCTTTTATCTCCGAGGAGTCCTTCTATGAGGGGAGGCGCCGCTGCCTCGAGCACCTGGTGCAGCGCCTGTCGAAGAAACGGGACGGGAAGCCGACCGATGTCGTGAACGGGAAAGCTCTGGGTTTGTTCTGATTTTTACAATTTCATATCGTGCCTTCGTCCTATACTGTGGGCAATTCGAAGAGAACATTTCCGGAGCACAGGCGCTTTGGCAGATGTTCTCTTTTTGCGTTCATTGGAGGAAAAGAGGCAGTCCATGGAAGAAGAAAGAAGAATCCGTCAGCACCCCATCCTCGGGGTTCAGAATGAGGGCAAGAAGGTGGTGACGTTTACCTACGACGGAAAGCCGGTGCAGGGATATGAGGGCGAGCCGGTCGCGGCGGCCCTGAAGGCAAACGGCGTGCAGATCCACCGCTACACCGCAAAGCAGCACAAACCGCGCGGGATCTTCTGCGCGATCGGACGGTGCACGGACTGCGTGATGGTGGTCGACGGAAAGCCGAACATCCGCACCTGCATGACACCGCTGAAGGAAGGCATGGATGTCCGGACCCAGTACGGGGTGTCAGACAGGCCGTTTGAAGAGCAGGAGGCAAAAGACCATGAAATGTAACCGCTATGATCTCCTCGTCGTCGGCGCAGGCCCGGCGGGACTTTCCGCCGCCATCGAGGCGGCCAGCCACGGACTCTCCGTCGTGGTGTTCGATGAGAACGCACGGCCCGGCGGACAGCTCTTCAAACAGATCCACAAGTTCTTCGGCTCGAAGGAGCACCGCGCAAAGATCCGCGGCTTCCGCATCGGACAGCAGCTCCTTGCCGAGGCCGATGAGAAGGGCGTCCAGGTTGTCCTGAACGCGACTGTCATCGGACTCTACCAGGACAGGGAACTGGTGGTCCGGATCGGAGATGCGATTCACCACGTGAAGGGCGATGCGATCCTCATCGCCACCGGCGCCTCCGAAAATATGGTCACCTTCCCCGGCTGGACGCTTCCCGGTGTCATGGGCGCCGGCGCGGCCCAGACGATGATGAATCTCTACGGCGTCAAGCCCGGAAAGAAAGTCCTGATGCTCGGCTCCGGAAACGTCGGTCTTGTCGTTTCCTTCCAGCTTTTGCAGGCAGGGTGCGAGGTGGTGGCCCTCGTTGATGCCGCACCGAAGATCGGCGGCTACGGCGTCCACGCGGCAAAGGTCGCGCGCTGCGGCGTTCCCTTCTTTCTCTCCCACACGATCAAAAAGGCCGAGGGCGACGACCACGTGACGGGCGTCACGATCGCCCAGGTTGATGAGCACTTCCAGTTCATCGAAGGCACCGAGAAGCACTTTGATGTCGACACGATCTGCGTTGCCGTGGGTCTCTCCCCGATGAGCCAGCTGCTCAAAATGGCAGGGTGCGAGATGGAAGATAACCCGAAGAGAGGCGGTCAGGTGCCGATCTGCGATGATCACGGCAGAACCAGCATCCCCGGGATCTTCGTTGCAGGCGATGTCTCCGGCATCGAGGAGGCATCGTCCGCAATGATCGAGGGCCGCATGGCGGGCACCGCGATCTCCGAGTACCTGGGGTACCTTGACCACGAGGCCGAGGAAACCGAGATGGATACCCTCGACCACGACCTTGCAGGTCTTCGCCAGGGCATGTTCGCTCCGGCAAACAGAGGAAAGAAGATCACGGAGACCGAAGAGGGGATCCCCATCTCCACAAACCTCCTGACGAAGGGCTTTGTCTCCGACGAGGAGATCGAGAGGTTCCCGGGTGTCACCCATTCGAAGGGCATTCACCCCGTCATGGAGTGTACCCAGAATATCCCCTGCAATCCCTGCCAGGACGCCTGCATGCAGCACTGCATCAAGATCGGCGATCACATCACGGCGCTGCCCGCGGTCAATCCGGATTCCACCTGCATCGGCTGCGGCATGTGCGTAGCCTCCTGCCCCGGCCAGGCGATCTTCCTTGTCAACGAGGACGTCGGAGACGGCAGCGCGGAGGTAACGATTCCCTACGAGTTCCTGCCGCTTCCGGAAAAAGGAACGAAGGGCATTGCCCTCGGACGCAGCGGCCAGAAGGTCTGCGAAGCCGAGGTGGTCGGTGTCAGAACCGCAAAGGCCTTTGATGAGACGCACCTTCTGACCATGAGAGTTCCGAAGGAATACGCCGGCAGGGCCAGATTTTTCAGGAGAGCGGAGGTGTGATGATGGCAAACGACAGATCAAGGGACATCGGTCCCTTTACAGAACAGCCGGACGATGACATGATCATCTGCCGGTGCGAAGAGGTCACGAAGGGCGAGATCCGCAGGGCCGTGCATGAGGGCATGTACACGATCCCGGAGATTCGCAGATATCTCCGGTGCGGCATGGGCCTGTGCCAGGGACAGACCTGCGCAAAGCTCGTCAAGGGCATTGTCGCAAGGGAGCTGAAAGTCTCCCCCGCGGAGCTGACACCGGCGACAAGCCGGGCACCGATGCGGCCGATGGAGATGCACATCCTGGCAAAGGAGGAAGAAGATGGAACGATCTGATGTCCTTGTTGTCGGCGGCGGCATTATCGGCTGTGCGACAGCGTATTATCTTGCAAAGGCAGGCGCAAAGGTAACGGTCCTCGAGGCCTCCGAGAACATCGGAGACGGCGGATCCTCAAGGAACGGCGGCGGTGTCCGTCAGTCGGGAAGAGATCCCAGAGAGCTGCCCCTTGTGATGTACGGCATCAAAAACCTCTGGCCGCATCTGTCCGAGGAGCTCTCGGTGGACTGCGAGTACCATCAGGACGGAAACCTTCGCCTCGGGAAGAACGAAAAGCACCGCCAGATCCTGCAGGGTCTTACGGACCGCGCCGTGGCGGTGGGACTGGATGTCCGCATGATCGACGGCGACGAGGTGCGAAAGATCAACCCCTACCTCTCCGATGAGGTGACGGTTGCCTCCTGGTGCCCGACCGACGGGCACGCAAATCCTCTGACCACAACGCTTGGCTACTACAAGAGCGCAAGAGCCCTCGGTGTGCATTTCATCACGGCAGAGCCGGTGAATGCGATCAAAAAGGTGAGAGGAAAGATCGTCGGCGTCACGACACCGGACGGAGACTTTGAGGCCGATACGGTGGTCCTTGCAGCAGGCTATGCGTCCAGACCGCTGGCTGCAGGCGTCGGCATCGATCTTCCGATGCAGAAACGCCTCATCGAGGCCCTGGTCACCGAGGCGCAGCCGCACATGTTCGATCAGATGCTCGGCACCGCGGAGGCGGACTTCTACGGACATCAGACCAAGCACGGCTCCTTCGTCTTCGGCGGATCCTCCGGACTCGAGCCCTTCAACACGGACGACGGACGGCCGGTCACGAGCTCTCTTACGGCACCCTGCATCTGCCGCGGCATCATGAAGTACTTCCCGGATCTTGCGGATGCAAAGATCGTCCGCACCTGGGCCGGCTGGATTGATCCCTCGGCGGACGGCGTACCGATCCTCGGCACCGTGGAGGAGAACCCGGGACTGATCCTTGCCTGCGGCTTTACGGGCCACGGCTTCGGCATCGCCCCGGCCGTCGGCGATCAGCTGGCAAAGCTCATCACCACCGGAAAGACCGATGTCGATCTGACGCCACTTCACTACTCCAGGTTCCATGCAAAGATCTGAGTCTTCCAGTATCATGAGGTCATGATCTGGAAAAAGGAAAAACTTCGGGCCACGCAGCCCTATTTCGTCCTCGACACCGAGGGCTTCACTCAGGAGGTGTACTTAAAGCAGGGAATTTCCCACTTCTACACCTTCCGCCTGCGGGAAAACCAGCCGGTCCTTCGGGTTGTGCCGGACGGGTGCATCGACTACCTGTTCTCCTTTACGTCGGACGGCAGGATGAGAGCCTATGTCTGCGGCACGGTGCAGAAATACGAAGAGATCAGCTATGCGGGTCTGCAGGAGGTCTTCGGGGTGCGGTTTCTTCCGGGTGTTCACCCGGCGGGGCTGTCCTGCTCCATGAAGGACGTCCTGGAAAAGAAGATCCTGATGCCGGGGTACTGTGAGGAGCTCTCAAAGGAGAGCGACTTCTATCAGAGAATCCGCGTGTTCCTCCGGTACTACACGAAGATCACCCACGAGGAGCCGGAGCCCTACGGAAAGGCAGCACTTGTCGAAAGCATAAGGGACCGGATCTATGCAACGGACGGGAATGCAAGGATCGCGGATCTTGCAGAGGAGACCGGATACACGGAGCGGTACATCGACCGTGTGTTCGGCGAGGAGATGGGTTTCTCTCCGAAGACCTTCTGCAAAATCATCCGGTTTCAGCGAACGCTGGAGTTTTTGAACTACGGCGCACCGGACAGCATGACCGATGCCGCGACGGCGCTCGGGTACTTCGATCAGGCCCAGATGATAAGGGACTTCAAAACATCCTCAGGCGTCACCCCGTACCGGTACCTGAAGCTCATCACGTACGGCTCGTACCGGCAGAGAGTCCACGAAAGACAAACCAATAACGAATCTGTCAAACAGGGATAAGGCAAGGAAGCCGGAACCGCAAAACGTGCGGTAACGGCTTCTTTTTGTCCGGCACAAAAGGAGAAAAACCATGGCTGAAGAAATCTATCGCGTTGATGTCATCACCTCGATGAACCGCCTGAGTGCGCTCAAGAGCGCACTCTCCAGGCTCGGGGTCAGCGGCATGACCGTCATGCAGGTCATCGGCTGCGGGACGGAGAAGGGGACCCATGAGTACGAGGTCACCGAAAATGTCGAGATGGAGCTTTTGCCGAAGCAGCTGATCATGATCGTCGTGGAAAAAGACCAGCTCGACAAGGTGATTGATCTTGTCGAAAAGGAACTCTACACGGGACACATCGGCGACGGCAAGATCTTCGTCACGCCGGTCAGCCGCGTGATCCGCGTGCGGACCGGTGAGGAAGGACACGACGCGATGCACTGAAAGGAGGAGGCTCCATGAAAGAACTCGGGCTTCCGAGCGTGGTGGCGACCGGCGTCGGACTCATCGTCGCAACGAGCTGCCTGCTCTCTCTGGGGCAGGGCTCCGGCACCATCGGCATCACGTTCATTCTCTCCATGGCCATCGCCTGTCTTGTCAACATCTTCACGGCGCTCTCCCTCTCGGAGCTCAACGCCCTGATGCCGAACCTGACAGGAGGCCTTGCCCAGTACACGATGGTCACGATGGGACCCTTTATCACGATCATCACGATGGTCGGCGGATACCTCGTCTGCAACTCGATCACGGGGTCCGTTGAGTGCGCGATGTTCGGCAACACGATCAACTCCGTGTTTCACACCGGGATCCCCTCGAATGTCCTGTGCATCGTCCTGCTTGTCGCCCTCATCATCGTCAACCTGAACGGCGTGGACATGTTCGCGAAGATCCAGGACGTGGTTGCCTACGGACTGGTCTTCTCGCTGATTGCGATGGGGCTTCTCGGGATCTTTCACCTGGGGACCGGACAGGTGGTGAGCCAGCCGCTTGTCATCGACTCTTCCTTTTCCGGCGTCCTCTCGATGGTCGGTATCGCGTTCTTCCTCTTCCTTGGCTGTGAGTTCATCATTCCGATTGCAAAGGACGTGAAGAACCCGAGGCGGAACGTTCCGCTTGGCATGGTGCTCTCGCTTCTTCTTGTCTTTCTCATGCAGACGTTTGTGGTCCTTGGCTTCCACAGCTATGTCACCTGGTCTGATCTTGCAGCGAGCACCGCGCCGCACATCCTGTACGGCACAAGCCTTCTGGGGCTTGCGGGGACCGTGTGGATGGTCATCGTCTCCGTCTTTGCGGTGGTCAGTACCGTCAACACCGTGCTCTCCTCTCTCCCGCAGATCTGCGCCGGAATGGCAAAGCTCGGACTCCTGCCGGACGTCTTTCAGAGGCGAAACAGAAAGGGTGTTCCGTACATCGGAACGCTGATGATCGGTGGCATCATGATCTTCATCAACGCGACGGGGCTTTCAACCTCGAGCCAGCTCTCGTTCCTGATCCTCATCGGCTGCGTCTTCTGGATGATCTGCTACATCATCTCGAACCTGAACGTCCTGATCCTTCGAAAGAGGATGCCAAGGGCGCCGAGAACCTTCAAGGTTCCGCTGGGACCTCTGTTCCCGATCCTCGGGATTCTGGGAAATGTCATCATGATCTGGAACATTTCCGGAGACCCCGCGGAGCGTCTTTCGATCTACCGGATCTGTCTTCTCGTGTTTGCCTTCCTTGCGGTCTATGCGCTCGTGTGGATCAGAAAGAAGATGCGGATCCCGCTGTTTCGGCCCATGGAAATCAAAAATGTCATGGCCATGGAAAATGACCTGTATTTCATCACAAGAAAACATCGCCGCGAAGAGGCGGCACTGAAAGGAGCAAAGTCATGAGCACAATCAAAATGGAAGAAGATTACCCGGAGGTAGACTTCCTGTACCTGTCCGAGCAGGACATGATCAGGGCCGGTGTCGAGGACATGGAGGGCTGCATCAATGCGATGGAGGAGATGTTCAAGCTCCTCAAGGTCGGCGACTACCGCATGGGCGGTGCGAACGGCAACTCCCACGGCTGCATGGTCATGTTCCCGGAATCCTCTCCGTTCCCGGAGATGCCGGTTGATGGCCCGGACCGCCGCTTCATGGCGATGCCGGCCTACCTTGGCGGTGAGTTCGACATGGCAGGCTGCAAGTGGTACGGCTCGAATGCGGCGAACCGGAAGAAGGGTCTTCCCCGTTCGGTTCTCATGCTGACGTTAAATGACAAGGACACGGGCGCCCCGGTGGCATACATGTCCGCGAACATCCTCTCCGCCTACCGCACCGGTGCCGTGCCGGGCGTCGGCTTCAAGTACTTTGCTCCGGAGGATGCGAAGACCATCGCGATTGTCGGCCCCGGCGTCATGAGCCGCACCGCTCTGCACGCTGCCGTGACGGTCCGGCCGTCTCTTACTACCGTGAAGGTCAAGGGAAGAGGCAAGGCGTCCATGGGCAAGTACTGCAGCTGGGTGAAGGAGACCTTCCCGCAGCTCACCGTGATCCCGGTGGAGACGATCGAGGAGGCTGTAAAGGATGCGGACATCGTGTCCGTCTCGACCTCGAGCCCGACCGGAGATCCGTCCCTGTATCCGTTCATCGAGGAGGACTGGATCAAGCCGGGCGCTGTCATTGAGTCCACGTCCGCCCTTGCCTTTGACGATGACTTCCTGATCCACCGCGCCCGTACCGTCACCGACAATATCGGCCTGTACGAGGCCTGGGAGGAGGAGATGCACCCGAATGCCTACAACACCATCCCCATCCCGGCGGTCCGTGTCGAGGATCTGATCGCAGAGGGAAAGATGACAAGAGATCAGATCGATGACCTTGCCGATGTCATCATGGGCAAGATCCCGGTGCACCGCGATCCGAAGGAGATCACGATCTACTCGGTGGGCGGCATGCCCGTCGAGGACGTTGCCTGGGGCACGATGGTTTACCGCAATGCCTTAAAGAAGGGCATCGGCGTCAAGCTGAATGTCTGGGAGAAGCCGGAACTGGCCTGAGGTAAAAAAGCAGCACCATATCTTGTCAGATGTTGCTGCGTAGCACCATACGGCAGGCTGCTCTGCCGATTGTCTTAAGAAAATGAACAGGAAACGTCCCGGGGACGATGACAGTTAACCGTACTGTCACGCCTCCGGGACGTTTTGCGTCCGTAGAAA
Source organism: uncultured Lachnospiraceae bacterium (assembly GCA_900315055.1). Taxonomy (GTDB): domain Bacteria; phylum Bacillota; class Clostridia; order Lachnospirales; family Lachnospiraceae; genus CAG-791. Next base: position 32,412 of record OMXP01000003.1, read on the forward strand.
AAGCTTGTTTCTTTGCAAAGAACCGGTCAGGAAGGATTCCGCTTCCCGCTCCGGTATGCGGTCGGGGTAAGACCCGTTGCCTTGTGGAAGGCGCGGGAGAAGTACAGGCTGTTCGGAATCCCGACAGAGACCGAGATGGCGCTGACGGTGAGATCTGTGTCCTCAAGCAGGCGGCAGGCCCTTCGCATGCGCAGCTCGTCGAGGTACTGCTTCGGGGAGATGCCGATGGTCTTCATGAACTGCCGGTAGAGCGTGCTGCGGCTCACCGCGGCATACCCGGCAACGTCCTCCACGGTGATCGCATAGGAGTAGCGCGCATCGATGTAGGAGAGCGCCCGGCGCACGGTGGCGGGATCATCGCTCTCGGATTCCGGGGACTTCGTGATGAGAAGGTTGAGACAAAGGTACAGCTCGCCCGTCATCTCGATGGCATTTGAAAAGGAGTTGCCGTAAGCTTTGTTGATGCGTGTCAGGTGCTCGCACAGGGCATCCCCGCAGGAGATGTGATGCAGGACGGGGCCTGCGGGCGTAAAGTCGCTCGATCCGATGATCGATGCGGCATCGCTTCCCTGAAACCCGACCCAGCGGTACTCCCAGGGATCGTGGAGATCGGCACGGTAGGACACCTCGGTGTCCGGGAAGATGAGAAACGCATCTCCCGGGTAGAGTTCATGGGTTCTTCCGTGCACCGTATAGGTTCCCTTCCCCGAGATGACGTAGTGGATCAGGTAGTGATCCCGCATGCCGGGCCCCCAGGTGTAACCCGGGGTGCATCTCTGGTGACCGACGTTGTAGACGGAGAGCGAAACCAGGGATTTCTCCCGGACCTTGTTGCTGAACTTGTAGTGTTCCCCTGTGTTTTCCATGCTCCACCTCCACGCTTTCCTGCCTGTTTCATGATAAGCCCTGCTGCACCAAAATGTCATATCCCTGAGAGGAAAAGCAATGGAATTTTCCCTGCTGTTCTGGCATGATGAAGATGGAATCAACGGCAGGGACAGTGACTTCCACTGGCCTGCTTTGTTCTGTCAGGAGGGTATGGCATGGAACTTTCAAGAACACAGGATGGAATCCGGGCGCTGGTTGCGTACGGACTGAACACACAGCTGATCGAAAAGGACGATGCGGTCTATGCCGCAAATCTTCTCATCGATGCGGCAAAGGCACAGGTAAACAGTGACTTTACGGTGCGGGATCTCACCGGTGAGGAGGAGATCCCCGCGCCCGAGGAGATCCTGCACTTCCTCATCTCGGATGCGGTAGCCCGCGGCGTCATCGAGGATGGCATCGCGTCGGCGGATCTGTTTGACACAAGGCTCATGGGATGCCTGACGCCCCGCCCGTCCGAGGTGATCCGGGTTTTCAAAGAGAAGTATGAAAAGAGCCCCGAGGAAGCGACAAATTACTTCTACAAGCTCTCGAGAGACTCCGACTATATCCGCACCTACCGTGTGGCAAAGGACCGCCGGTGGGTTACAAAGACCAAGTACGGGGATCTCGACATCACGATCAACCTCTCGAAGCCCGAGAAGGATCCGAAGGCGATTGCGGCAGCCTTAAACCGGAAGCAGGACGCCTATCCGAAGTGCCTGCTGTGCCCGGAGAATGAGGGCTATGCGGGACGCCTCGATCACCCGGCAAGGGAGACGATCCGCCTGATTCCGCTGACCCTTGGCGGAGCGCAGTGGTTCATGCAGTACTCCCCGTATGTCTACTACAACGAGCACTGCATCGTGCTCTCCGGAGAGCATGTGCCGATGAAGATCGACCGTCTGACGTTCCAAAGGCTCTTGGAGTTCCTGCAGATCTTCCCGCACTACACCATCGGCTCCAACGCGGACCTTCCGATCGTCGGTGGCTCGATCCTGACCCACGAGCACTTCCAGGGCGGCCGGTATACCTTCGCGATGGCAAAGGCAGGAATCCGCGAGGAGCTCTCCTTTGCTGGATTTGAGGACGTGAAGGCTGGCATTGTCAACTGGCCGATGTCGGTGATAAGGCTCGATGCGAAGGATCCGGAGAGGATCGTGGAGCTCTCCGATAAGATCCTCACGGCCTGGAGAGGCTACAGCGATCCTGCAGCGGAGATCCTCGCGTTCACGGACGGCACGCCCCACAACACGATTACCCCGATTGCCCGCATGAGAGGCGACCTCTTCGAGATGGATCTGGTGCTTCGCAACAACCGCACCACGGACGAATATCCCCTCGGGATCTTCCACCCGCATCAGGAAAAGCACCACATCAAGAAGGAGAACATCGGCCTCATCGAGGTCATGGGCCTTGCGGTGCTGCCGGCAAGACTGAACAAGGAGATGGCAAAGCTCAAGGACACGCTCCTTGCAGGAAAGTCCGTAGCCGACGATCCCGAGATCGCATCCCATGCGGCCTGGGCAGCGGACGTCCTGAAGCGCCACCCGGACTTTGCAGAGCATCCCGATGCCATCCTGCAGGACGAGATCGGACAGGTCTTCTCCGGCGTTCTCGAGGATGCCGGCGTCTACAAGGATACGGAGGAGGGCAGAAAGGCCTTCCGCCGCTTCACGGAATCCGTCCAGTAAAAAATCATAAGTTAGAGCATGCGGCCCGGAGGCAGAACAGCTGTCTCCGGGCTGCTTTGCACCCGAAACGCACTCCGGGAGATGGCAGCAGGCAATGAATTTGTGGGAAAAAGTGTAGTGGCCAGGGAAATATTCGTGTAAAAAAGTGTGATTCTGAGGAGAATATTCGTGTAAAAAAGTGTCATATAGAGGAGATCTTTCGTGTAAAAAAGTGTATAATTTCCTTGCAGGTTCCTGGGAAAAGTGTATGAGTGCAGATCGCGGGCCGACCTTTTAAACCCTGGAATGCAGGAGGTAAAGCATGCGCCGAAGAATTTACGACGATCTCTGCAAATGGAAAGAAGCACCGGACAGAAAGCCTCTGGTTGTTGAAGGAGCAAGGCAGGTTGGAAAGACCTTTGTCCTGAAGGAATTCGGACGCAGGGAATTTGCGAATATGGTCTATATCAACTGCGACAACAATCCTCAGGTAGAAGGTCTGTTCCGGGATTTTGATACAGAGCGGATCATCAGGTACCTGTCTGCAATATCCGGACAGAAGATCATTCCGGGGAAGACGTTAATTTTTCTCGATGAAATCCAGGAAGAACCGCTGGGACTCACAGCACTGAAGTACTTCTGCGAAAATGCAAGGGAATATCACATTGCAGTGGCAGGAAGCCTGCTGGGACTTGCTGTGCACAATGGGACAGGTTTCCCTGTCGGAAAAGTGGACGAACTCAACATGTATCCGATGACCTTTCAGGAATTCCTGTGGGCGATCGGCCAGGAAGGTCTCGCAGATCTGCTGTATTCAGAGAACCCGGAAGATATCTCGGGGCTTTCTGAAACGTATATTGAACTGCTGCGTCAGTACTATTACGTGGGTGGTATGCCGGAAGTTGTTGAGAAGTACGCAGACGGGCAGGATCTCCAGAAGGTCCGGAAAATTCAGAATCAGATCCTGGACGACTATGAGGATGATTTCTCCAAGCATATTCCCGCTTCCCTTCTTCCAAGGGTTCGAATGGTATGGAGATCCGTTCCGTCACAGCTGGCAAAGGAGAACAAAAAGTTCATCTACAGTGTACTGAGAAAGGGAGCACGGGCCAGGGAATTTGAGACTGCTATTGGATGGCTTAAAGATGCGGGGCTGATTTATCAGGTGACCAGGGTAAGGGATCTTAAGAAGCCGCTGAGTTTTTATGAGGATTATTCTGCGTTTAAGATTTACATGGTGGATCTGGGACTGCTTGGAGCCATGGCACAGACTGATCCGGCGGATATCCTTACCCACAACAATGGTTTTGTGGAATACAAAGGCGCTTTTACGGAGCAATACGTTGCACAGCAGATTATGGCTGTAGCGCAGAAGAAACTGTATTACTACTCCCGTGACGATTCCAGACTGGAAATTGACTTTACCTATCAGGCGAACAGGGTATGTGCTATTGAGGTCAGGGCCAAAGTAAATTTGAGATCAAAAAGACTGAAGTCGGTGCTGATGGATTACTCCGATGTGACTGGAATGAGAATTTCCATGTCCGGATATCGGAAAGAGGAACGCCTTTACAACGTTCCTTTGTATCTGGTGGAGCCGTGGCTCCAAAAACTGGATGCAAAGGGAATATAGGCGTGTGAACCAATGCGGTGCATGCTCGGGTGGTGTTGCGGATCGTAAATGCTGTCTTTTTGAACTTCAGGCAGGAGAAACTGAGCGAACGGGAACATGCGGCGGAGCGTGTCGGGATCAAAATGTACGGCTCGGACATCTTCCGCTTTTCCGTGAGAAAGAACCAGTGAGAGACATCTGTTCCATGGCTTTCGATGCAGAGGACAGAAGATGGCATATCGGCTGCATACAATTTCGTAAATTTTCGCAGATTTTCCTTTTCCCCGGCGGATGATCGGAATATACTCCTCTTGTACGAATTATTACGAAAATACAGGGGGACCTATGGACAAGACACCACTTGAGTGGAAGAAGCTGTACGACAGTGCAGACTTCCGGAAAAACTGCACGTTTGAGGGAGAACTGGGACCGGTCTGCGGGAAAACGGGGACAAGGCTTTCTCTCTGGAGTCCGGTATCGGACACCTGCACGCTCAGGCTCTACCGGGACGGGGAGAGGGACACGGCACCTTTTGCCACGTTTCCGATGACAAAGAACGGGCAGGGCGTCTTTGTCTTTGAGACAAGGGAAAATCTCGACGGGACCTTTTATGACTTTCTGCTGACAAGAGACGGAGAGGAGATTGTATCCGGCGATCCGTACGCGGTGGCCTGCGGGGCGAATTCCGTGCGGTGCGAGATCGTGGATCTTGAGACGACGAATCCTTCCGGGTGGAAGAGCGACAGGGCTCCGGCGCATCAGACAGAGACCATCATCTGGGAGACCCATGTGAGGGACTTCTCGTTTGACAGGAGCGGCGGTTTTCCGGAGAACACGCGGGGAAAGTTTGCAGCCTTTGCGGAGCACGGGACAAAGGTGCAGAACTCGTCTTCGTCTGCTTCAACCGGGATCGACTATCTCTCTCAGCTTGGCATCACCCACGTGCAGCTGATGCCGGTGTTCGACTATGCGACCGTCGACGAGACGGGGAAGGACCCGGCACTCGAGTACAACTGGGGCTATGATCCCGTTTACTACAACGTGCCCGAGGGGTCCTATTCGAGCAACCCTGCCGACGGAAAGGCGAGGATCCGGGAGCTGAAGGAGGCGATTGCCTCCCTGCATGAGGCGGGGCTTCGGGTCATCATGGACGTCGTCTACAACCATACCTTTGACCTGAACAACGCGATGCAGCAGAGCATGCCGGACTATTACTTCCGTGTCACGAAAGAGGGACAGTACGCCAACGGCTCCGGTTGCGGAAATGATGCCGCCTCCGAGCGGGAGATGGTGGGAAAGTTCATTCTCGACTCGGTGCTGTACTGGGCAAGGGAATATCACTTCGACGGCTTCCGTTTTGATCTCATGGGACTTCTTCCGGTGGGACTGATGAACCGGATTCAGAGAAGTCTCGACAGGGTCTACGGAAAGGGCGAGAAGCTGGTTCTCGGAGAGCCCTGGGCCGCGGGGCCGTCGGCGCCGTCCCGCAGGGTAAAGCTTGCCGCAAAGGCAAACTTTGGCGGCATGGACCGGAAGATCGCGATGTTCTGCGACAACACCCGCAACATGGTCGCGGGAAGCCCTTTCGATGACAAGGATCACGGAATCGTCGCCCATACGGTCTCCTGCCATGCCTACCGGCAGGCCCTTGATGACTGGGAGGACGCGCCGGACCTTCCGGTCTCTTCTCCGGCACAGCTCGTGAGCTATGCAAGCTGCCACGACAACTACACCCTGATCGACAACATCGCCCGGGGAACGAAGGATCCTGCAGAGCAGCTGCGGCGGGCCCGTCTTGCCCCCTGCATCTACATGACCTGCCCCGGGATTGCGTTCCTGCTCTCCGGCGAGGAGTTCCTTCGCTCGAAGGGCGGAGATGGCAACTCTTACCGTTCCCCTTCTTCCGTGAATGCCATCCGCTGGGATCAGATGGAGCAGAATGCTTCAATGGTGACGCTCTACAAAGAGCTGTTTACGCTCCGGAAAAAATGCCCTGCCTTCTTCGGAAAGGGGAGCAGGAGGCGTGTGCTTTCGGCAGATGTCACGGACCGGACGCTTCTTGCAAGGCTCGACAATGCCTACCGTTCCTCTGACATGCCGGAGGGGTATCTCGGGAACTTTGACGCGGAACAGCTGCGGGAGGCGAAAGCCTTTGCCGGAAAGTACCCGGAGCTTCTCATTCTCCTCAACACCGACGAAAAGACACACAGCTTTACCCTGCCGGAGGGGGCCCATCACCTGCTCTTTACGAACCTTTCGGGAAGCACGGATCCGGAGAAGGTATCCGGCGACAGTGCCGTACCGGTCGACCCCTGCGGCTTCCTGGTGTACGGACGGGTAAGCAATGATAGCAAATCAGAATAATTAACAGGTAAATATATCCAAACATTTGGTACATCTGCCGATTGTGACAGGCACCGGCCCGATGCTAGAATACAGCCATCAGCAGTACCAAGAAGCCTGAAAGGGCCGATAATACAAACGAACAGACAAAGGCGTTTGTATGGATCTCGAACAGAATCCATGCAGACGCCTTTTTTGGTTCCTTTGGCACGGTGCCGCCGAAAAAAGCATATGATACCCTCCCTGGCACCGGATCCACCAAAGGACCCGGTGTTTTCTATTTTCACAAGGAGGCAGGTTATGACAAGAATGACAGAAAGTACGTACGATGGCATGAGGCAGGAAACGGGTATCCCGGATCTTACCGGGATCCTGAGTGATGATCTTCGAAACAAACCTGCCTCGAAGCGGGAGGCGAGACAGAAGGGCTGCCCCGACTACCGGGGACTCCTGCACATGGGGCTTAACGAGAATGCCTTCGGCATGGCGCCCTCGGCAAAGAAGGCGGCGATCGATGCCGCGATGAAGGGCAACTACTACGAGGATTTCATGAGCCGGGATCTGAAGAAGCAGATCGCGGAGACGCTCCACGTAAATCCCGAAGGGATCATGACCGGCGCGGGGTCCTCACCGCTCATCGAGTACCTGGGGCAGGCATTTTTAAATCCCGGCGATGAGGTGCTCATGTGCCGCACGTTCTACGCCTTCGTCGACATGGCCCAGATGCGAAGCGCAAAGGAGGTCATCGTCCCGCTGACGAAAGACTATCGCTACAACCTGCCCGGCATGCTCTCCGCGGTGACGGAAAAGACAAAGATGGCGGTCATCACAAATCCGAACAACCCCACCGGTCAGTACGTCTCCTACGACGAGATCCGGAACTTCATCGAGGCCCTTCCGAAGAACATCGTGGTGGTTGTCGATGAGGCCTACATTCAGTTTGCGACAGCACCGGACTGCAGAACGGTCCTGCCTCTCATTGACGAGTTCCCGGACCATCCGATCATCGTTCTCCGGACGTTCTCGAAGTACTACGGCATGGCGGGGCTGCGCGCAGGATTCCTCGTGACACAGCCCGCGATTCTCGACTGGCTCGATGCGGTCTCCGAGTCGGAGACATCCCTCACTGCCCAGGCGGCAGCCGAGGCGGCTCTGAAAGAGCAGGACTACTACAGGGACTGCAAGAGAAAGATCGTCGAGGGCATCGACTACATCACAAGAGAACTCACGGCTCTCGGGTGTGACGTATTCCCGACCCAGACCAACTTCATCATGTTCGACCCGCACGAGGATCCGCAGGTGATCCGGCAGAAGCTCATCGAGCGGGGAATCCTCATTGCAACACCGATGTTCTGCCGCGTCACCGTGGGAACCATGGACGACAACCGGGCCTTCATCGCCTGCATGAAGGACATCCTGAAGGAACTGCGGAAGGCGGCATGAGATGATTGACGAGGAAGTACGAACCCTGACAAAGCAGCTGGTCAGGATCCAGAGCATCAACAACACGAGCGGTGAGAAGGACATCGCGGACTTTATCGAGGGCTGGTTTCGAAAGCTCCCCTATCTTCAGAAACACCCCGAAAACCTGATCATCGCTCCGATCCCGGGCGACCCGCTGGGACGAAAGAGCGTCCTGGCACTCCTTGCGGGGGAAAAGGACGACAACAACAGGACCGTCCTTCTGCACGGACATATCGACACCGTGGGACTTGAGGGCTACAACGAGCTTGCCCCCTATGCCTGCGATCCCGATGCGCTTGCAGTGCACCTTGCGGACGCGGATCTTCCGGACGAGGTCCGGAAGGACCTGGAAAGCGGAGACTTCCTCTTCGGACGGGGCTCCTGCGACATGAAGTCCGGAGATGCGGTATTCATGGTCCTCTTTGAGAGATTTGCAGAGCACCCGGAGGAGTTCTCCGGAAATCTCGTTGTCATGTTCAATCCCGTCGAGGAAAACATGCACACCGGGATCATCACGGCACTGCCGGCACTGGCAGACCTCAAGAAATCCCGCGGCCTTGACTTTGTCTGTGCCCTGAACAATGACTTCACCGCGCCCCTCTATCCCGGGGATCCGATGAAGACGATCTACACTGGCATCGGCGGAAAGGTTCTTCCCTGCTTCTACATCCAGGGGAAGGAAACCCATGTCGGACAGTGCTTTGAGGGCGTCGATGCGGCCATGCTGGCGGCAGCCCTGACGCTCCGCATTCAGCTCTCGATGGACTTTGCGGACAGCTATGAGGGCGAGACCTGCTATCCGCCGAGTGTCCTGAAGATGAAGGACCTGAAGACCTGGTACAACGTGCAGACGATCAAGGAGGCCTTTGTCTACTTCAACGTCTTTGTCCACAACGCACCGATGGATCAGATCACAAAGCGGCTTCTTGCCTGCGCCGAGGATGCGTTCCGGGAGGTCATTGACCGGATCAACAAAGAAGAGGAGCGCTTCTGCGGCCTTTCCGGCGAGGAGTTCCATGCGGTCACATATGAGCCCCTGGTCCTGACCTATGAGGAGCTGAAAAAGAAGGCAGAGGAGAAGGCGGGGAAGGAGAAGGTGGAGACAGAGCTCTCCGCCCTCGTAAAGGAGAAACAGGCAATGGGCACCGATGCAAGAGAGGTCGGCATCGCCCTCGTCCGGCGCCTTCTTCAGATCTCCGGGATCAACCGCCCGGCGATCGTCCTCTACTTTGCACCGCCCTACTGCCCGCACTCGACCCTGAAGGAGGACGAGAAGGACCTTCTTGCGATTCTGAAGGAAGCAGCGGAAGAGGAGACGAAGACTTCCGGAACCGCGTACCGGTTCCTGCACTTCTATCCGTCTCTTTCCGACAGCAGCTACCTGAAGATCGATGATGACGATGCCTCAATCCACGCGCTCACGGACAACTTCCCGGCCTTTGAGACGCTCTATCCTCTGCCGGTCGACAGGATCCGGGAACTGTCGATTCCTGCGGTGAACATCGGGTGCTTCGGCGCGGACTGCCACAAGTGGACGGAGCGCGTCAACATGCCCTACACCTTCGGCGTGCTGCCGCATCTTGAAAAGACCATGATCACAAAACTTCTGGAAAGGAGATCCTGATGGCAACGCTGCAGATGTACATGGACCAAAGCAGGATCGACAACACCTTTACTTCCGACGTCTATTCGGAGGTCTGGGGAAGAGATCTGTTTGTCGACAACTCAGTGGGAAGAATCCGGAAGATCCTCGTCCACTGCCCGGGAGAGGAACTGAACCAGCTCAAAGACGGCGCCTTTGAGGAGGAGGCAGGGGCCAGAATCCTCAAGGACCCCAAGGGGAGGATTCGCAACTACTGGAAGGACGAGAAGCTTCCCGACCTTCCGAAGATGCAGGAGCAGCATCACGTCCTGACGAAGATCCTTACAGATGCGGGCATTGAGGTGCTCTCCTTTACGGACCCCACGGGCTACTGGACGAATCTGACCTACACGAGAGACATCGCCCTCATGACGCCGAAGGGCGTCATTCTGAACCGCTTTGCGATGTACTTCCATCAGGGAGAGACCCGTCTTGCCCAGCGCTTCTTTGCGGGGCAGGACATCCCGATTGTCGGCGCGATTCAGGGTACCGGAACGATGGAGGGCGGGAGCTTCTCCATGCTCGATGCCCACACCGCCGTGGTCGGACGGTCTGTCCGGATCAACGACGAGGGCATCGCACAGCTGAGGAGCCTCCTCTCGTATCAGGGAATTGACCTTATCGTGGTTGACATCCCGGCCTACTACATCCACCTCGACGAGACCTTTGTGCCGGTGGACAGGGACAAGGTCCTTGCGAGCACGTTCATCCTGCCGTTCTGGTTCTTAAAGCTCCTGAAGGACCGTGGGTATCAGATCATCGAGTGCGACCGGGACGATCCCATGATGACGAACAACTGCATTGCCATCGCACCGGGGAAGGTCCTGCTCTCCGATCAGGGCGTCAGGACGCGGAAAAATCTCGAGAAGGCAGGCGTTGAGGTGATCCCGGTTCCCTACACCGAGATCTTCAAGCTCGGCGGCGGCATTCACTGCTCGACCCTGCCGCTTCTTCGCGATCACGTCGACATGGTCGGTGATCCGGGGCCCTTTAAGGCTTGATTTTTCAGGCAGGAGAGACCTGAAAACGGATTTTCTGAGGAAAATTCGAGCCGTACTTGACAAATATTAAGACACGTATTAGAGTATACACAAATACAATTTCTTTTCGTTCGCAGAGACGCGTTGGGAATTCTCCCGGCGCGTCTTTTTTGTTGCCAACTGCATCAAAGATGCAAAAGGAGGAGAAGATGAAAAAGAAGATCACAGCAGTGGTACTTGCAGCGGCATTCGCAGCGAGTCTGATGACGGGCTGCGGCTCGAGCAGTTCGAGCTCTAGCAGCGCATCAAGCGCGGCGACAACGGCAGACACCACGGCAGCAACGGCGGAGACCTCGGCCGCAGCGGAGACCACCACCGCAGCAGCGGAGGAAACCACCACGGCAGCAACGGATACTGCCTCGACCGGATCCATTCCGACGCTTGAGGACGGCGTCCTGAACGTCGGCGTCGAGATCGGCTATCCTCCCATGGAGTACTTCGACGAAGACGGCTCGACCATGATCGGCTTTGATATCGAGATGGCAACGGCTCTTGCCAAGGATCTCGGCCTTGAGGTGAAGTTCAACGACACCGCATGGGACGGCATCTTCGCCGGCGTTGACACCGACAAGTACGATGTCGTCATCTCCTGCGTCTCCTACACGGACGACCGCAATGATGCCTACTGCCTGACCAAGCCCTACATCGAGAACGCACCGGTTCTCGTCGTTCCCAATGACTCCGACATCACCGATGTCTCCGAGCTCTCCGGAAAGAGCGTCGGCGTGCAGATGGAGACCACCGCAGACTACCTGATGCAGGATCAGCAGAGTTCCGGCGTGGATCTTGACCTGCACCAGTATGAGAAGGTCATGGAGTGCTTCAGCGACCTGCTTGCCGGCCGTCTCGATGCGGTCTGCACCGACTCCGTCGTCGCCTCCTACTACCTCGGCGATGCCGCCAAGGATTACAAGACCGTCTGGACGTCTCCCACCAAGGAGCCCATCGTCATGTGCCTGAAGAAGGGCAACGACGAGCTGGCAAAGGATCTTGAGGGTGCCCTCGATGACCTTCGCGCAGACGGCACGATGGACGAAATCGCAACCAAGTACTTCGGAACGACGGACGTCCTTCCTCAGGAATAACGAACCGGAGTTTGCCAGGAGAATATCATGCAGAAAGTATTGCTATGGATCCCGCAGCTGCTGGGCGGCGCACGTAACACCATCATCATCACGATCATCTCGGTCGGTATCGGAATCGTGCTCTCGCTGTTCCTTGCGCTCGGCAAGATGTCGAAGCACAAGCTGATCAGCAAGCCCTGTTCCGCCTATATCTTTTTCTTCCGTGGCACACCGCTCCTGATGCAGATCTACTTCATCTACTACGGCCTGCCCCAGATCAATCCGGCCCTGACGATCAAGAGTGCGTTCAACGCGGCACTGCTTGCCTTTACGCTGAATACGGCGGCGTACCTGGCGGAGGATATCCGCGCAGGCGTGCAGTCCATTGACGCCGGACAGTTCGAGGCGGCAAGGACCCTCGGCATGAGCTACTGGCAGATGATGCGGCTGGTCATCATACCGCAGACCATCCGCCGGGTGATTCCGCCGGTCGGCAATGAATTCATCATGGCCCTCAAGGATGTGTCCCTGGTCTCCATCATCGGTCTCTCCGACCTCACCAAGGTGACCCGTCAGATCTCGTCCTCGCAGGCGACCGCCATGGTCTACATCCCCGCGATGATCATCTATCTCATCATCACGGCGGTGTTCACCGCGATCTTCCGGCAGGTCGAGAAGAAGAACTCGGCTTACTGACAGGCAGGAAGGAAGAAGACATGTCGATCATTCGAACGGAAAACTTATGCAAGAACTTCGGCGAGCTGCACGTGCTGAAAGGTGTAAACCTCACCGTGGAAAAGGGAGAAGTGGTTGTCATCATCGGCGCATCGGGCGGCGGCAAGTCGACGTTCCTGCGCTCCCTCAACAACCTGGAGACGATCACGGCAGGCTCGATCTACTTTGAGGACAAGCTCTTTGTAAGGGCTGAGAACGGCAAGGTCCTCGAGGAGATGCCGAAGAAGGAGAAGAAGGAAGCCCTCCTGAAGATGGGAATGGTGTTCCAGCGCTTCAATCTCTTCCCGAACATGACGGTAAAGGACAATGTCATGTCGGCGCCGGTCCACGTGAAGAAGATCCCGAAGGCACAGGCCGAGGAAACGGCGATGGAACTGTTGAAGCGCGTCGGTCTTGCCGATAAGGCAGACGAGTATCCGTCCCGTCTCTCCGGCGGACAGCAGCAGAGAGTCGCGATCGCAAGAAGCCTTGCGATGAGCCCCGACATCATGCTCTTTGATGAGCCGACCAGTGCCCTGGACCCCGAGCTTGTGGGCGAGGTGCTGAACGTCATGAAGGGTCTTGCAAAGGACGGCATGACGATGATCTGCGTCACCCATGAGATGGGCTTTGCCCGTGAGGTCGCCGACAAGGTGGTGTTCATGGGCGAGGGAAAGATTCTCGAGGAAGGTGCTCCGGATGAGATCTTCAATCATCCGAAGACAAAGCAGGCACAGCAGTTCCTCGGAAGCATCTTGTAAGTTACAGCCGCGGCGGAGTCAGCCCGCGCGGAGAAACCTGATTGCCATTTGCGAGAAACCTCCTGAAAAATCATCTCGCAGCAAAAGCCGCAGGATTTGCCCCCTGCGGCTTTCTGCTGTTCGAAGAACAGTATGCTGTTCAAAAAATCTGGAGAAACCAGATCTGAGAATCGGAGCATGAAAAAAAGAGCCGCGGCACCCGCGACTCTTTTTTGCTGACTTGTATTCACGACAGACCGTGCTCGAGAAGGTCTGTCACCTGTGTGATGAGGGCATCCCGTGTCACGCCTTCTTCTTTCCCGTGATTTTTGTAATCGATGAATGCTGCCGACAGGACATAGGCCATCGAAAGAAGCGCCACATGCTGATAGGCGGGATCGTCCTTTCCCCTGCCGGTAAAGGTCATTCCGTGGGTGAGCAGCTGCCCTGCAAAGGTCGTTCCGATCTTCCGGTCCGGTGTACAGGTCCAGAGCAGGAAGTCGTCCTCCCCGAGGCTGTCCCAGTAGGTGTAGAGCGTCCTGACCAGCTGCGGGATATCGTCCGGGATCCTGCAGTCCTTGATCGTGTCATAGGATTTCTGAGTCGATTCCGTCCGCATGGTTCCGAGCAGCCGATCCAGCGAATCGTAGTGCAGATAGAACGTCTTCCGGTTAATCGGCGCCTGGGCCGTCAGCTCCCGCACGGTGACGGACTCGTAGTTGAGCCGCCGCAGCATGTCGAGGAAGGTGGATCGGATGACCTGCTCTGTGTGTTCGAAACGTGGATCCCTGTCCTGATTCATATGTATCTCTCCTCCAGTTAAAACAAAAGATGCTTTTATCACATATTAACACTAACGGATAGGAGATGGCAAATTATAAGTGCCGTAGTTGCAACATTTGTCTATAGGATTGGAACCTAATTGTCAAATAAATGTAAATTTTAACGAAAACTCTGTGCACAAAAGAAAACCCCTGCGGAAGCGGTGCGCCAGGGGAAAAAACGTTGGAATATTGTGTGGTCCGGAGGGACGTCTTTTGCGTGCCCTCTGGCATGGTGCCCGGACGGGGAGTATGCTTTTAGGCAGAATCATTGAGCAGATGCAGAAAGGGTGTGTGAGAACATGCGTGGAACAGAGTGCGGTTTTCTTCCGGTGACAAGGGAAGAGATGGAGGCAGAGGGGCTTGACCAGATGGACTTTGTCTACGTGTGCGGCGATGCCTACGTGGATCATTCCAGCTTCGGGAGTGCGATCATCAGCAGGGTCCTGGAATCGAGAGGATACCATGTCGGCATGATCTGTCAGCCCAACTGGAGAGATCCGAAGAGCATCGATGTCTTTGGGGAGCCGCGGCTCGGATTTCTCGTCTCCTCCGGCAATATGGACTCCATGGTCAACCACTACACGGTGGCAAAAAAGCACCGGCATACGGACGCCTATTCCCCGGGCGGGGTGACGGGAAAACGGCCGGACCGTGCGGTCATTGTCTACTGCAACCTGATCCGGAGAACCTATCCGCACACGCCGGTCATCATCGGCGGGATCGAGGCATCGCTTCGGCGCATGGCGCACTATGACTACTGGTCGGACAGTGTCCGGCGCTCGATCCTTCTGGAGTCCGGCGCGGATCTCATCTCCTACGGAATGGGAGAGCACAGCATTGTGGAGATTGCGGACGCGCTTTCATCCGGCCTTGACGTCCGGGATATCACCTGGATCGACGGGACGGTATACAAGACAAGGGATGAGGAGAGCATCTATGATGCGATAAGGCTCCCGGACTATGAGACCATCCTGAAGGACAAGGTGGCCTTTGCACAGAGCGTGAAGATCCAGTACGAGAACACGGACCCGTTCCAGGCAAAGCGCATCTTCGAGACCTATGGCGGGAAGACGTTCGTGGTCCAGAACCCGCCGGCAAAGCCTCTGACGACGATGGAGATGGACGATATCTATGCCCTGCCCTATACGGGAAAGTGGCATCCGATGTACGACAGGGACGGCGGCATTCCCGCCCTGTCCGAGGTGCGGTTCTCCCTGACCTCGAACCGGGGGTGCTTTGGCGGCTGCTCCTTCTGCGCCCTGACCTTCCATGAGGGCAGAATCGTGCAGGCAAGAAGCCATGAATCCATCCTTGCGGAGGCAAGGAAGATGACGCAGGATCCGCTGTTCAAGGGCTATATCCACGACGTGGGCGGCCCCACGGCGGAGTTTCGAAAGCCCGCCTGCAAAAAGCAGCTGACCGCCGGTGCCTGCAAAAACCGTCAGTGTCTGGTCCCGAAGCCCTGTCCGAATCTCGAGGTGGATCATTCAGACTACCTGAAGCTCCTCGAGGAGCTCCGGGCTCTGCCGGGGGTTAAGAAGGTGTTTGTGCGCTCCGGCTTTCGCTTTGACTACCTGATGGCGGATAAGGACAAAACGTTCCTGAGGACGCTGTGCAAGTATCACGTGAGCGGACAGCTTCGGACCGCTCCGGAGCATGTCTCCGACAATGTCCTGACGAGGATGGGAAAGCCTTCCGTCTCCGTATACAACGCCTTTGTCCGCGAATTTGAACAGGTAAACCGGGAGCTTCACATGGACCAGTATGCCGTGCCGTATCTGATGAGCTCCCACCCGGGAAGCACCATGAAGGACGCAATCACGCTTGCCGAGTACCTGCATAAGAATCATCTGAATCCGGAGCAGGTGCAGGACTTCTATCCGACACCCGGGACCGTGTCGACCTGCATGTACTACACGGGGATCGATCCGAGGACAATGACGGAGGTCTTTGTGGAGAGAAATCCTCACCGGAAGGCCATGCAGCGGGCGCTGATCCAGTACCGGAAGCCGGAGAACTATGAGCTCGTCAAGGAGGCGCTTCTCGAGGAGCACCGGGAGGATCTCATCGGCTACGGGGAGGAGTATCTGATCCCGCCGCGCAAGGAAAATGAGGTGATCCGAGAGAGGATCCGGGAGCGGAAGAAGAGAGAAGAGAAGGAAGAGAAGAAGAACTCTGCTCCGAAGGGGCGGGGAAAACAGAAGCACTGAAGGGACATTGCATACAGAGAGCCGTCGGCAGAAAGGAAACTGCCACTGGTCTGTTTTATCGTCCTCCCGGAAGTTCAGGGATCGGACAGGGCATGTAATCAGGACTTTGGCAGGAGGCAGTAAAGACGCAGATGGAAGAGAAAGCACTTCAGCGCCATGGTTGGTTCCGGCAGTGTCTTGCAGGGCTGAAGGAGGCAAAATACAGAGACCCGTCGGACGAGTTTGTGCAGAGCGGAACAGTGCGGAAGTTCTGTCTGACATTCGATCTCTCCTGGAAGGTCATGAGAGATCTGGCCAGGCGGCAGGATCCTGCCCCGGATTTTATCGAGGCGTCTCCCAGGGAGTGCCTGAAAGCGGCGTATGATCTGGAACTGATCTTTGATGACAGATGGTATCAGATGCTGAGCCTTCGAAATGCGCTGGAACAGGATTACGACGGGAACCTTGCAGCACAGTCATTTGATCGGATCGTAAAGGAGTATGTACCGCTGTTTTCTGCGTTTGCAGAACGGGCGGAAGGATATCTGAGATAAAGAAATGCAGCAGATGCGGAGAGGACATTGAAAAAACCGGGGGCTTCAGGGCTCCCGGTTTTTGAATGGTATGGATTGTTCCGGACTACGAAGCGAGGTACTTTCCCATACGGTCCGCCGCATCCCGTGCAAGGAAGGATCTCTCGCATTCCTCTTCCCCGAAGGAGACAAAGGCACAGGCGGGAGAGGACTGCATGGCGCGGGCGGCAAAGACGAGGCCGTTGGTGGAGCGGGTCAGGGTGATCTTGTCGATCTGGTTCGGATCGCCGCACATGACGATCTTGCACCCCTCCGCGGCGCGGGTCACGATGCCCATGACCTGCAGGGGCGTTGCGTTCTGGCACTCGTCGAGGATCAGGTAGCTGTCGGTGATCGAGCGGCCGCGCATGAAGCCCATGCTCTCGATGCTGATCTTTCCGGTCTCGATGTAGTCCTCGATGATGCGGTTGATCTCGGAGAGCTCCGTGATGTTCTTTTTCTGCTTCGAGAAGGGATTCCCGCCCTGGATCTTGAGGTAGGTGCGCAGGTTGTCGGTGACGCCGCGAAGAAGGGGAGAGACCTTCTCCATCTCATCGCCCGGCAGAGCGCCGATGTCCTTGTCGAATTCCACGTTGTTGCGGGTGCAGATGATCTGCTCGTAGTGATCGATGAGCTGGTCCATGCCGCAGGTGATGGACAGGAACGTCTTCGCCGTGCCGGCGGCGCCGGAGAGAATGACGAGCGGGATCTCGGAGGGCGGTGCCATGAGGGCATCGATCGCGAACTGCTGACCCACGTTCCGGGGACGGACCCTGCAGCTGTGGGAGAGGGTGTAGAGCCTCTTGAACATGCCCTCCCGGTAGCGGGCAAGAATCGTGTGGGAGGCGTTGCACTTGTCGCGCACGATCAGGTATTCATTCTCGGAGAATTGCCTGGTCCTTCTGCCGTCCGCCCGGATGCTGCCGTCCTTCTCGATGGCCTCCATCTCCCCGGCGGTGAGGGCGATCTCAGCGCGACCGGTGTAGTCGTCTTCAAACTTAATCTGCGCGTTCTGATATTCCTGTGCGGGCAGGTTGATGCTCATCGCCTTAAACAGGAGCGACTGATCCTCGGTCACGAGGATGGCGCCAAGCGACATGCAGGCAGAAAGAATCCGGTTGTCGGGCTTATGGATGTCCCAGCCCTGGGGGAGATTGGAGGCGTCGATGTGATCGGTCTCGATCCGGAACAGCCCTTTTCCATGGTTGATGCGGATGCCCTTCATGAGATCCGCATGCTCCTTCTGCGCCTTCTTGCGAAGCGGCGTCAGCACCGCGCGGAACGCTTCTCTTGCCTGGTACGCCTTCTCGGTCTTCCCCTGTTTTAAGTTGTCGAGTTCTTCGATGGTGGTGGAGGTGACGATGACTTCATTGTCGTCAAAGCCGTAGATGGCGGACGGGTAGTTCATCAGGATGTTGGTATCGAGAAGATACTTCTTGACCATGGATTCTCCCTTCTCCGCAGGTCCCGGATGGGAAGGAGCCGATGGGTCCTTTACAGCGGGACCGGATATGATTGTCTAAAAGCATTCTGACATGAAAAAGTAAAATCAGCCATCTTGAAACTGTAAAGAAATGATTTGCAAAATCGAAAAAGAAATGGAAGATGAAACGAAGACATTTTCCGGAGTAAGGGCGTATACTGGATCTGTATGAGCGTTCGGCGCAGGGGAGTGACTCCTGCGCCTTTTTGATGCTCAGAGTTCCGCTTCCGGCGTACTCTGCTGCAGGCGCCGGAAGTCCCGCGGCGCATAGCCGTAGCGCTTCCGGAACAGGCGCGTGAAGTAGGAGAGGTTGTCGAAGCCGCAGCGCGAGGCGATCGTGCCGATGGGATCGGAGCTCTCCCGTAACAGGTATGCCGCATAGGAGAGGCGGTAGTCGGTGAGGAACGTCACGAACGTCTGCCCGGTCTCCTCCCTGAACAGGCGCATGAAGTGGGCCTTCGAATACTCGGTGACCCGTGCCGCGTCCTCGATCGTGATCGGCTCGAAGAAGTGATCCTTGACGAACAGGATCACCTTCTTGATCACCTCCTCGTGGGGCGAGGCGCCGTGGTCGGCGCTGTGGTCGCGGTTGGCGTAGAGGGCGTGAAGAAAGAGAAAGAGCGAGCTTTTGACGAGGAGTGCATACCCCGGCTCCCGCACAATGCAGGCCTGATCGCAGTGATCCAGGGAGCGGGCCGCATCTTCGTAGAACTGCGTCCCCGGATTGATGGGGCGCGGGAAGTGGAGGGAGCCCGACTGCAGCGCCTGGATCACGTGCTGGCGGCACCAGTCGTTCTCGTCGGTGGAGTCGAGGATGGACAGCGAGAAGATGATGTTCTCGTACTCCATGCGAACGCCCGGGGTCCCGTCGATGGCGTGCAGTTCTCCCGGCATGATCGGAAGAATTGAGCCTGCCTGTACCGGATAGGGGTGCATGTTGACGGTGATGGTGCCGCTTCCCTTCTTTACATAGACGATTTCCATCTGCTCGTGCCAGTGCATGTCGACGCGGGTAAAGTCCTGCGGGATGGTGCACAGATACGTGTTATAGGAAAATCCGGGCTGCTCGTGGATGCGCGTTTCGTGATACTGGGTGTACTCCTCCAGATCCATGAAAAGATGCTCCTTTGGTAAAGTGTACAAAAAAACTCTGAACCCTTATTGCATGTTGCCGAAAAGGCGGGTTTCCGAAACATCAAGATGATAGGATTGTACTATTTTGTGCGCGCTTAATGCAAGTATGAGGCCGCTTCATGCAAGTATAATGCGAATAGTCAAAGACAGAGACCGATGATTTCATGCGCAGGAGAAGAGCCGGAAAGATCTGCCGGCCAGCGCATCTTTTGCAACTGCATCAAA
The DNA here is from genome assembly GCA_900315055.1 of uncultured Lachnospiraceae bacterium. Lineage (GTDB taxonomy): Bacteria > Bacillota > Clostridia > Lachnospirales > Lachnospiraceae > CAG-791. The sequence continues at coordinate 51,998 of OMXP01000003.1, forward strand.
GACACGGCATGATCGAATCATTCAGGAGGTATCAATGTCCACAAAGATTACGGATTACACAGGAAAGCCCATCAAGGACTGCACCAGCCTCGAGCTGTTCAACGCGGTCTTAAACCTCACCACCGACAAGGCAAAGGAAGTCGGTTACAACCAGGGAAAGAAGAAGCTGTACTACATCTCCGCCGAGTTCCTCATCGGCAAGCTCCTCTCCAACAACCTGATCAATCTTGGCATCTATGACGACGTGAAGGCACAGCTTGCAGCTGCAGGCCGTGACATCACCGAACTCGAGGAGTTCGAGTATGAGCCGAGCCTTGGTAACGGCGGCCTTGGACGTCTTGCCGCATGTTTCATCGACTCCCTTGCAACCCTCGGCCTTCCGGCAGACGGTGTCGGCATCGCCTATCACTGCGGCCTGTTCAAGCAGAGCTTCGATGAGGGCAAGCAGTACGAGACTCCGGACTACTGGCTCAAGTGGGGCCATGAGAACTGGATGAAGTCCACCGGCAAGCACTACACCGTGCACTTCGGCGGCTTCGACATCACCTCCACGATGTATGAGATCGATGTCACGGGCTATGACAGCAAGTGCGGAAAACTTCGCCTGTTCGATGCCGATACCGTTGATGAGAGACTCATCAAGAAGAGCATCGACTTCGACAAGACCCAGATCGCCAAGAACCTGACCCTGTTCCTGTATCCGGATGATTCCGATGATGCGGGCAGAATTCTTCGTGTCTACCAGGAGTACTTCATGTGCGCAAACGCCGCACAGCTGATCCTCGAGGAGGCAAAGGCAAAGGGCTCCAACCTGCATGATCTTGCCGACTATGCGGCGATCCAGATCAACGACACGCACCCGACGATGGTCATCCCGGAGTTGGTCCGTCTGCTGACCGCAGAGGGCATCTCCACCGAGGAGGCTTATCAGATCGTGACCGATGTCTGCGGCTACACGAACCACACGATTCTTGCCGAGGCACTCGAGAAGTGGCCGAAGTCCTTCCTCGAGAAGGCTGTTCCGCAGCTTGTCCCGGTCATCGAGGAGATGAACAGGTACATCGCAAAGAAGTACACCGAGCCCTTCGTCCAGATCATCGACAAGGACAACCTGGTCCACATGGCAAACATCGATATCCACTTCAGCCATTCGATCAACGGTGTCGCACGGCTTCACACCGAGATCCTCAAGAACACCGAGCTTCACCCGTTCTATGAGATCTACCCGGAGAAGTTCAACAATAAGACGAACGGCATCACCTTCCGCCGCTGGCTTGTCGAGTGCAACCCGGTGCTCACGAAGGAAATCACGATGAAGATCGGCGACGGCTGGATCAAGGACGCCGATCAGCTCGAGAAGCTTCTGCCCTATGAGAAGGATCAGGGCTTCTGCGATTACCTCGGACAGATCAAGTTCCAGAAGAAGCAGGAATTCGCCGCATGGCTCAGGAACTACCAGGGCGTTGAGGTCGATCCGAACTCCGTCTTCGATGTGCAGTCCAAGCGTCTGCATGAGTACAAGAGACAGCAGCTCAACCTCCTCTGGGCAATCAACGAGTACTTCGAGATCAAGAAGGGCAACAAGCCCAGGAGAAAGATCACGATGTTCTTCGGCGCAAAGGCTGCTCCGGCCTACATCATCGCAAAGGACATCATCCATGCGATCATCACCTTCTCGAAGGTGTGTGCTGCGGACAGGGAAGTTGCTCCTTACCTGCAGGTTGTCTTCCTTGAGAACTACAACGTCACCGTCGCCGAGAAGCTGATCCCGGCAGCGGATATCTCCGAGCAGATCTCTCTCGCATCGAAGGAGGCTTCCGGTACCTCGAACATGAAGTTCATGCTCAACGGCGCCGTGACCCTCGGCACGATGGACGGTGCAAACGTCGAGATCGCTGAGCTCGTCGGCAAGGACAACGTCTACACCTTCGGTGAGTCCTCCGATGTCGTCATCAAGAGATATGCGGATGCTTCCTATGTCTCCCGCGACTACTACAAGAAGGACGCAAAGCTCAAGAAGGCCGTCGACTTCCTCGTAGGGCCTGAGATGGTAAAGATGAGTGATCAGGATACCCTGATGCAGCTCTACAATGAGCTCCTCAACAAGGACTGGTTCATGACCTTCCCGGATTTCGAGGATTATCTGAAGACCAAGGCTACGATGCTGAACGACTATGAGGATCGCAAGAGCTGGGTCCGCAAGATGCTCGTCAACATCGCAAAGGCCGGCTACTTCTCCTCTGACCGCACCATCCTGCAGTACAACAAGGATGTCTGGCACCTGACTGCGGACAAGCAGTAAGAGCGTTGCCGGAAGTTCTGAAACAATCGATTTGAATACCTGACGAAAGTTCCGTCACGGACATTCCTGTGCCCCGTGACGGAACTTTTTTGGTGCGCTCGGCGGCGCACGTTTCTAACTGGTGCAAGTCCAGAATCCACCCGGTAGTGGGAAGGATATAGCCGAAGGCAAGGGTGTCCATCGCGAGATGGAATCTGAAGGAAGCTGGATGCGGGGAAAGTACTAACCCGTGGGCAAACCTCTGGCCTGACGTACAGGAAGCTCATATTAGGTTGCATGCGAGGGTAAGACTGCAAGCCAAGCCGAAGCCCAGTAACTGCACGGAATCGCATGGAATAGATGAGACAGGTAGATGGAGGAAAAGAAACGTGTGGTACCCGAGGAGGTCTGCGGGATACACCCTGAAAGGGGCAACCGCCGCCCAAAGCGGCGCTGAACTCGCAGAAGTCAGCAGAGGTCATAGTAGTCGGTCATAGACGAGGCCGGCGAAGGACCGAATCAATAGTTAGTCCTGAGTACAGCCGGGGAAAGGAGGCAGGACCGATGAAAGCAGAATCGCTCGTAAATGAGCACTGCCTGCAAAAGAATAGTGCGGAACACGAAGGATATGCAGGAGGGCGGAGGTCTCACCGACTGATATGGAAGGAAAGGGGCAGTGCAGGACCTGCACTCCTGGAAAAGATCCTGAACAAGGACAACCTTTACAGGGCCTACAAGAGAGTGAAGGCGAATCATGGTGCACCCGGAATCGACGGCATGTCGATCGAGGAAGCGCTCGTCTGGCTGAAAGAGAACGGAGCGAGACTGGTGGAAGATATCTGCCGGGGCAAATATACCCCGCAGCCAGTTCGTCGCAAAGAGATCGCGAAGCCGGACGGTGGAGTGCGGAAGCTTGGCATTCCAACGGTAGTCGACAGGATTATCCAACAGGCCGTAGCTCAGCAACTGGCGCCCATTTATGAGCCGCTGTTTGCAGACGAAAGCTATGGATACCGACCGGGGCGCAGTGCACAGGGAGCCATTAACAAGGTCAAGGAGTATGCGGAAGAGGGATACACACAGGCTGTAGTGTTGGATCTGTCGAAGTATTTCGACACGATCAACCATGAACACCTGCTCAATATCCTTCGTCGCAACATCACGGACGAGCGGGTCATACAGCTCATCAAGAGGTTTCTGAAAAGTGGTGTTATGGATCAGGGCGTCTTTGAAGAAACAGAGGCCGGGAGCCCGCAGGGCGGACCGTTGAGTCCTCTGTTGTCGTTAATCTACCTGAATGAATTCGATCAGGAGTTTGCGAAACGAGGCGTTCGATTTGTCCGCTATGCAGACGACATCGCCATGTTTGCGAAGAGCAGACGGGCGGCAGAACGCCTGCTGAACTCCAGCGTTTCCTACCTCGAGGGCAACCTCGGGCTCACGGTCAACAGAACCAAGAGCAGGGTAGTGAGCGTCTTTTCAGCCACGCAATTCAAGTACCTTGGCTTCGCATTGGGAAAGAACAGGAACGGCGTCTACGTTCGGGTTCATCCGAAGTCATTGGCAAAGTTCAGATCGAATCTGAGGAACCTCTCTTCCCGGAGGCATGCTCAGAGCATCCTTCCTGCGTTCAGAGCGATCAGGCTCTACGTTTCGGGATGGCTGAACTATTACGGCATTGCAACCATGAGGAAGTTCCTTATTACCTCACAGCAGTGGCTGAACCAAGAATCCGCATGTGCATCTGGAAGCAATGGAAACTGCCCAGAACGAAACTGCGGGAGCTGCGGAAACTTGGTATTAATGGGGAGTTGGCCTACAACACGGCTTACTCCCGCAAGGCCTACTGGAGAATATCAAACTCCCAGGGGGTCAAAATGGCCCTTACAAACGAAAAGCTGTACAAGTGGGGACTCATTGATATGGTCGCCGCTTATACAGCCCTTGCGCACTAACACTATTGAAATCGCCGTATACCGAACGGTACGTACGGTGGTGTGAGAGGACGGGGGTTAGTCACCCCCTCCTACTCGATTCGTGCCGGCACAGGTCAGCGTATGTGCCTCAGAAAACGGCAAGTGTCCTCATGGTTTCCTCCGGGTCTCTTGACAGCCGCCTCCTCATGAATATAATTCAAAATAAGTTAACTAAATTGATTTTAATTAATACAAAATGAATCAACATTCCCAGGAGGACACTATGAATTTCGAACAGGTCAGAGACATCATTGCGAACACCTTAAGCTGCGATGCGGACAGCATCACGATGAACACGAACCTCATTGAGGATCTCGAGGCGGATTCCCTCGACATCGTGGAGCTGCAGATGGCCCTCGAGGACGCGGGCGCCGAGAAGATCCCGGACGAGAAGCTTCCGGAACTGAAGACCGTCGGCGACATCGTGAACTACCTGAAGAGCGCGAAGGCATGAGCGGAATCAGTGAAGCCCTCGAGGACGTGATCCCCGTCTATCACACCTGCAAAAAGTGCGGCCGGAGAATCCAGGAGAAGATCTGGAGACAGAACCGGAACATCTGCCCCTTCTGCGGGCGGTATGATCCGATGACGGCAAAGGACCGCTTTTCCCTGATCCTCGATGAGGGGAGTGCACAGTTCTTCGGCCGGGAGGTCAGGGCAAAGGATCCGCTCTCCTTTGAGGGGTATGCGGGAAAGCTCAGAGAGAGCGAGGCAAAGACAGGGCTTTCGGAGGCTGCGGTCTGCGCCGAGGGTCTTCTTGACGGGTATCGGATCGTCATGGTGGTCATGGACACGAGGTTTTTCATGGGCAGCATGAGCGCTGCCGTCGGGGAGCGCATCACGAGGGCCGTTGAGAGAGCGGATGCGAAAAGGCTGCCTCTTGTGATCTTCTGCGCATCCGGCGGCGCCCGCATGCAGGAGGGCATCTACTCCCTCATGCAGATGGCAAAGACCGCGGCGGCGATCGAGACCTTCTCGGAGCATAAGGGACTCTACATCAGCGTTCTCACCCACCCGACAACGGGCGGTGTCACGGCAAGCTTTGCAACGCTCGGTGACATCACGCTCGCAGAGCCCGGCGCCCTCATCGGGTTTGCGGGGCCCCGGGTCATCGAGCAGACGATCGGACAGAAGCTCCCGAAGGGCTTCCAGAGATCCGAATACCTGGAAAAACAGGGCTTTGTGGATGCGATCGTGGAGCGCAAGGACCAGAAACAGATGCTCTCGAAGATCCTTTCTCTCCACGGTGTTTCAAAGGAGGCTACCTGACATGATCCGGGAACAGCTCGAAAAGGCGGACGCCATCGAGGCGAGAATCCAGGAAAAGAAGCAGGACGGCGCAGGACCGGAGGAGCTGGAGATGCTCCGCATCGAGAAGGCAAGGATGCTTAGGCCCCTCACCCACCCGAATGCCAATGAGCGCGTCTATCTTGCCCGCAGGATCGACCGGCCGCATCTCAAAGATTTCATCCCGAACCTGTTTACGGATTTCCTCGAGATGAAGGGCGATCACCTGTACGGAGATGATCACGCAATCCTCGGCGGCATTGCCTTCTTCCACGGACGGGCCGTGAGCGTTGTCGGCCACTGCAAGGGACACAGCGCGGAAGAAAACCTTGCCTGCTGCTTTGGCATGCCGCGTCCCGAGGGGTACCGGAAGGCCCTCCGCATCATGGAGAAGGCGGAAAAGTTTCAGCGCCCGATCCTCACGTTCATCGACACCCCGGGAGCCTACCCGGGAAAGGATGCCGAAGAACACGGACAGGGCGAGGCGATCGCACGAAATCTTGCGGCGATGTCGCGCCTTACCGTTCCCGTGATCTCGATTGTGACCGGCGAGGGAAACTCCGGCGGGGCTCTCGCGATCGGTGTTGCCAACAGGATCCTGATGCTCGAGTACGCGGTCTACTCCGTCCTCTCCCCGGAGGGATTTGCGAGCATCCTCTGGAAGGACGCCTCCAGAGCCCCGGAGGCCGCGGGAAAGATGCACCTGACCGCGGAGGATCTCGTGGAGGCGGGGGTCGTCGATGAGATCGTCCCGGAGCCCCTGGGAGGTGCGCAGGAGGATCCGGGACGCCTCTATGCAAGCCTTGACAGGGCGATTCAGGAGGCGCTTGCCTCCTTTGACGGCATGACGCCGGACGAGATCCGTGCGCAGCGGCGGGAGAAATTCCGGAGGATCGGCAATGGGGAATGACGGACTTTCCATCCTCTCCTCCGGGTATGCCGCAGGATCGAGGGTGGTGACAAACGAGGACTTCGCAAGGATCGTCGACACCTCCGATGAATGGATCCGCTCGAGGACCGGGATCGTGACACGGCATTTTGGCGGGGAAGGCGAGAGCACGACAACCCTTGCTCTTTCCGCCGCGCGCTCTGCCCTGGAGAAGGCAGGCATTTCGAAGGAGAAGATCGCGGCCATCATCTGCGCCACGATGTCCGCGGACCATGCAACACCTTCAACGGCCTGCCTGCTGCAGAGAGAGCTCTCCCTTCCGGAGAACATCGCGGCGATCGATGTGAATGCCGCCTGCTCCGGATTCGTTGCGGCGCTTCTTGCCTGCCGTTCGTTCCTGACCGATGAGAGACCGTACGCCATCGTCATCGGCGCGGAGCAGCTCTCCCGCCTCCTCGACTTTACGGACCGTACGACCTGCGTGCTCTTCGGAGACGGGGCGGGAGCGGTGGTTGTCAGAAAGGCAGAGGTGCCGTTCGGTTCCTGTCTCTTTGCAAAGGGCGGGACAGAGATCCTTGCAGAGGGTGCGGGACCGGAGGTGTCGCACATCCGGATGGACGGATGGGCGGTGTTCCGCTTTGCGGTGGAGGCACTTCCCGCCGCGATGAAAGAGACGCTGAAAAACGCCGGGCTGTCCGTCCATGAGATCGACCACATCGTCTGCCATCAGGCAAACGAGCGGATTCTGGAGCATGTGATCAAAAAGGAACAGCTCGAGGACAGAAAAGTCTACCGCAACATCGATCACTTCGGGAACACGAGCGCAGCCTCAATCCCCATGGCGATCGGTGAGATGGAGGAGAGGGGACTCCTGAAAACAGGTGAGTCTCTGCTCCTTATGGGTTTTGGCGCCGGCCTTACGGCGGGTGGCGTTGTGGTCTTTTATGGAGGTCATGATGAAGACACTCAGTGAAATCCTGGGGACGAGATATCCCGTGATCCAGGGCGGCATGGCAAACATTGCAACGGGGCGCTTTGCGGCAGCCTGCGCGAATGCCGGCGCGCTCGGCATCATCGGAACCGGCGGCATGACGCCGGAGCAGCTCGAGGAGGAGATCGCGGTGGCGCGGAGCCTTACCGCGGCGCCCTTCGGGGTCAACCTCATGCTGATGCACCCGAAGACACATGACTTTGTGGACATCGTCTGCAGAACGGGCGTGAAGTTCGTGACCTGCGGCGCCGGATCCTCCGGCCCGTACATGGATCAGCTTAAAAAGGCCGGCGTCTTCGTGATGCCGGTCGTTGCGGCGCCGGTTCTGGCATGCCACCTCGAGGAGCTCGGAGCCGATGCGATCATCGCCGAGGGGTGCGAGAGCGGCGGCCATGTGGGCGAGATGACCACGATGACCCTGGTGCCACAGGTCTGCGATGCGGTAAATATCCCTGTCATTGCGGCAGGCGGCATCGCGGATGTCCGGCAGGTGCGGGCGGCAAGAGCTCTTGGTGCCTGCGGTGTGCAGGTCGGGACCTGCCTACTTGTATCCGAGGAGTGCCCGATCCACGAGAACTACAAGAAGGCACTCCTGAAGGTAAAGGGGTCCGATACCATTGTCACCGGACGAATCGGCGGGACGCCGGTGCGGGTTTTGAAGAACGAGATGTCCCGCCAGTATGTAAAGCGCGAGAAACAGGGCGCCAACAGAGAGGAGCTCGAGCAGTACACCCTGGGGTCTCTTCGAAGAGCCGTGTTTGACGGCGATACGAAGACCGGAAGCCTCATGGCGGGACAGGTCTGCGGACAGCTCTTTAAGATCCGCCCGGTGGCAGAGATCATCAAAAATCTTGCCGCGGGCTTTGAAGGAGGCATGTGATGACAACCTGCTACCTGTATGCGGGCCAGGGTGCCCAGAAGGCGGGCATGGGCAGGGACCTGTACGAGAACAGCGAGACGTTCCGCCGTGTCTTTGACTGTGCGGACCCGGGCTTTGACCTGCACGAGGTCTGCTTTGAGGATCCGGACGGAAAGCTGAGCAAGACGCAGTATACGCAGCCCGCCCTTCTTGCGATGGAGGCCGGAATCACGGAAATCCTGCGGCGTGCGGGGCTCTTCCCGGACTATGTGGCAGGACTCTCCCTCGGGGAGTATGCAGCACTCGAGGCGGCGGATGTGCTGACCGCCTCGAAGGCCATTACGATGACTGCCTTCCGCGGAAGGGCGATGGCACGGGCCTCGGAGGGGATTGCGTGCGGCATGACCGCGGTACTCGCCCTGGATGAAGGCGCACTTCAGGCCTGCTGCGGGATGGCATCGGATGCGGGAAAGGTTTATATCTGCAACTACAACTGCCTGGGTCAGCTCGTCATCAGCGGTCAAAAGAGCGCCGTCGACAAGGCATCGGCGCTTGCCCTTAAGGCGGGCGCAAGACGGTGCATACCGCTTGCCGTCTCCGGCCCCTTCCACACGCCGCTCATGAAGCCTGCGGGAGAGGACCTTCGACGGTACTTTGAGAGAGTCACTTTCAGGGAGCCGAAGAGTATCGTCCTCTACAACTGCCTTGGCGGGGAGAACCGGGAGGGCGTGCCCGTGCCGGATCTTCTGGTCCGCCAGGTGCAGAGCCCGGTTTACATGGAGCAGATCCTCGAGAACCTGTTCCGGCAGGGCGTTACGGAATTTGTCGAGATCGGTCCCGGAAAGACACTGACGGGCTTTGTGAAGAAGACCGCAAGGGCCATGGGGATCGAGGATGGCTCCTTTACCACCTGGAACCTCGACTCCTTCGAGAGCACGGAGAAATATCTCGACAGCCTGAAGGCTGTCCTGAAAGGGGAGCAGTAATGGCACGATATGCAGTGGTGACCGGCGCAAGCCGCGGCATCGGGCACGCGGTGGCAGTATCCCTTGCAAAAGACGGGACAGACGTTCTCCTCTGCTTTGCGGGAAACGAGGAAAAGGCAAAGGAAACGAGGCAGGCCTGCCTTGCAGCCTTTCCGGACGGCACCTTTCCCCTGTGCCGGGCAGATGTCGGAACGAAAGAGGGGTGCGGGGCAATCCTTGCGGCGGCAGAGGCGTTTCCCTCTCTGGACGTTCTTGTCAACTGCGCGGGAATCACGAGGGACGGGCTTCTCATCGGCCTTTCCGAGGAGGACATCGACAGGGTGCTGTCGGTAAACCTCGAGGGGGCGATCCTTCTTTGCAGAGGCGCCGTAAAGCGCATGATCCGGCAGAGGTCCGGACACATCATCAACATCTCCAGCGTCGTCGGGCTTCACGGCAATCCGGGGCAGGTGAACTATGCCGCGGCAAAGGCCGGGATCGTGGGACTGACCAGAAGCCTTGCAAAGGAGGTCGGACGGCGGGGGATCACGGTCAATGCCGTGGCACCCGGCATGATTGCGACCGACATGACCGCCGCGATGCCTCAGAAGGCAAGAGATGCGGCCCTTGCCGCGATCCCCATGCAGAGGGAGGGAACCCCGGAGGACGTCGCAGAGGCGGTGCGCTTTCTTGCATCGGACGCGGCGGGATACATCACGGGGCAGGTGCTCTGTGTCGACGGCGGCATGGGCATGTAGGAGGTTTTCATGGAACGAAGACGAGTAGCCGTGACAGGGCTTGGAACCGTTAATCCGACAGGACTTTCTGTCGAAGAGAGCTGGCAGAACATCCGGCAGGGGAAGGTGGCAATCGCGCCGATCGAGCGCTTTGACACGACAGACTTCAGGGTAAAACTTGCCGGGGAGATCAGGCACTTTGATCCCACACGGTGGATGGACAGAAAGGAAGCGCGCCGCCTGGCGCTCTTCTCCCAGTACGCGATGGCGGCGGCTGTGGAGGCAATCAAACAGGCAGGGATTTCCTGTGATCCCGAAAATCCGGATCCGAAGACCGGGGTTCTCATCTCCTCCGGGATCGGGGGACTGTCTGTCATCGAAGAGGAACACGACCGGGGAAAGGAGAAGGGATTCGAGCGGGTGAGCCCGCTGTTCATTCCCCTGACCATCTCGAACATGGCGGCCGGAAACATCGCCATCCGCTTCGGTTTCCAGGGCATGTGCTCCTGCACGGTGACCGCGTGTGCCGGCGGCAGCAATGCGATCGGCGATGCATTCCACCGCATCCGCGACGGGTACGAGGACGTGATGGTCTGCGGCGGCACGGAAGCCGCGATCACGCCCCTCTCCATCGGAGGCTTTGCGGCGATGCGGGCGCTCTCGACGGCAACCGATCCTCTTCGCGCCTCGATCCCGTTCGATGCGGACCGCGGCGGTTTTGTCATGGGAGAGGGCGCAGGCGTCCTTGTGCTCGAGGAGTGGGAGCACGCAAAGAAGCGCGGGGCCAGGATCCTCGCGGAGCTTGTGGGATACGGTGCAAACTGCGATGCGTACCACATCACGGCGCCGTCCCCGAACGGGAGAGGGGCTGCGGCCTGCATGGAGCTTGCCCTCGAGGATGCGGGCATCAGCGCAAAGGAGATCTCGTATATCAACGCCCACGGCACCTCGACAAAGCTCAACGATGCCGGCGAGACGGCGGCAATCCATCAGGTGTTCGGGGATCATGCAAAGGACATCCCGGTCTCGTCCACAAAGTCGATGACGGGACATCTTCTCGGCGCTGCAGGCGGCGTGGAGGCAGTGTTCTGTGTCATGAGCCTTGTGGACCAGTTCGTACCGATGACGGCAGGGTACCGGACTCCGGATCCCGCATGCGACCTCGACTACGTGACGGAGGGCGGAAGAAGCATGCCGCTGTCCTTCGTCCTCTCCGACAACCTCGGGTTTGGCGGACACAATGCGGTGCTCATCTTCAAAAAGGCGGAGGCGTGAGATGGAACTTTCTGCAGAAGAGATCCGGAAGATCCTGCCGCACCGCTACCCGATGCTCCTTGTGGACCGGATTACAGAACTGGTACCCGGACAGATGGCAAAGGGAAGAAAGTGCGTCTCGATGAATGAGCCCTTCTTTCAGGGACATTTCCCGGGAAAGCCGGTGATGCCGGGGGTGCTGATCCTTGAGGCCCTCGCCCAGACGGGCGCGGTGGCGCTTTTATCAAAGGAGGAGAACAAGGGAAAGCTTGCCCTCTTTGGCGGCGTGAAGAGCTGCCGCTTCAGGAAACAGGTGGTCCCCGGCGATGTGCTCGAGATGACCTGTGAGATCAAAGACCTGCGGGGACCTGTGGGGAGCGGAATCTGCGAGGCGAGAGTTGACGGAACACTTGCCTGCCGCGCGGAGATCCTCTTTGCCCTGACCGATCGGAAAAACTGACACTTTTCCGAACCTGTCAAACTTTCCAGAATCCGCGCCAGCCATTATAATGAGATGGTACCTGATCACAAAGGGGGATGGCGGGATGCTCACGGATGAACTCAATGACCTGTACGGAAAAATGCGTCTGTATTTCTACATGCAGATGGCACCGAACTTTGCAAACCGCGAGGCGTCGCTGACGACCTCGGAGACCTTCTGCATGGAGGTCATCAACCTGCTCGGCAATCCGACCGTCTCCGAATTTGCCTCCGTCACCGGCATCTCGGGACCAAATGCCGCGAGCAAGCTGGCAAGCCTGATCCGAAAGGGATACGTTGAGAAGGTCCGCTCCGATGAGGACAAGAGAACCTATCACCTGCACCCCACGGAGAAGTTCTACCGCTACTACCGGATCAGCACCGACTACCTGAACAAGGTTGTCGAGAGGTGCCAGAAGCGCTTCTCGAAACAGGAGCTTGCAAACCTCGAGGAATTCATCCGCATCATCGATGATGAGCTGATGCCCGAGGTGAACATTGAAAACCTGAAGAAGAATTCGCAGAAAGAGAAGGACAGTGAAGCTGCAAAGCCGGAGTCCGAAACTGCGAAGTGAAATCAGCCCCGGGGCCATGCTCCGGGGTTTCTTTATGGAGTGAACACATGGAAGAGAACAGTAAAAAAGACAGAAACGATCGGATCAAGGAACTGCTCGAGGCTGTCACCCTCTCGGACTCCCACCGGGGAATGGACGTTGTCCGGAAACACCTGCCGGATCATTACCTTCTTGATGCGGCAGGGGAGATCCTCTCCTGGAAAAGGGGCAGGGTCCTTCTTACCACCGGCTTTTACGTGCGGGGCTTCCCGGAGACGGACGGGCCTGTGGGAACTTTTGTCCTTGCAAAAGCCCTTCAGAGTCTTTCCTTTTCGCCCCTTGTCCTGACCGACGGCGGGTGTGAGGACTACTTTGCAGGCACCGGGATCAAAGCGGTGACAGAGGCAGCGGACGTATCAGGCTTTTCGGGACTTATCTCGATCGAGCGCTGCGGGCGCTGTGCGGATGGCGACTACAAAAACATGCGCTCCGTCTCCATCAAGGACCACACGTCCTCCTTCGATGATCTCTTCCTGCTGGCCGAAAAGACGGGGATTCCGACGATCGGCATCGGGGATGGCGGAAACGAGATCGGCATGGGAAATGTAAGGAATGTCGTACAAGGCGAGCTGCACCTCGACCCCTGTGTCGTGCCCTGTGACCATCTCATTGCGGCATCCGTCTCCAACTGGGGCGCCTACGGCCTTGCGGCGGCGCTTTCTGTCTTCACGAAAAAACCTCTCCTTCCGGAAGAAGGAGAGGCAGAGCGCTTTCTGGAGCATACGGTTTTGCTGGGAAGCATCGACGGGGTGACAGGGAAAGCACAGCCCACCGTCGACGGGAGAGCCCCCGGCAGGGAGGAAGAGATCCTGTCCGGTCTTCGGGACGCCATCAGGCAGTGCGAAGACCTGTGAAATTCTCTTTTCGAAGAGCGATCTGCGGCTCCTCGTCGGTCAGAAACGGCAGGACGGATGCCCCCTGGGCGGTGACGAGGTAGCGGGCCATCACGTCGTCGATGATCGTGAAGTTCACGTTCCCGCAGGAGAGCAGGGCGTTGTTGAACTGCACGTCATTGTACCGGTCTCCCAGCATCTGCTTTGCCATATCCTGATAGGCGCTGATCCGGAGCAGGCCGTAATAATAGGGAAGATACATCGTCGGCTCTTCGCTAAGCGATGCATAGCAGGACTCGACACTTGATTCATCGAGGAAGTGATAGCGCTCCTTCAGGGTATCGAGGTCGTCCCCGTAGTAGTTGATGTCGATGTCCATGAGGCAGAGCATCAGTCCCTGTGCCTCGTCATTTAAGGTGTAGTACGTGATGACGTCATCGTCGATGTCCGTCAGGAACTGCATCGCCTGCTGCGCCGCATAGGTCGCATAGCCCTCGACCACGGCGGACTCGCCAAGCAGGTATTCGATGTCGTAGACCATGTGGTCCCGAAGGTACGAGTACGCGTACATGTGTCCCGGAATCCCCTCGTGGGCGAAGGTCTGATAGCAGTACAGCGTCTGGAACCCGCCGGATGCATAGGACGGGTTGTAGCGGATCTGATTGTTCCCGTCGACATCAAGCGGCGGCACCGTGTAGTAGGCAACCACCGTGTCCACCGACTGCTCGTCGGACAAAGGCTCGATGTTCCAGGTCATGTCGGAGACCGCGGGGAAGAGCTTCGTGCAGGAGCTGTTCAGGAAATCCAGGAGCTCCTCCGGAGTCGAAAGCCCCGTGTTCGGATTTTCCGAGGCAATGCCTTTGTCCTTCTTCTCGAGGGATGCGAGCTGGTCTACGTCGTCGTTGTAGCGGGAAAGCAGCGTGTCATAAAGATCTTCGACATTGATCGTATCCGAGCAGGCGGACTGCACCAGCGCCTCGTAGTACGCCTGTCCCCCGTCCCGGTTTGCAAGGCCTGTCGGCTCCCTGATTTCCCCGCTCTTTTCCAGATCCTCAAGGCAGGACTTCATCTTTTCATAGGATGGATAGAAGTCCTCATCGAGCGCTTTCTGCACCTTCTTTTCATAGGACCTGATGTTCTTCTTCGAGAGCCCCTTCAGCGATTCGATGGTATCGCAAAGATGCGTGTACACGGCGCTGTCGTCCTGCCCGTCAAGCACCGTATCAATCGCCGAGATTGCATCGTCCGTATCAAGGTAGAGCTCCCCCGCCTTTGCCTGCTCCTTCGTGTAGGAGATCGCCTCCTTCGTATAGCGGGGGACGTCGGCAAGAAGGGTCAGAAGATCCTCGATGTCCTGTTCGTCATAGCACACGAAGGTGTCCGAGAAATATCCGAACAGCGAGACCGGAAGTCCCGTCTGGGAGGACCAGAGGTTTGAGAAGTACTGATTGTCCTTTGCATAAAGGGTATCGGCGATCCCGTTCTCGAACTGATATTCCCGGTAAATCCGCTCCTGTCTTGCAGAGAGATCGGAGTCCTCAAAGGCCGTGAGGGTATCTTCCAGATCGGCGAGATCCTCCCGGTCCGCATCAGTCACGTACGGATCGCCAAGGCTCACCGTATAATCGTCTCTCGAAATCCCGTATCCTTCGGGATCTGAAAGGTACTGGTGGAGCTTTGTGTAGTCCGAGGTCAGGGTGTCCTTGAAGTCCTCGGAGAGAAAGTCCGAAAAGGCCTCATCGGCACCGGGATCACAGGCTGGAACGTCTTCTGCCCGGACGGGCAGAGTGAGTGCAGAAAAAAGGACAAGTGCGGTCAATGAAAGCGCAGTACTCCTGCGCAGAAGCGTCTTTGACAAGGCGGGGCCTCCCTGAGAGATCTGTTGCAGATGAGACCATTTTAACACAGGCCAGGGCGGGGCAGGGGAAGAAACACAAAAACGCATCATTTGCCCCCGGCGGGTGCTGACAGGCCGGGCGGGAGCGTGGTATCATTTGTTTTTGGTGGACACGGTCAATGCAGAGGACAATAAAATATTGACCGAATAAGTTAACAGAAAGGCGGACAGCAGATCATGGAAGAACCAAATGCGAGACGGACCACGACGGAGCCGACCCGGGTTGTGGTAAATCTGGATTTTTCAATCGTCGTCCCGGCAGGGGCGACCTATGAGGTGCAGAACACCGACCTGCACCAGGACAAGGTGCTGTTCTTTACCGACGGATACACGAGCCTGTCGATTTATCCGCCGAAGGCGATCGGAGACAGCGGACGGGGCGGCTTTGATGATCCGATTGCCCGGGGCGTGATCCGGAACTTCACGGCGCGTCTCATCTCGGAGAGGTACGGCCACGAGGAGAAGCAGACCGTGGTCGTCGACACGAAGAAGATCATGGCGCTGTGCGCGACGCGCTCCGACAGGAAGAAGGGCGTCGGCTTTGCGATTGCGGCCGACAAGGGTCTGTACGAGGGCTATGTCCTGCTCCCGAAGATGAATGACCGCGACAGGGTCGGCTGGGTGAAGGAGCTGCTCTCGAGCGTCGGCACCTACAATGCGGCGCCCGATGAGGACGAGGCGGCAAAGCAGCAGGTCCTGAAGCAGCAGAAGGAAAATCAGCAGCGCGAGGAGTTCCTGCGCTCCCAGGAGGAGATCCTGGCAAGAAAGGAACAGGAGAGAGCAAGGAAGGAAGAGGAAAAGAACCGGGAGGCAGAAGAGGCAGCACCTCAGGAGACAGAACCTGTGCCGGAAGAGCCGGAACCCGTTTCAGCCCCTGCTCCCGAACCGGAGCCGGTTCCTGCGCCTGCAGAGGAAACCACGGTGCAGGAGGAAGAGGCAGAGCCTGTGACAGAGCCTGCCGCACAGGAGGAAGCCCCTGCAGCAGAAGAGGAAGAAACGACAGAGACAGCGCCTGCTAAAGAGGAAGCCCCCGTGACAGAGGAAGAAGAGGCGAAGCAGGAGATAGAAGCCTCTGCGGAACCCTCACCCGAGGCGGAAGAGGAAGCCGCACCGGAACCGGATGCGGTCTCCGAAGAGGCTGCTGCGCCTGAAACAGAGGATACGGAAAAGGAAGAGAAGACAGAAGACGTGGAAGACGAAAAGAAGACAGAGGAAGAAAGAGAGCTTATCGAAGAGGAAAAGCACATCAGAGAGCTCGAGGTCAAACGCCATGAGATGATCGAACAGATGCGCACGCACTACAGCGGCAATCCCGAGGTCGAGGCGCAGATCGACAACTACATCGCAAGGGTGCAGCACACGGCGGACAAGATCTCGGATGAGTTCACCGCCTATGTCGGCCAGGTGCAGGACTATGTGGCGCACACGCCGTTCACAAGCCCCGAGGACGAGAACTTCGTCTCGGTCCTTGACGGCCTTACGGATGCCGAGAACAAGCTCGGATCCCAGCTCGATGAGATCGTCGAGAACGCCGACCAGAATGCTTCCAATGCAAAGGAAGCAGGCGTGAAGGAGTCCTTCATGGAGAAACTGATCCGCCTCATGGAGCGGCTCGGAAGAATCTATGAGAACCTGGTCGTCACGATGCCCTTAAGCGCCGAGGAGACGAAGACCATCGCCTATGAAAAGCCCGAGAAGATCGACCAGATCCTGACGAAGTGGGCGGATACCTACTACCTTCTGCCCTCGACGATCGAGAAATCCGAGAAGGAGGTCGAGCGCCGGGCAAGTGAGCGGATCCGCACGAGGATCCAGCAGTCGAGGGAGCGCATCGAATACCTGAACAGCATCCTGGATCAGACCCAGGAGGCGATGTTCAATGCGCAGGATGCCGCCGATGCGCAGCAGTCCGCCTTCGACGAGGCACAGGCGGACTTTGATGCCGAGGAGGAGGAGATCCACGCGGCCGAGAAGGATCACCAGACGAGGAACTCCACGAGAGCGCGTCAGCTGAACCTGGATCTCCAGAAGAAGAACGATGAGCTGATGCAGCTCAACCAGCAGCTCTCGAAGACGTTCTCGTTAAATGTCAATAAGAAGAGAGACCTGAACGGAAAGATCGCGGACGTCGAGGACGAGATCGACAAGCTGAAGAGCGATATCGCCGCAAACCGCGAGGAGAAGGATACGCTCCACGAGCAGTACGATGTGCAGCTCTCCGACCTTGCCGAGAGACGGAAGAAGGCCGAGGAGGACAACGAGGCCGTAAAGCAGGCGGCCGTCGATGCGAAGGATACCTTCGAGGGCATGAAGGAAGAGATCGAGACCCTGAAGCAGACCATCGCGGACAGCGAGGAGGAGTGGAAGCACGTCCACGAGAACTACCTTCTCGGAAAGTACGATCCGAGCTGATCGAAGACTGTAAAGAGGAATACGGACCAGAGACCGGGCAGACGGGGCATTCCCCTGACTGCCCGGTCTTTTCATGTAAAATAAGCGAACATGTGTTCGAAATACATTTTACGGGGATTTAACGTTACGCCATGACTGTGTTTAACACTGCCTCTCTAAGATGCACAGTGTCAAAGCAAGAACACTGACAGCAAACGCCGGCGGTTCCGGCAGGAGGAAATCATATGAAAACAAGACGCGTAATGGCACTTCTCACTGCGGCAGTCATGTCCGCAGCGATGCTTGCAGGCTGCGGATCCAGCTCGGATACCGCTTCCGGCACGGCATCGACCACCGCTGCAGCAGATGCAGCGTCCACGACTGCCGATACGGCAGCTTCCACCGCTGATGCGGCTGACACGACGGCAGATGCCGCTGCAACCACCGCTGATACCACTGCAGATGCGGCAGCATCGGTCAACACAGACCTGACCGGCACGGTTTCGACCAACGGCTCCACCTCCATGGAGGATGTGATCCAGTCCCTGATCGAGGCCTTCAACGAAGAGTATCCGAATGTCACGGTCAACTACAACCCGACCGGATCCGGCTCCGGCATTACCGCAGCCACCGAGGGCTCCTGCGACATCGGCCTTGCTTCCCGTGACCTGAAGGATGACGAGAATGCAGACGGCTCCCTGACCCAGACCACGATCGCTCTGGACGGCATCGCGATCATCGTCAACAATGCAAACCCTGTCACGGATCTGACCATCGATCAGATCGCTTCGATCTACACGGACGGCACCAACAACTGGAAGGACGTCGGCGGTGATGACGGCGACATCGCAGTCATCGGCCGTGAGGCAGGTTCCGGCACTCGTGACGGCTTTGAGACCATCACCGGCACGAAGGACGCCTGCGTCCTTGATCAGGAGCTGACCTCCACCGGCAACGTCATCAGCGCTGTCCAGAACAACCCTCAGGCAATCGGCTATGCTTCCCTGGCAGCCGTTGCGGAGAACACGGATGCCGTCAAGGCGGTCTCCGTCGAGGGCGTTGCTCCGTCCGAGGATACCATCGCCGATGGCACCTACAAGATCCAGCGTGACTTCAACCTGATCACCAACAACACCAAGCCGCTCTCCGATGCAGCCCAGGCCTTCTTCGATTTCTGCACCGATCCGGCAAATGCTGACATCATCTCCAATGCAGGTGCTGTTCCGGTCAACAAGTAATTAGGCGACAGGCATTGAAATCCCGGGCAGGAAGGAACGTATCTTCCTGCCTTTGTTTTACAGAAAGCAGTAAAGGTTCATCTTAGCTCTTAAGACGAACCTTTCCGGGGGCACAGAGGCTGTACCTTCGGAAAAGTTCGCCTTGAGAAACCTCGAAACCAAGAGGAGAAAGCAAAGCGTTCCATGAGTACTTTATCAGCAGCAAAGACCAAAAAGGCAAACAGCCCGGTCGAGCTCTTCATGCACGGTCTTCTGACCGTCTTCGGACTGACCTCCATCGCGTTTGTCATCTTCATCACCGCGTTCCTTGTGGTGTCCGGCATTCCGGCCATCGGAAAGATCGGCTTCACGAACTTCCTGTTCGGCACGGTCTGGAAATCCACGGCAGCGGATCCGAAGTTCGGCATCCTGCCCTTCATCCTGACCTCGATCTACGGCATGGCGGGAGCGCTTCTCATCGCCATCCCGGTCGGCCTTCTTTGCGCGATCTATCTCTCCAAGATGGCAGGTCACGTTCTGGCGGAGGTGATCCGCTCCGCCGTCGAGCTCCTTGCGGGCATCCCCTCCGTTGTCTACGGCCTCGTCGGCATGATCATCATCGTGCCCTGGGTCGCGAAGAGCTTCGGCCTTGCAAGCGGCGCAACCCTTCTTGCCGCCATCATCGTCCTGTCCATCATGGTCCTGCCCTCCATCATCAGCATGTCCGAGACTGCCCTGAACGCCGTCCCGAAGGAGTATGAGGAGGCAAGCCTTGCCCTCGGTGCCACCTGGACCGAGACCGTCTTCAAGGTCTCCGTTCCGGCCGCCAAGAGCGGCATCGCCGCCGCGATCGTGCAGGGCGTCGGCCGCGCCATCGGCGAGGCCATGGCCGTCATGATGGTCTCCGGCAACGTCGCGAACATGCCGGGTCTGTTAAAGTCGGTCCGTTTCCTCACGACCGCCGTGGCTTCCGAGATGAGCTACGCGTCCGGCCTGCAGCGCCAGGCGCTGTACTCCATCGCACTGGTTCTGTTCATCTTCATCATGGTCATCATGTTTGTTCTGAACTCTGCCATCAAGAAAAAGAAAGACTGAGGATCAAAGGAGTCGGATATGGTACAGGAACAGATAAAAACAACCGCGGCAGAACAGGCAGCCGTTTCCGCCCGCATGAGACAGGCACAGGAAAAACTAAGGAAAGAGACGCAGATCTCCTCCGGCCGCAAGGTAAAGGGCGGCGTGGTCAACGGTCTCATGATCGCCTCCTTTGTCATCGTCATCGGTCTTCTTGCGGTGATCATCGGCTACATCTGCTACCGGGGTCTTCCGAAGATCACCTGGCAGCTGCTCTCCACGCAGCCGTCTCACCTGAAGAGAACCGTCGGCATCCTGCCGAACATCCTGAACACGATCTACATCATTCTGATCACGCTGATGATCGTGCTCCCCTTGGGTGTCGGCACGGCCATCTACCTTACGGAGTATGCGACAAACGCAAAGCTCGTGCGCATCATTGAGTTCACCACCGAGACGCTCTCCGGCATTCCGTCGATCATCTACGGCCTTGCAGGCCTTCTCATTTTCGTCCAGGCCCTCCACTGCGGCACGAGTATTCTCGCCGGTGCGCTGACCCTTGTCATCATGACGCTGCCGACAATCATCCGAAGCACGCAGGAGTCCTTAAAGACCGTTCCGGATTCCTACCGCGAGGGATCGCTTGCCCTCGGATCCGGCAAGTGGCACATGATCCGGACCGTGGTGCTCCCGAGCTCCATCGACGGCATCGTGACCGGCTGCATTCTCGCCATCGGCCGCATCGTCGGTGAGTCCGCAGCCCTCCTGTTCACCGCCGGCATGGCGAACAACATCATGAACTTCGGTCAGGCGTTCCTTCCGAACAACGCGGGCTCGACGCTGACGGTGGCTCTGTACATGTACGCGATGGAGCAGGGCGATTTTGATACTGCATTTGCAATCGCGGCCATCCTTCTCATTCTGACCTTTATCATCAATTTCGCGGCAAAGCAGGTGGCAAGAAAGCTCCGGAAGAACACCGCTGCTGACTGACACAGGATTGGAGAATCCAAATGGCAAACATCATTGAAGTCAAAGACCTGAAGCTCTGGTACGGTGACCATGAGGCACTCAAGGGCATCAACATCAACATCGAACAGAACAAGATCACGGCACTCATCGGGCCGTCCGGCTGCGGCAAGTCCACGTTCATGAAGTGCCTGAACCGCATGAACGATCTCGTCAAGGACTGCCGGATCAGCGGAGAGGTCAAGCTCAACGGCGTCGACATCTACAGGGACCTCGACGTGAACGTCCTTCGAAAGCGCGTCGGCATGGTGTTCCAGAAGGCAAACCCCTTCCCGATGTCCATCTATGACAACGTCGCCTACGGTCCCCGCGTCCACGGCATCCGCGACAAGAAGACCCTCGACGAGATCGTCGAGAAGAGCCTTCGCGGCGCGGCGCTCTGGGACGAATGCAAGGACAGACTGAAGAAGTCGGCGCTTGGCATGTCCGGCGGCCAGCAGCAGAGACTGTGCATCGCACGGGCCATCGCCGTCGAGCCCGAGGTCCTTCTGATGGACGAGTCCACCTCCGCTCTGGACCCGATTTCCACTTCGAAGATCGAGGATCTGTGCCAGGAACTCAAGAAGACCTACACGATCGTCATGGTTACCCACAACATGCAGCAGGCAGCCCGTATCGCGGACAACACCGCCTTCTTCCTTCTGGGCGAGCTGATCGAGTACAACGAGACGGAGAAGCTCTTCTCGATCCCGGCGGACAAGCGGACAGAGGATTACATCACCGGCCGCTTTGGCTGATGCGGGCAGGACTTCTGTGAAGTCCGGAAAGGGGAATGAGACACATGAGAAGAACACTGGACAACGAGCTGGATTCCCTCAATCAGCAGCTGACCGCGATGGGACAGCTGTGTGAGGACGCCATCCGCGAGGCGACGCAGTCGCTGCGCGACGGGGATCAGGAGCAGGCAAGGAAGGTCATCGCCGCAGACGCGGGCATCGACCAGGCGGAGAAGGACATCGAGCGCCTGTGCCTGAAGCTCCTTCTGCAGCAGCAGCCGGTGGCGAGGGATCTTCGCCAGATCTCGGCGGCCCTGAAGATGATCACCGACATGGAGCGCATTGGCGATCAGGCATCGGACATCGCGGAGATCATCCTCTCGACGCCGCTCTCCGACATCGGACCGATTCCGATGATCATCCGCATGAGCGAAGAGGCGAGCAAGATGGTCAAGGATTCCGTCGACGCCTACGTGCGCAGGGACCTGGAGCTTGCAGGCTGCGTCGAGGCGCACGACGACATCGTCGACAACCTCTTCGACGAGATCCGGGAGAAGATCATCCAGGAGATCACGGCGGACCCCGACAAGGTGGGAGCAAGAGCCATCGACCTTGTGATGGTCGCCAAGTATCTCGAGCGTATCGCGGACCACGCGACCAACATCGCCGAGTGGGTGGTCTATTCCATCACCGGCGTGCATGAGTCGGAGATTGATACCAAAAAGCTGTCCTGAAAACAAGAGCCGTGGGCAAGGCAGATGCTGTGCATTTCCTGCATGCCCGCGGCTCACTTTACACAGATTTAACAATGTTTTAACATGACCGCGATAGTGCCATTTTCCGCCTCCGGATACGATGTCTGTGCAATGTTAAGAGCCTGTTAAACACAGGTAAACGTACACTGACAATTATGGACCCAAAGGTGGAATTTACGTATGAACAGCATTCTGACGACGGTGTTCGGGCTGCTCGGCGGTCTGGCGATCTTCCTGTTCGGCATGAACAGCATGAGTGAGGCACTGCAGAAGGCGGCGGGCGAGAAGATGAGAAAGATCCTCGCCTTCCTCACGAAAAACCCGGTCATGGGCGCCCTTGCCGGTGCTCTGGTGACTGCGGTGCTGCAGTCATCGTCTGCGACGACGGTCATGACGATCGGCTTTGTCAGCGCAGGGCTCATGGGCCTGCCCCAGGCAATCTCGGTCATCTTCGGCGCAAACATCGGCACGACGATGACGGCGCAGCTCATCGCGTTCAAGATCTCGGACTATATCTACCCGATCATCTTCATCGGGTTCCTGGTGAACTTCCTCGGAAAGAAGGAACGGGTCAAGGACATCGGCCAGGTGATCTTCTCGTTCGGCCTTCTCTTTGAGGGCATCGAGATCATGAGCTCCGTCATGAAGCCTCTTGCCCAGAGCGCCGTGTTCACGGATCTCATGGGCAGGGTCAAGGACGTTCCGTTCCTCGGGATTCTCCTTGGCATGTGCATGACGCTTCTCGTGCAGTCCTCGTCGGCGACGATTGCGGTGCTGCAGAGCTTTGCATCCACCGCCGTTGCGGGAACGACAACGAGCGTCATCGGGCTGACCGGTGCGATCCCGATTCTGCTTGGCGACAACATCGGAACGACGATCACCGCCATTCTCGCCTCGATCGGACAGAACCGCAATGCAAAGCGCACAGCGGCTGCCCATGCGATCTTCAACATCACGGGCACGATCCTGTTCAGCTTTTTTATCCCGCAGTTCGCAGCCTTCATCACCTGGATCTCCCCGAAGGGAGATGGGGTGGCCGTCATCTCGCGGCAGATCGCAAACGCCCACACGACCTTCAACGTCGTCTGCACGCTGATCTGGCTGCCGCTTTTAGGATTCATGGTAAAGATCGTGACCGTGCTGATCCCGGATGCAAAGACAAAGGGGAGCGAAGAAAAGATTCCCGCCCTCGATGCGAGGATTGCGGCACAGCCTGCCGCGGCCATGGTCCTGATCTCCGACGAGATCGCAAAGCTCTCGGAGAGGACAAAGGAGCTCTTTAGCCAGGTCCTTCGCCAGCTCTCGAAGGATCAGGCGGGAACGGAAGCGGAAGGTGTCGGAACCTACCAGCAGTTCTACACCGACTACAATGAGGCGAAGGCGGTGCTGAAAAACCTCATGGATACGATCTCCATGATGTTCGCAAGGGGCTCGCTTTCCCAGGAGCAGTCCGCCGAGGCATCGGGCCTTCTTTCCGTGGTCGATGACATCGACCGGATCCTGGACCGCTGCCGGGACATCGTGACCGATGCGGCAAAGGTCCACGCGGGCGGCAGGAAGTTCTCCGGGGAGGCGGCAGAGGAGATTGCGGACTGCGTCGGCGCCGCACAGAAGATGTACGCGCAGGCCTTCGGCATGGTGAGCGGCGAGAAGATCGATGATCCGGAAGAGATCCGGAAGGCAAAGAACAGGCTGAGGAAGAGCATTCGAAGATTCAACAAGGCGCACCTGAAGCGCATTCAGGAGAAGAAGTGCGATCAGGCGCTGACCGGGGTCTTTGGCGATATTCTCTACAACGTGGACCGTATCGGCGACAACTGCGTGAGTATCGCGGAGGAGGCGCTTGACGGCACGGCGCTGAGCCTTCGGGCGGACATCCAGGCAGCAGAAGTCAGGACAGAAGAAATGAGGGAATGAAATGATTTACTACGTGGAGGATGAGGTCAACATCAGAGACCTGGTGGTGTATACGCTGGAGAGCACGGGACTGACCGCGAAGGGCTATCCCGATGCGCAGGCGCTGTATGCGGCGATCCGGGAACAGAAGCCGGACCTGATCCTGCTCGATATCATGCTGCCGGGAGAGGACGGCATCAGCATCCTGAAGAAGCTCCGGCGCGATCCGGACACGGAAAACATCCCGGTCATCATGGCAACAGCAAGAGGTGCGGAGTATGATAAGGTGCGTGCGCTGGATCTCGGGGCAGATGACTACGTTACAAAGCCCTATGCGATGATGGAGCTCGTCTCCCGCGTGAAGGCGGTGCTTCGGCGCACGGGAAGAAGTGCCGATCAGGCGGCATCAGGAGAAGCCGGGGATTCCCCGGAGGAGCTCCTGCACTGCGGCGCGATCTTCATGAACACGAGAAAGCACGAGGTCACGGTGAATGACCAGTCGATTCAGCTCACCCTCAAGGAGTATGAACTCCTTCGAAAGCTTCTCATGAACCCGGAGTGCGTCCTGACCAGGGAGCAGATCCTGGAGGACGTCTGGGGCTATGAGTTCGACGGGGAGACGAGAACCGTCGACGTGCACGTCAGGACACTGCGGGCAAAGCTCGGGCCTGCAGGCAATCAGATTGAAACGATCCGGGGCGTCGGGTACCGGATTACAGGGGATTAAACATGGCAGGAAAGCCAAAGTGCGGGAAACGAAAGAAGAGCATGCGGTCCAGGATTCAGGGGTCCATGTTGCTCCTGATTCTGGTGACGACCGTCGCCTCCTACGCGATCGCGCTCCTGTTTGTCAACTACCGCATCCAGAAGCTGGCCTCCGACAACCTGCGCTATGTCGCAGAGTATGTCGCGGCGGCGATCAACACGAACGGCGATGACTCGGTGGTCACCTTCGGAAACGTCGAGGGCAGCATCCGTCTTACCCTTATCAAGGCGGACGGCACGGTGACCTATGACACCACGGAGGACGCCTCGGCCCTCGACAACCACAGCACGAGGCCGGAGGTCGTCGCGGCAAGGGATAACGGCACCGGGTCGGATATCCGTAAGAGCGATACCGTGGGCATGGACATGCTCTACTACGCGATCCGGCTCGACAACGGGGATATCCTTCGCACCTCCGAGAGCGTGACCTCGGTCTCGAGGACTGCCCTCGAACTCCTGCCGCCGATGCTGTTCATTCTCCTCTGCCTGGTCATTGTGGCGATCATCATCTCGCGCTACGCCTCAAGGCGCATCGTGGAGCCGATCAATGAGCTGCGGCTCGACGAGCCGCTCTCCAACGATACCTACGAGGAACTGCAGCCCCTGCTCGAGCGCATCGATACCCAGAACAGGGAGAAGGACGCCGTCGCGAACATGCGCAAGGAGTTCTCCGCCAATGTCTCCCATGAGCTCAAGACGCCGCTCACCACGATCTCCGGCTATGCGGAGATCATGAAGGACGGGATCGTAAAGCCAAAGGATGTGCCTCAGTTCTCGGAGCGCATCTATAAGGAATCCCAGCGCCTCATCGCCCTCATCGAGGACATCATCCAGCTCTCGAAACTCGACGAGGGCGCGGTGTCCGAGAAGAAGTCGGTGTGCGACCTGTTCGACATCGCAAAGGGAACCTGCGAGGTGCTCGATCAGACGGCAAAGAACAACCATGTGAAGCTGACCATGTCCGGCGAGAAGACAAAGGTCTACGGCGTGCCGGGACTGATCCGGGAGATGGTCTATAACATCACGGAGAACGCCATCAAGTACAACAAACCGGGCGGAGAGGTCAGTGTCTGGGTCGGCGAAACCCTGTCCGGCCGCAAGGTCATCGTCTCCGATACCGGCATCGGCATTCCGGCGGATCAGATCGACCGCATCTTCGAGCGCTTCTACCGGGTGGACAAGTCCCACTCGAGGGAGACCGGCGGCACGGGCCTTGGCCTCTCGATCGTCAAGCATGCGGCAGAGATCAACCATGCCCGGGTTGACGTTCACTCGGTGCTCGGTGAGGGCACGACGATGGAGATCGTCTTTGCCGATGAGACCGATCCGGACATCCAGGTCCGGGAAGGCGAAGAAAAAGAGGACGGGACAAAGCAGTAGGGAAGCGAAAAAACAGAGAGAAAAGAACAAGCGCAGCCTGTAAGGCAAAAGCCTTACAGGCTGCGCTTTGCGTTCCCGTGGAAAGCACAGATCCGTCTGTTCTGTCAGTTCTCTTCCTTTTGCTTTTCTTCCTCTGCCTTCTGATCCCTCCGCTTCTTTTCCATGACAGAGTAGAGGACCAGGCCGCACCCGAGGATTACCAGCATCAGGAGCCAGAGAAGAATCACCCTTGTCTTCTGTCTTGCAGCGAGCGCATCGCCGGAGAGCACGGTCAGGGCAACGCCCGGCATGCGGCAGAAGAAGACCATGAGCGTAAAGAGCACCGGATTGATGTCCGAGAGTCCCAGAAGGTACGTGAAGAAATCCTTCGGGAAACCCGGAATCAGGAAGGCGATGGAGACAAGCATCGTCTTCTTCGGCGTCATGTGGGTCAGGTTGTGGGAGCGGATCTTCTCCTCATCGACAAAGAGGGTCACAAACCGCATGCCGAAAAGGCGTGAGAGCGTGAAGGCAACCAGGGACCCTGCCGTGACTGCAAGGTCGTTGATGAGAGTCCCAAGGCCCACGCCGAACACGGCGCCCGATGCGATCTCGAAGGGACCGTCCGGCACGACGGTGGTCATTGTCTGCAGGATGTTGATGAGAAAGAAGATGAGAATCGCCTTCCACCCCTCCTGATGGACATAGTCCCGAAGCGTTGCCGAATCCGTGGTCTGCAGAAAGCGGATCACGGGGATGCACACGCCGATGATCACGGCAATCAGTATGGCAACCAGGATGCAGGAGATGATAATCCCCTTTTTCCTTCGCCTCTTTGCCTCCGGTGAGGGCTCCTGATGCGGCTCGTCTTTATGCAGCAGGACATCTTCGATGAAGGTGCGGATTTTTCCCTTCTTCAGGTTCTTCTCATCAGCCAATGAACAGTTCCTTTCTTCAGATTTTCTGAACGATGGTCATATTTCCCTTCATGAACCGCATTCTAATGCGATTTTGTCCCAAAGACAACCCCAAAAGCCCGGAAAACCGGCAACCTGCGGATTGACCGGGATTTGAGAATTTCGTACCATTTCGCCGAAAGAAGGAAGTGTGGCGCCAATGAATCTATTAGGAAAGGGCTTCTGGAACCGGCATACGGATACGTTACTCCACTGGGCGATGGCCTGCTATGGTGGATTTGCGGGACTGTTTTCGATCGTCCTCCACGAGGAGGTCTTTGCAAACGCCGTGACCGGAAATCTCATGGCACTGACCAGAAACCTGGTGGGCCACGACTTCTTCACCGTCGGCCTTCGCATTCTCGCCACCCTGATCTTCGCCCTCGGCGCGGTGGTGGTCTATCTTCTCGATACCTACAGCAGCGTCGATGTGAGACGCTTCTCGATCATTCTGAATGCCGCCTGCATCAGTCTTTCCATTCTGCTCACGCCCCGGTGCAACGCGATCATCGCGCTCTACCCCATGTTTTTTGCGGCGACCGTTCAGTGGACGGCCTTCGGCAAGGTGGAGGGCTATGCTTCCTCTACCCTCTTCTGCTCCAACAACACCAAGCAGGCAGCCGTCGGGTTTGCCCAGTTCTGTATCGGCCATGAAAAGGCAATGCTCTGGAAGGCGATCATCTATGCCGGGTCCGTTGCCGCCTATGTGGTCGGCGGTGTGGCAGCAGTTCTTTGTGTGAACCGTTACGGCGCAGTCGGTGCGATCGGTGCCTATGCGCTGTTATCCGGCGCAATGGTGCTCCATCAGATCCGCTGCGTGAAGGAGCACCAGGAGACCCTTCGCCTTGCAGCCCTTGCGCAGGCAAAGGAGCTGGCACAGACGCAGGAATTTGTCGCCTGATTCTTCCATAACTTATATCCCGAATATTCGATTTCGTTCACCAGGCTTCTGCCTGGTTTTTTTATTGCCTAAAACGTACTGATCTCGTCCCCTTCGATCGGCACGAGGCCGTCTTCTGTCAGCATCAGGATCCGGTCCGCAACCTCGGTCAGAAACAGGCGGTCATGGGAGATGGCAAGGATCGCGCCCGGAAAGGCGGAGAGCATCTGCCGGATCACGGGGCCGGAGAGCGGGGAGAAGTTGCGGGTCGGCTCATCGAGGAGAAGAAGATCCGCATCGGAAAGACTCATCTTCAGGAGGAAGATCTTTGCCTTCTGTCCGCCGGAGAGCTCCCGGATTTCATGGTCCATCTCATCGGCGGTGTACTTCAGGGCACCAAGAAAGGTCCTGATGCGGCTCTGTTCCTCCCTGCTGCCGTCTTTGCAAAGATAGTCCACGGGGGTCTTGTCCATCGGGAGCAGGTCCTCGTAGTTCTGCGGCATGTACTGGACGGAGAGGTCGGTGCGGCCCTCAAGTTCCTTCCGGATGGCCCTGAGGAGCGTCGACTTCCCGCAGCCGTTGGCTCCGATGAGGACGGTCTTCTCGGGTCCCCGCATCTCAAGGTGGATGTTTCTTGCAAGCACCGGGGCCTTCGGATCATTTCCCGCATGGAGTTCAGTAAGGTCGATCGAAAAGACGATCTTGGATGCGGGCATCGCCCTGCCGTTCAGGGAGAAGTAGATCGCATCCTCTGTGTCCGGCATCTGTGTCATGTCCTCGTCCTGCTTTGCAAAGCGCTCACCGAGGGACTTTACCGTGTGCATCTTTTTCTTGAGGAGCGCCGCGTGGTAGGGATCCTGTCTTGAGATGGTGTTCTGCGCCCGTGCCACCTTTTCGCGGATTCTCCGGTATCTCTCGTCCCGCTCCTTCTTTGCCCTCTGATCCGCCTTTGCCTCCTGCGTCTGTTTCTCGATCGCAAGTCCCCGCTGCTGAAGGTAGGTGTCATAGTCCGCGTGTACGACGCTGACGCGGCTTTTTGTCTTTTTCCGGATCTGTTCGATGTGGATGATCATGTTCGCGCAGTCGCGGATCAGCACCTCGTCGTGGGAGATGAACAGCACGGAACCCGGGAAAGAGCGGATGACGTCCTCGAGGCAGTCAAGGGATGCGAGATCGAGGTCGTTCGAGGGCTCATCGAGAAGAAGGACCGAGGGCTTTTCGAGGAGAAGGCGCGCAAGCTCGACGCGGATTCGCTCTCCGCCGGAGAGCATGCGAAGAGTTCTGTCCTCATAGTAGAACGACTCCTCAAAACCAAGGGATCTTGCCATGTCGGAGAGCTCACCTGCGGAGGCATCGAGGAAGGCAGGAGATGCGGAAAAGTATTCGTAGGCCGTAAGGCTCTTTACCGTATCCGGCAGCTCCTGAGGCAGGTACCCCGTCGTTCCGCCGTTTAAGATGCGCTCGCCCTCTGCGATCGCATAGTCTTCGATGAGATGCGGATCGTGGATCCAGGCAAGGAGCGTCGACTTTCCGTTTCCCTCCTCACCGATGAGCACCGCGCGGTCCTGATCGCCCAGGGTGAACGACACCCCCTCGAGCAGAACGCGCAGATCTTTCTTATGTGTGATGGTTACGTTTTTGATCTGAATCATGAGGCAAGTGTATCAAAAATCCATCGGCTTGGAGAATTTATTTCTCACAGATAATGGTTTTTGGTTGACGGCGGGCAGAGCATGGACTATGATGAAAACATGAACGATTGTTCAAACGTTAATTCATTCAACAAGGAGAACATCATGGCTGCTGAAGAAGAGGAAAAGAAACTCCGGAGTGAGGAACCTGAACCGGAAGAGGAGGAAGAGGAAGAAGAGGAGATGGATCCGAAGCACAAGCTGATCCAGATCATCGTCTCCACGATCCTCCTGATCGTTGCCACTGTCATCACGAAACTGAACCCGAACCTTGCCATGTGGCAGAAGCTTCTCATCTTCCTGGTCCCCTACTTCTGTGCGGGGTTTGACGTCCTGAAGGAAGCCGGAGAGTCCATCGGCCACGGAGAGGTCTTCAATGAGGATTTCCTGATGGTCGTTGCCACTGTCGGCGCCCTGCTCATCGGTTTTGTCCCTGGCGGGAAAGCGAATTTCACCGAAGCGGTCTTCGTCATGCTGTTCTTCCAGGTCGGCGAGCTGTTTGAGGGCATCGCCGAGGGCAGCAGCCACCGTGCGATCTCGCAGCTTCTCGATATCCGTCCCGACACGGCAAATGTCGAGCGGGATGGAAAGGTGGAGGTTGTCTCTCCGGACGACGTAAAGGTCGGCGAGATCGTGGTGATCAAGCCCGGCGAGAAGGTCCCGATGGACGGCGTTGTCCTGGAGGGAAAATCGAGTCTCAACACGGTTGCTCTGACCGGCGAGAGCGCGCCGCGCGATGTGGCACAGGGGGACGATATCCTCTCCGGCTGCGTCAATGAGAGCGGTCTTCTCCGTGTAAAGGTCACGAAGGCATTCGGAGAATCCACCGCCTCGAAGATCCTGGAACTTGTCGAGCACTCGAGTGCCCGGAAGTCGAAAAGCGAGAAGTTCATTGCGAAGTTCGCCCGCGTCTACACGCCGATCGTCGTCTTTGCGGCGGTTGCCGTCGCGTTCCTGCCTCCGCTCCTTTCCGGAAACTTTACGGCAAACTTTGCGACCTGGCTTCTCCGGGCACTGACGTTCCTGATCGTCTCCTGCCCCTGCGCACTGGTGGTCTCGGTGCCGCTTGCCTTCTTCGGCGGGATCGGCGCTTCCTCGAAGTGCGGCATTCTCGTCAAGGGCTCCGGCTTCATGGAGTCTCTCTCCGAGGCGGATACGGTGGTATTTGACAAGACCGGTACGCTGACCAAGGGCGTGTTCGAGGTGAGCGCGATTCACCCCGAAAAGATGGACGCAAAGGAACTCCTGCACCTTGCGGCGCATGTCGAGCGCTACTCAACGCACCCGATCGCCATTTCGCTTCGGGACGCCTTCGGCAATGAGAACGATGGATGCAGCGTCGAGGACGTGACCGAGATCTCGGGACAGGGCGTGAAGGCAACGGTGAACGGAAAGACCGTCTATGTCGGCAACACGAAGCTCATGGACAGCATCGGCGCGAAGTGGACCGCCTGCGAGGAGCCCGGCACCATCATTCACGTGGCAGTCGGCAGTGAGTATGCGGGCCATATCCACATCTCGGACGTCGAGAAGGACGATGCAAAGCAGGCGATCACGGATCTCAAGTCCATCGGCATCCGGAAAACCGTCATGCTGACCGGCGACCGCGAAAAGGTGGCAAAGCATGTGGCAGAGGATCTTGGCCTTGACGAGTACCGCGCAGAGCTCCTGCCGGCGGACAAGGTCGACAATGTCGAGAAGCTCCTTGCCGAAAAGCCGGATGGCAAGTCCCTGGTCTTTGTGGGAGACGGCATCAATGATGCGCCGGTCCTTGCAAGAGCCGATGTCGGCATCGCGATGGGAGCCCTCGGCTCCGATGCCGCAATCGAGGCGGCGGACGTTGTTCTTATGGATGACAAGCCGAGCAAGATCGCAAAGGGCATCCGCATCGCCCGCCATACGCTTCTGGTTGCAAGACAGAACATCGTCATCGCCATCGTGGTCAAGATCGCAATCCTGATTCTTGCGGTGTTCGGCTACGCTCCGATGTGGCTTGCCGTCTTCGGCGACACGGGCGTGCTGCTCATCTGCATCCTGAACTCGGCAAGAACCCTTTCCACGAAGGTTTGAGCCCTGTGATACAATCAGGGGGTAACCGGATTTAAGGCGGAGAACGGAGAAGACCCATGCAGGTGAAGGACCCAAAACAGAAGACAAAGGAATGCCATATCCCCTCAGATGAGGAGATCTCAGACCTTGCAGATCTGTACCGGATCTTCGGGGATACGACAAGGCTCCGCATCCTGTTCGCCCTGTTTGACCAGGAGCGGAGCGTGAGCGAGATCGCCGAGGCGCTGGACATGACAACGTCCGCCGTCTCCCATCAGCTTGCGGTCCTCCGCATGGCAAAGCTGGTCTCATTCCGCAGGGACGGAAAGCAGATCATCTACGCCCTTGCCGATGAGCACGTCCACACGATCATCGCGGTCGGACGGGATCACATCGAGGAATAGGGGAGGGAAAACGTTAAAGGTTTTGTCGAGATCTGTTTACAGTTTGCTCATAGTTTCCCCACGATTTGTTAAGAGATCCGGGGTATCATCTGGATGTAACAAAGAACAAACGACTTTCTTTTTCATTACATGTACTCCGAAACAAAACCATCGGCAGCGGGACGGTAACCCGCTGCCCCTCCCTTTTTAAAAGGACTGTAAAACCCCGGATTTTCAAGAGACCTTGAATTTCCGGGGTTTTCTCTATATATCACCTTTCCAGATATGGAAGCATATTTCCGATTCAGGAACCACTTTTCATTTCCTTCGTTCCATCCAAGGTTGCCGGAAAGTCAGCGATCATGGCGTCAGAGAACTTCTTTGCCTGGTCATCGAGGACATGGGGGTACACTCGTCGCAGGATCTCACTGGACGCGTGACCGCTCCTCGCCTGAATGTATGCGTCCGGATATCCTCTGGCGTGCAGGCAACATGGATCGTGCAGGCGTCACAG
The DNA here is from genome assembly GCA_900315055.1 of uncultured Lachnospiraceae bacterium. Classification (GTDB taxonomy): domain Bacteria; phylum Bacillota; class Clostridia; order Lachnospirales; family Lachnospiraceae; genus CAG-791. The sequence goes on from OMXP01000003.1 coordinate 84,736, forward strand.
TTGACGCACTCTTCGTACGTATTCCCTACGCCTATGCCATGATTTTGTCCTCTGAGGCTTCTAAAACGGCAAGGTGTATTACGATGAGGTAACAGGCATACCGTGAAAGCTCGTAGTCGTTGATCTGCCTTTGAGTCCCGGACCCGAGAGATACCATTTTGTTGACCTCAACAAAATGGGAATCCACGTCATTTTTACTTTGACGGCATGCTTCAACAGCATGGTCGATGACCTTTGAGAAATTTCTCCATTCGGTGTATTCCAGTACCGTTTGGAGTTCTCTTGCATACCAAAATTCCTGACCGTATTCGTTGATATGCTTGATGTTCTCAAATACGGAATCTGAGTAGTTTTCAAGTTCCTGTTTCGGCATATAATTCCTTTCTCCCTACAATAGGCATCTTCTGACCATTTTCCCGACGCCGGCAAAATGGTGATCTGTAGCAGTGTGTCACTTCCATATTCATATCAGTCCGTCGCGCTGAACTATCTGCCATTGGTACCGATCGAGGACGGCAGCGTCCGGATCCGGTGCGATTGAGTCAAGCATCTGGGTAAAATCCGCATATTCCTTCCACCGGCAATAAGACTGTGACTACCGGTAGTCCTGCGTCCATTTCCGGAGGCGGATCGGCAATCCGGTGGGCGACTACTTCGCTTTGATGGACATCGTTACCATGTCGATCACAGTCACCGTGCCTGAAGTGTTCCTTTATGTGCGAATTTTGCGGTTCAGAGAGTCGTATTCTTTTCGAAAGACGAAGGAAACGTCTTCTGATGACCGTACTATCTGAGCACATGTACAATTTCTAATTAAATTATACAAAACACTTATATTATTGAAAACCTATGTCCTCCTGGAATTACGACAAAAGTCATGAGAATGTGGCGGACATTTTTCAACTATCAGCAGGTAATTGCAGGGTAACCCGCTGTTCCTCCATCTTTTAAACTAAAACTTTCCCAATAAGTTGTACCCCGGAAATCTGTTGAGTTTGCAAGGCTTTTGACGCCGAGAACTAGCAGCTCCTATCGGGAAAATACCGTTAAAC
>OMXP01000026.1 GCA_900315055.1 uncultured Lachnospiraceae bacterium
ACCAGTCCCTGCATTAACTATTGAAACCGCCGTATACCGAACGGTACGTACGTTGCGGTGTGAGAGGACGGGGGTTAGTCACCCCCTCCTACTCGATTGTGACAGTTGCTGATTTTTGCATCGATTTCGGCCTGCGCCGTGTTGTACATTTTCCGCCCGGCGTCGTATACTGTTTACAGACAAAAAGCATATCAGGAGTGTATAGTCCGGGCAAAATGGGCCCGGCGTTTCTACCGGCCACCGTAAGAGCTGACTACATTCATCGAGGAAGATGACTGTCGTCGGCTTTTTTTGCAACATGGCCCATGATCAAAGAGGAATCTTACATTGAAGGATCAGACAAAGGAAGGACAGAAAAACTTCGTCCTTCGGGGAAATATCATCTACAGCAAAACACCGCAGGAGCTCTCCGTCACGGAGCACGGCTTCCTTGTCTGCAGCGGAGGAAAAGTAAAGGGAGTCTATGAGACCCTTCCGAAGGAGTACCGGACACTGCCTCTGACCGACTACGGGGATGCGATGATCATTCCGGGACTTACGGATCTGCACCTTCATGCGCCGCAGTACAGCTACCGGGGAACCGGCATGGACTTAACGCTCCTTGACTGGCTGAACACCTATACGTTTCCGGAGGAGGAGCGCTATCAGGACGAGGCCTATGCAAGGCTGCAATATGCCCGCTTTGCGGAGGACCTCAAAATGTCTCCCACCTGCCGGGCTGCGATCTTTGCGACGATCCACCCGCAGGCCAGCATCATCCTCATGGATCTTCTGGAAAAGACGGGACTTGTGACCTTTGTCGGCAAGGTCTCGATGGACCGGAACGGATCCAAAACCTATACGGAGCATTCCGCTCCGGAGGCTGCGGCATCGCTCCTGTCCTTTCTCTCCCTGGTCCGGAGCCGGAACTATCAGCGCACGTTCCCGATCCTGACGCCCCGCTTTACGCCTGCCTGCTCGGACGATCTTCTGATGTCCATCGGGCAGGTGCAGAAGCAGACGGGGATCCCGGTGCAGAGCCACCTCTCCGAGAATCCGGAGGAGATCGCCTGGGTCAGGGAGCTGTGCCCGAATGCTTCCTGCTACGGGGATACCTATCAGAGGGCAGGGCTTTTTGGCGGCACGTGCAGAACCATCATGGCCCACGGGGTCTGGTGCCCTGACAATGAGATCGAGATGATTCTCGAGAACGGTGTCTATCTTGCCCACTGCCCGCAGTCGAACACGAACATCGCCTCGGGCATCGCGCCGATTCGGAAGTACCTGGATCTTGGGATGCACGTGGGTCTTGGATCAGACGTTGCAGGGGGTGCGAGCCTTTCGCTGTTCCGGGCAATCACCGATGCCATCGGGGTCTCGAAGCTCTACTGGCGCCTCATCGATCATGATGAGCGTCCGCTGACCTTTGCGGAGGGGTTCTATCTTGCGACCCGGGGCGGCGGATCGTTCTTCGGGGACGTCGGCGCCTTCGAGGAGGGCTTTGCCTTTGATGCGCTGGTCCTGTCCGAAAAGAGCGGTCTGTACCGGCAGGAGCCGCTCATCAATCGCCTGGAGCAGTTCGTATACCTGCCGGAACAGCAGCAGATTCTCGCAAAATACGTCGCCGCAAGGCGTATCTTCTGAAGGAGGGTATTGTCATGAGTGTGATCGGGGAAAGCGTTCCCAGAGTCGACGCCTACGACAAGGCGGCGGGCCGCACGAAGTATGTCGATGACCTGTGCGATCCGCATGCCCTTGTTGCCAAGGTCCTGCATGCAAACGTGGCCCATGCCTACGTCAAGAGCATCGATACCAGCAAGGCAAAGGCGCTGCCCGGCGTTGTCGGGGTCTACACCTGCTTTGATGTGCCAGAGCAGCCCTTCCCGACAGCAGGACATCCCTGGTCCACCGAGGTGGAGCACCAGGATGTGTGTGACCGGCATCTTTTGACACGCCATGTGCGCTACTACGGGGATGATGTTGCCGCGGTGGTTGCCGAGGACGAGGTCACGGCAAAGCGCGCGTTAAAGCTGATTCAGGTGGAGTACGACGTCCTGCCGTTTGTTCTCGACGTGCAGGAGGCGATGAAGGACGGGGCACCGCTCTTACATAAGAAGTATCCCCACAACATCCTCGCCCACACGACCAACTATCACGGGGACGTGGAGAGTGCGATCAAGGAGCCGGGCCTCATCAGGGTCGAGGGCTGGTATGATACGCCGACGGTGCAGCACTGTCACATCGAGAACGCCTCCTGTTTTGCCTACATGGAGAACGGAAGGATCACGGTCTGTGCCTCGACCCAGATCCCGCACATCGTGCGCCGCATTGTCGCACAGGCCCTCGGAATCGACTGGGGCATGGTGCGGATCATCAAGCCCTACATCGGAGGAGGCTTCGGGGACAAGCAGGACGCGCTCTATGAGCCGCTCTGCGCCTGGCTTTCCATGCAGGTGGGCGGAAGGTGCGTAAGACTTGCCTGCACCCGCGAGGAGACCTTCGAGAACTGCCGTGTTCGCCACGCGATCCGCTATCACCTGATCTCCTGGGTGAAACCGGACGGGACGCTGGTGGCTCGGAAGGCCGAGTGCTTCTCGAACCAGGGCGCGTACACATCCCACGGCCACGGCGTCAATGCGAAGGGCATGAACTCCATCCCGCAGCTCTATCCCTGCCCGAACGTTGCCTGCGATTCCTATACGGTCTACACGAACCGGCAGCCGGGCGGCGCGATGCGGGGCTACGGCATGCCGCAGGTGATCTTTGCGCTGGAGTCCCACACGGAGGACATCGCAAGGAAACTGGGACTCGACTCCCTCGCCTACCGCAGGAAGACCCTGATGCCGGTGGGCTTTGTCGACGGTTTTTCAAAGAACGAGCTCTATTCGGATACGTTCAACGAGGTCCTGACCGTCGGCGAAAAGGCGATGGACTACGAGAACAAACACCGGCTCTATGAGAACCAGACCGGGCGCTACCGGAAGGGTGTCGGCTGTGCGGTGTTCTGGTACAACACCGCCGTCTGGCCGATCGCACTGGAGACCTCGGGTTGCCGCATGGTGCTGAACCAGGACGGCTCGCCCCAGGTCCAGGTCGGTGAGACGGAGATCGGGCAGGGCGCGGATACGGCGATCGCGCAGATGACGGCGGACGCCGTGGGCGTTCCGCTCTCGAAGGTCCACGTGATCTCCTGCCAGGACACCGATGTCACGCCGTATGGCACCGGCGCCTATGCAAGCCGTCAGACCTATGTCGTCGGCATGGCGATCCGGGGCTGCGCCGAGGAGTTCAAGAGAAAGATCCTGGAGAGCGCCTTCGAGTACACGAGGATGCAGCCGTATCTCATGGATATCCGGGACGGCAACATCGTCCGCACGACCGACAACAGGGTTCTCATGAGTCTTGGCGAATTTGCACTGACCCGTCTGTACGACCGGGAACACAACGAGCATCTGACCGCCGAGAAGTCGACGCAGATCAAGACGAACGCCTACAGTTTCGGCTGCTGCTTTGCACAGGTCGAGGTTGACACGAAGCTCTGCCGCGTGAAGGTCGAAAAGATCGTCAACGTTCACGATGCCGGAAAGATCATCAACCCGGCCCTTGCAAGGGCACAGGTACAGGGAGGCATGAGCATGGGCATCGGGTATGCGCTCTCGGAGTGCATGCTCTATGACCAGAAGACCGGGCGGCTCCTCAACGGGAACCTTCTCGACTACAAGCTCTCGACGGTGATGGATCACCCGCACCTAGAGGTGCATTTCGTGGAGAATCCGGAGCCGACAAGCGCCTTCGGGACAAAGTCGCTCGGTGAGCCGCCGGTGATCCCGGTGGCACCGGCGATCCGCAACGCGATTCTGAACGCAACGGGTGTTGCCCTGAACGCCCTGCCGATGCGCCCGCACCAGCTCTATCCGGCTTTCAAGGATGCGGGCCTTATCGAAGAGCTGCCGGACGAGAACAAGGAGGCGCAGCATGTATGACATTGAGCACCTGTATGAAGCAAAGACCGTGGAGGAGGCGGTATCTCTCCGCCTTGCCTACCCTGATGCGGTGATTCTTGCCGGCGGATCCGACGTTCTCATCAAGATCCGGAGCGGGAAGCTTGCGGGGTGCGACGTAATCTCGATCTACGGGATCGATGCTCTTCGGGGCATCCATATGGAAGAGGACGGCACCATTGTCATCGGATCCCTGACGTCGTTCTCGCATATCACACAGGATCCGATCATTGAGAAGAACCTCAGGGTCCTCGGGGAAGCCGTCGACAAGGTCGGCGGGCCGCAGATTAGGGCAATCGGAACGATCGGCGGCAACACCTGCAACGGCGTGACGAGCGCGGACTCGGCATCGACGCTCCTTTCCTATGATGCGGTCGTGGAGCTCACCGGGCCTGAAGGGAAGCGGCTCCTTCCTCTTGCCGACTTTTACCTGGGACCCGGAAAGACGGACGTGCGGGAGGGCGAGATCCAGACAAGTCTCCGAATCCCGAAGGAGTCCTATGAGGGACATGAGGGGTACTACATCAAGTTCGGGATGCGGAGTGCGATGGAGATCGCAACGATCGGCTGCTCCGTCAACGTCGCGTTAAATGACGAGAAGACGGCACTCACCGACCTTCGCATCGCCTACGGCGTTGCAGGTCCGGTCCCGATGCGGGCAAAGAAGACGGAAGAGGCCTTCCGGACCGCAGAGCTTACCTGTGATACGGTAAAGGCGATCGGGGAGTCGGTTCTGTCCGACGTGCACCCGAGAGACAGCTGGCGTGCGCCGAAGAACCTGAGGGAGCACCTGTGCCGGCAGATGGCAGAGGATGCCCTCGTGATGGCGGTCAAGCGCTCCGGAGGAGTGATTTCCGGGATGCCGGAGAGCGACGTGCCGGCAAAGGATTTCCTCGACATCACGATGTTTCCGGAGGCGGGGCTTGACCCGAAGGAGGTGGCAAGATGAGTGATCGTCAGTACAGACTCGTCACCTGCACGATCAACGGCAGGGAGCGGACAGCCATGGTGGACGTGAGAGCTTCCCTTGCGGACATGCTCCGGGGAGAGTATTCCCTGACGAGCGTCAAGATCGGGTGCGAGGTCGGAGAGTGCGGCGCCTGTGCCGTGATGATCGACGGGGAGTGCTTCAACTCCTGCATCTATCTTGCGATCTGGGCCGACGGAAAGCACATCACAACGGTCGAGGGACTGACCAAACCGGACGGCAGCCTCTCGGATCTGCAGCAGGCCTTTGTCGATGAGACTGCGATCCAGTGCGGGTTCTGCACACCGGGGTTTCTCATCGAGGCGGAGTCGATCCTTGAGAAGGGACGGATCTACACCGACCAGGAGCTTCGAAAGCTCCTGTCGGGGCACCTTTGCCGCTGCACGGGGTATGACAACATCCTCCGCGCGGTCAGGAAGGTCATGTACACGAGAAACGGCCTGCCGGTGCCGGAAGAGACAAAAGAGCAGCCGGTAGTGATCCAGCCGGAGGACATCCAATGATCTCGAAAGAGTATCTTACCCGTGCACTGAATCCGGAACCGGGACACCGCGGGGAGTCGTTCACGGTCCTTGAGGGAGAGCATGCCGGGGAGAAGGGGATTGCCGCGGACGGCGCCCTTTCCTGGGACTCTGAGCCTCATGGGTTTCTGGAGCAGCATGCCGGTCTTCTTACCGATGCGGACTTTACGGGGATCCGGGAGGTGGATGGGACGTCCGTGTTCTGCGAAGCTTTGGGCGGTGCGAAGCACCTCGTCATCTGCGGCGCGGGGCATGTGGCCCTGGCGCTTTGCCGCATGGCAAAGATGGTGGGGCTTTGTGTCACGATCATCGAGGACAGGCCCTCCTTTGCGGAAGAGGCAAAGACAGCAGGCGCCGATGCGGTGATCTGCGCGGACTTTACCAAGGGACTCGAACAGGCCCCGGGAGGGCTCGATACCTACTTTGTCATCATGACACGGGCCCATCAGTGGGATATCGACTGCATGAAGATCATCTCGAAAAAGCCCTTTGCCTATGTCGGCATGATGGGCTCGGGGCGAAGGATTGCCGTGGTGAAGGAGCGGCTTCTTGCAGCGGGCGTTCCGGAGAACGTGGTTTCTTCCCTTCATGCTCCGATCGGCCTTCCGATCAGGGCGGAGACGCCGGAGGAGATCGCAGTCTCGGTCCTGGCCGAGATCATCTCCATCAAGAACGAAAAGAGCCGGAATGATGCCTTCCCGGAGGAGATCCGACAGGCACTGCAAAAAAGCGGAAGGAAGATTCTCTGCACCATCGTCAAGAAGAACGGCGCGGCTCCCCGCTCTGCGGGAAGCAAGATGCTGGTCTTTTCGGACGGCACCTTTGCGGGAACGATCGGCGGGGGACTTGCGGAGGCAAGAATCCTTGAAAAGGCAAAGGAGATCCTTGCAGGGAAAGAGTCTGAGCCGGCTCTGGTGAATCTTACGCTCACCGATTCCGAGGCGGACCGGGACGGGATGATCTGCGGGGGAGAGATGTCCGTATTCCTGGAGGAGGTCCTGTGATCTACTTCGACAATGCGGCGACGAGCTTCCCGAAGCCAAAGGAGGTGGAAGAGGCGTTGGTCTCTGCCATCCGGACGATTGGCAATGCATCGAGGGGCGCCCATGCGGGAGCCCTCACCTCGGACCGGGTGATCTTTCACACGAGGCAGCAGCTTCGTGACCTGTTCCACGCGGAGAGTCCTTCGGACATCGCGTTTAGCCAGAACGATACGCAGGCGCTGAACACCGCGCTCTTCGGGCTTCTCTCCCCGGGAGACCATGTGATCACGACTGCCTGCGAGCACAACTCGGTGCTTCGGCCCCTCTACCGCCTTGAAAAGGCAGGAGTGGAACTTACGATTCTTCCTGCAGACCCGGATGGAACGGTAGATCCCGAATTGTTTGAATATGCGGTACAATGGAACACGAAGCTCATTGTGATGACGCATGCGTCAAACCTTACGGGAAACGTGATGCCGCTTACTGCTGCGGCAGAGTGTGCGGGGAAACACCATCTGCTCCTTGTACTCGATGCGGCGCAGACCGCAGGCCTTCTGCCGATTGATGTCAGGGCACAGGGAATTGACGTCCTGACCTTTTCCGGCCACAAGGGACTTCTGGGGCCCCAGGGAACCGGGGGACTCGTCGTCCGGGAGGGCGTGGAGATCCGTCCCCTCATGACCGGCGGGACCGGCGTGCAGAGCTTCTCAAAGGAACAGCCACAGCAGATGCCGACAAGGCTCGAGGCCGGGACGCAGAACGGCCACGGAATCGCGGGGCTCTCCGGGGGACTTACCTACCTTTCAAAAGTCGGGACCGATGCGGTCTATGAGAAGGCTCTTGGGCTCTCGAGATACTTCTATGAGGGCGTGGTCCGGATCCCGAACGTCAAAGTATACGGATCATTCCCGGAGGGGGACTGGACAGGACGCCGGGTGCCGACGATTGCGCTGAACATCGGGGACATGAATTCCTCCGATGTCGCGGATCTTCTCTGGACAGAGAGGCACATCGCGGTGAGGGCCGGAGCGCACTGCGCGCCGCTCATGCATGAGGCCCTCGGCACCGCAAAGAGCGGCGCCGTGCGGTTTTCCTTTTCCCACTACAATACGAAAGAAGAGGTCGATACGGCGATCGAGGAGATTCAAAGCATCGCCTGCTGATGAAAGGAGAATATCAAAATGGTAACGATTGACTGCATGGGAGAGCAGTGCCCGATTCCGGTGGTGAAGACAAGGAAGGCGATTCTTGGTCTTCCTTCCGCCGATACGGTGGAGACAATTGTCGACAACGAGATCGCGGTCCAGAACCTCACCAAGATGGCAAATGAGATGGGGTACAAGGTCTCCTCGAAGAAGGTTGCGGAAGGGAAGTTTGCGGTCACGATGGAGGTCTCGGAGGAGACCTTAAAGAAGACGAAGGAATCCGCAGAGCCCTCGGAAGACGCCTGTGCACCGGATCAGCGGGCAAAGAGCACGGTGATTCAGGTGGCATCCGATACCGTCGGCATCGGCGAGGAGGAGCTCGGGCACATCCTGATGAAGTCGTTCATCTATTCCCTGACGCAGCTCGATACTCTTCCAACGACGATGCTCTTCTACAACGGCGGCGCAAAGCTTACCTGCGAGGGATCACCGGTACTCGATGACCTGAAGAGCCTCGAGGCACAGGGCGTCGAGATCCTGACCTGCGGAACCTGCCTCGACTTCCAGCATCTGAAGGAGAAGCTTGCGGTCGGCTCCGTCACCAACATGTATGAGATCGCGCGGAGAATGACTCAGGCAGACCGCCTCGTCCGTCCGTGATCAACTGTTCAACCAACTGAAAACCGTATCGTTTCCAAGCCCCGGAGCCTGCAGGCAGGAAATCCTTTCCGGATATCCTGTCATGGCTCCCCGGCCGGTCACGTGTGTTTTGCGTGCAAGAGCCGCTCCCGAAAGAGAACGACTTTCCGTATTTGAGAAGGAAACAGCAGGGATCTCATCCCGGATACCATGCCCTCTGACAGAAAAGGGCATGGAGATTTGTCCCGGGGAGAAAGTATGCCCTTTTGCTGTCTGCACGTTTCCCTGCAGGCAGCTTTTTTATGTCCATGAGAACAGAAATCGAACTCGAAACTGCACAGGATCTTCTGCTTTCCGTGACAGAGAAGATCGCGGACGAGGAGAGGATTCCGTTATCTCTCTGCTTTGGCCGCATCCTGTCCCGGGATCTTCTGTCCCTTCTTGATCAGCCGCCCTTTGACCGGGCTGCGATGGACGGGTATGCGCTCCGGAAACGGGATATCGGGAAACTGCCTTTTTCACTTCCTGTTGTCGGAGAAGAGGATGCGGGGGAGGTGTTCTCAGGGACCGTGCCGGAAGGCTCTGCCCTCCGCATCATGACCGGCGCTCCGATCCCGGAAGGAATCGACCTTGTGGTGCCGCAGGAGGATACGGACTATGGGAAAGAAAAGGTGACGATTTTGTCCCTTCCTCCCCGCAGCAATATCACCCTCCGCGGAGTGGACGGCAAAAAGGGAGCACGCCTTCTTCCGGAGGGGAGTGTTCTTACTCCTGCCGCAATCGCCCTTGCAGCCTCGCAGGGGATGCCGGATCTTTTTGTGGTCCGACGTCCCCGGGTTCTTGTCGTGGCAACAGGAGATGAGGTCACGGCACCGGGAAAGACGCTGTTTCCCGGGAAGATCTATGACAGCAATGCGGCACTTCTTGAGGCCCTGCTCCCATCGTTCGGGGCAGAGGTCACGAAGGTCCGTATCCTTCCGGACGATCCGGAACAGGTGGAAGACGTGATCCGGAAGGCAGAGGACGCGGACCTTGTCGTGACGACGGGAGGCGTATCCGTCGGGGTAAAGGACATCTTTCACAGCGTGTATCCGGACCTTGGTGTGGAGCCTCTGTTCTGGAAGGTGCGGATCAAGCCCGGCATGCCGGTGATGGCGGGGGTGTACCGGGGAACACCGGTCATCAGCCTTTCCGGCAATCCCTACGGGGTGTTTGTCCACGTCTGCCTCCTGGTGCGGCCGGTGCTATTGAAGATGCTGCATCAGAATCCGACCCTGAAGAAGGTACAGGTGTCTCTCTCCGGCAGCTGGAAGAAGGGAAGATCGTACCGGCGCTTTGTGCGGGCCGTTGTCCGGGAGAAGGACGGGAAACTTGTCGGTACGCCTCTTCCTGGCGGCAGTGCCTCCTCCTTGTTGGTGGATCTTCCTTTAGCCAATGCGCTTCTCGAGATCCCGGAGGGGGAGACGGAAGTGGAAAAGGGGACGAAGCTCTTCGCGTATCTTCTTTAGAAGATTTGTTTTCTTAAGGGAGCCTGGACGGTTATGGACGATATGGATACGAAAAAGAAACCGAAGATCTGCTACATCTGCGGCGTAAAGAACACCGGAAAGACGACACTCATGGCAGCACTGATTCAGGAGCTTTCCGGGAGGAGTCTCAATGTGGCGGCGATCAAGCACGACGGGCATGACTTTACGGCGGACACCCCGGAGACGGATACCTTCCGGTATGACGCGGCGGGAGCCGTGGAGACGGCAATCTACTCACAGGATCAGGTGATGATCCATAAGAGAGACAGCGGAGACGATGATGAGAGTCTCATCGCGCTCTTCTCCGATGCAGACGTGATTCTCGTCGAGGGGTGCAAGGAAAAGAACGTTCGAAAGATCGAGTGTCTTCTTTCAGGCGTGCAGGAGGAGCCGGTCTCGAACCGGGAGGGGAGGATTCTTCTGGTCTGTGATGAGGACCTTGCGGGAAAGGCGGACTTCCGGGAACCGGTACTGCCTTCTTCAAACGTTTCCGCCATCGCGGACCGGATCCTTGCAGACGATCCCCCGGAAAATGCACTGATCGATCCGTACGGCAGGAGAGCGGATTACCTTCGGGTGTCGATCACGGACCGCTGCAACCTCCGCTGTGCCTACTGCATGCCCCACGGCATCGAGAAGGTGCCGATGCGGGAGATCCTGACCTATGAACAGATCGAAGAGATCGTGCGCGCCGGGGCAGCCCTCGGGATCAAAAAGGTCAAGGTGACCGGCGGGGAGCCGCTGGTGCGGAAGGGCTGCGCCACACTGATCGGCATGATCCGGGACATCCCGGGGATCGAGGAGGTGACGCTGACAACGAATGGCGTTTACCTGAAGGATCAGCTGCCGGATCTTATTGATGCAGGGCTGTCCGCAGTCAATGTGAGCCTTGATACCTTAAGCCCGGAGAAGTTCAGGGAGATCACGGGGACGGATGCCCTGGAACAGGTCAAAGAGGGAATCGAGGCGGCGCTTCAGAGCGATCTTCGCGTCAAGGTCAACTGCGTCCTGCAGAAGAACGTGAACGATGTCGAGTGGCCGAACATCGCGATGCTTGCAAAGAACCATAAGCTCGATGTGCGGTTCATCGAGATGATGCCAATCGGGTATGGGAAGGAATTTGACCCCATCAGCAATGCGCAGCTCCTGGTCAAGATGCAGGCGATCTGGCCGGATCTGATCCGGGATTCCAATCCCCACGGGAACGGGCCGGCACTGTACTACCACATACCCGGCTGGGAGGGGAGCATCGGGCTCATCAGTCCGATCCACGGAAAGTTCTGCGGAAGCTGCAACAGGCTTCGCCTCACCTCCACCGGGAAGCTGAAACCGTGCCTTTGCTACGGCACGGCCGTGGATCTTCGGCCGATCCTCAAAGAAGAGGACAGCGCGATGCGGGAGCAGGATCTGCAGAAGGCCTTCCGCGAGGCCGTCTTCCTGAAGCCGAAGGAACACTGCTTTGAGGAGAAGGGGAAGATCACCGAGAAACACAAAATGTCCGATATCGGCGGATAAGAGTCTCTTCCATCTGAGGGGGACAGTGTGAAAGCTCGTCCGAGGATATCAAAACCATTCACCAGACACACAGAAACGGAGAAAAGAAGATGAAAAAGAAACTTTGCTGCAGATTGCTCTCAGGCGGCATGGCCGCCCTGCTGCTGACGGGATGCGGGAACTCCTCTTCCGGGACTGTGACGGCGGCGGATTCTGCCGCATCGTCCGAGTCTTCGGAGGCTGCGGACACTGCTGCAACGGAGGCTTCCACGGACACCGCTTCCGACGAGAACGTCGAGATCCAGGTGTTCATCGCGGCGAGCCTTTCGGATGTGATGGACGAGCTTGCATCGAAGTATCAGGAATCCCACCCGAACGTCACCATCACCTTCAATGCGGATTCGTCCGGCAAGCTGATGACCCAGATCGAGGAGGGCTATGCCTGCGACGTGTTCTTCTCGGCGGCGCAGAAGCAGATGGATGAGCTCGAGGACCAAGGGCTTGTCGTCGACGGTACCCGCCACAACGTGGTCAACAACCAGCTGGTGGTGATCACCTACAAGGATTCCGGAACGAAGGTGACGGGACTGGAAAACATCGGCGATGCCACGAGCATTGCCCTTGCGGACGGGTCGGTGCCGGTCGGCAAGTACACGAGGGTAGCCATGGTCAATGCGGGACTTCTGGAGAGCCGGGATGATCCCTCCACCTATACGACGGAGGAGATTTCCGAGGCGCTCGGCGGGGTTGAGATCTCCGAACAGAGCAACGTCTCCAAGGTGCTCTCCGCGGTATCGGAGCACTCCTGCGAGGTCGGAACGACCTACTACAGCGATGTCTATGGCCATGAGGACGATGTCGACATCCTGCAGACGGTTTCCTATGATCTTTCCGGCAACATCATCTATCCCATCGCGCAGATCGTAAACGACGAGGCAACGGACGCGGAGACAGCGGCCGCAGCGGACTTTGAGGCGTATGTCCTCTCTGACGGGGCAAAGGATGTCTTTACGACCTATCAGTTCGACACGAACGTGACCGACTGACAGGAACGTTTTTATACTCCGCACAGGGCTCACCCCCTGTGCGGGGATTTTGGACAGGAGGTATCGCATGCAGGAAGTTCTCTCCATTCTTTCCGGCCTTGACTGGAGTCCCCTCTGGATTTCCCTGAAGACCGGCCTTGTGGCGACGATTCTGTGTTTCTTCCTTGGCATCTTTGCGGCACGGAAGGTTGTAAAGCGGGGACCCGGGGCAAAGTCGGTGATCGACGGGATTCTGACGCTGCCGATGGTTCTGCCGCCAACGGTCACGGGCTTTTTCCTGCTGCTCCTGTTCAGCAAGAGGCGGCCCCTCGGGAGCTTTCTATACGCGCAGTTCGGGATCAAGGTGGTGCAGAGCTGGCTCGGGTGCATTCTTGCCGCGAGCTTTATCGCCTTTCCCCTGATGTACCGGAATGCGAGGGCTGCCTTTGAGCAGATCGATGAGAACCTCGTCTATGCGGGGCGGACGCTCGGGATGTCGGAGACGAAGATCTTCTGGAAGATCGTGATGCCGACCGCAGGTCCCGGCATCATCTCCGGGACGATCCTGACGTTTGCAAGGGCCCTTGGGGAGTACGGCGCGACCTCGATGCTTGCCGGCAACATCCCGGGAAAGACCGCGACGATCTCCCAGAAGATTGCGATGGTGATTCAGGACGGGGATTATCTGACCGCCGGGATCTGGACACTGATTGTGCTGGTCATCGCCTTTGTGATCGTCGCGGCGATGAACCTTGCGGCGTCGAAGTCGATTCATCATGTCTCGAGGTGGTAAAATGCACCTTTTACTGGATTTCACAAAACATCTCCAGGAATATGACCTCACCGTCCGCGTCGATACCTCCGCCTCCCGGATCGGGATCCTCGGCGCCTCGGGGTGCGGAAAGAGCATGACCCTGAAGAGCATTGCGGGGATCGTGCGGCCGGATGCGGGAAAGATCTGTGTGGACGGGGACGTGTTCTTTGACAGCGGGAAGAAGCTCTGTGTCCGCCCGCAGAAGCGGAATGTCGGGTATCTTTTCCAGAACTACGCGCTGTTTCCGACGATGACGGTGGAGGAGAACGTCCTTGCAGGACTGGAAAATGTCCCGAAGAAGGAAAGAAGAGAGCGGTGCGCTGCGATGATTGCGCGGTTTCACCTTGCAGGGCTCGAGAAGCGCTACCCCGGAGAACTCTCCGGGGGACAGCAGCAGAGAGTTGCCCTTGCCCGCCTTCTTGCCGGTGCGCCGAAGATGATTCTTCTCGATGAGCCCTTCTCCGCGATGGATGCGTATCTCAAAGATCAGCTGCAGGAGCAGCTCTTCGAGATGCTGCAGCAGTACGACGGGACGATGATCCTCGTCTCCCACAACCGGGACGAGATCTACCGCTTCTGCGAGGATCTGCTGGTCATGGACAGAGGGAGAATTATCCGGGAGGGGAAGACAAAGGATGTCTTTGCAAACCCGAAGGTGAAGCAGGCCTCGATCCTCACCGGGTGCAAGAACTACACCGATCTTGTCCGGATCGATGCACATCATGCGCACCTCGTGGACTACGGGGTGGACATCGAAACAAAGGGCGAGATTCCGGAGGGGACGACCTGCCTCGGATACCGCGCCCATGACTTTATCCCGGTATGGGAAGCGGAAGAGCCGGTCAATGCGTTTCCGGTCCGGGAAAAGAGCAGGGCAGCTCTCCCCTTTGAGGAGAACTTCTATCTTGTCCCGCAGGGGGACCACCGGGAGCACAATCCGGAGCACATCTGCTGGTTTGTCCAGAGGTCGGAATATCCGGAGCTTGAGACGAAGGGGCTTCCCCGGTACCTTCAGATGGCAGAGGAGAAGATGCTGTTCCTTACGGATCCCGGGGATTAAAACGTAAAATCCCCGCTCTTTCCGCCGCTCTTGTTTACAAGATGAATGTCGGAGAGTACCATGCGCTTGTCGATCGCCTTGGTCATGTCATAGATCGTAAGGAGCGCGACGGAGACCCCGGTCAGGGCTTCCATCTCGACGCCGGTCTTTCCGTCGCACTTTACCGTGCAGAAGGCGTGGACCGTTGTGGTTTCGGGATCCAGGATAAAGGTGAGCTTTGCGTTGGTGAGGTTCAGGAGGTGACACATCGGGATCAGGTCCGCGGTGTGCTTCGTGCCCATGATACCCGCGACCTGGGCGACGGTGAGGACATCTCCCTTTTCGGCCTTCCGGTCGACGATGGCTGAAAAGACCTCTTTGGATACTTTGATCGAGCCGGTCGCGGTGGCTTCCCGGTGGGTGATCTCCTTTCCGGAGACATCAACCATGCGGGCGTTGCCGTTTTCATCAAAATGCGTAAGATCAGACATGGAAGTTTGGGCCTTTCTGTGGTGGAGACTTTATTTTATAGTCAGTATAGAACAGGAGAGTACACATGTGCGGAAAGAATCAGGGAAAGATCGTCGCGGTCTGCAGGAGTAAGAAGAAGGGAACCGCCAAGATCCCGGTGGATCAGGCTTATCTGAAAGAGGACTGGGGACTTGAGGACGATGCCCACGCGGGACACTGGCACCGGCAGGTGAGCCTTCTCTCGAAGGAAGCGATCGATGACTTCAAAAAGCGCGGGGCGGACGTCTCCTACGGGGACTTCGGGGAGAACCTCGTGGTTGAGGGACTGCCGGATCTTACGACGCTCCCCGTGGGGACAAGGTTTCAGATCGGGGACAGCGTTCTCCTGGAGCTGACACAGATCGGAAAGAGCTGCCACAGCCACTGCGCGATCTATGAGCGCATGGGCGAGTGCATCATGCCGAAGATGGGCGTCTTTGCCGTGGTGAAACAGGGAGGAGCGGTGCGGCCAGGGGATACGATTCGTGTGATCCCCGCGGACCCAGAGCGAGCCTTTACGGCGGCGGTGATCACCCTCTCGGACCGGGCAAGTGCCGGAGTCTATGAGGACAGGTCGGGCCCCGAGATCGGGCGGATCCTCACCGAAAACGGGTATGAGGTCGTCGAGACCATCCTTCTCCCGGACGGAAAAGAGAAACTGAAAGCTGAGCTCTGCCGTCTTGCGGATCAGCGGCAGGTGCGGGTCGTCTTTACGACCGGCGGGACCGGGTTCTCGGACCGGGATGTCACGCCGGAGGCGACAAAGGAGGTCTGTGAGAGAGAGGTCCCCGGCATCGGGGAAGCGCTCCGCAGCTATTCGATGCAGTTCACAAAACACGCGATGCTCTCACGGCAGACCGCAGGGATCAGGAAGCACACGCTGATCGTGAACCTTCCGGGAAGCCCGAAGGCCTGCCGGGAGGATCTGGAGTTCCTTCTTCCGTCCCTATCCCATGGACTGGGGATTCTTGGCGGAACGGAAAGTGACTGACAGGCTGAGGAAAATGTGTCAGGATACAACGAGACTTGACATTTTTACCTGCTGCGGTAAAGTTAGATGAACAATTGAATGACGGAAAACCTTTGCTAGGGGAGCGTAATGCTGAGAAACGCAGATCGGAAGATCTGCTGTAGACCCTTAAAACTTGAACCGGATAATACCGGCGGAAGGAAGCGCATGGTTCATGGCGCACATATGTTTCCTCCTTTAGCAGGTTCCCCTGTCAGAAGGAGGATTTTTTATGTCGTTGTTTGCTACGTTAACGGAAGACGGGTCCTATGCCCTGACCGGCTCCGGATATACCGTGCTGGTGATCATCATGCTCGGGATTCTGCTCCTTGCCTGCTACCTGGTCAAGGCGGACGAGCGGGGGAAGACCGGCACGAGGAGACTGGTGTTCTCCGCCATGGCGATTGCCCTTGCCTTTGTCACGAGCTTCATCAAGTTCGCTCATCTGCCGATGGGCGGCTCCATCACCCTGTTCTCGATGTTCTTTGTCACGCTGATCGGCTACTGGTACGGCCTCGGGACCGGTATCGCCGGTGCAGTGGCCTACGGCCTGCTGCAGCTGATCACGGATCCCTACATCCTCTCGGTTCCGCAGATGCTCATCGATTACGTCTTCGCCTTCGGCGCCCTCGGCCTCTCGGGCCTGTTTGCCAATAAGAAGCACGGGATGGTCCTCGGATACCTGACGGGTGTCATCGGCAGATATTTCTTTGCCTGCATTTCCGGCTACGTGTTCTTCGGCATCTACGCTGCCGACTACAACATGTCTCCTCTTGCCTACACACTTGCCTACAACGGCCTCTATATCTGGCCGGAGGCGGCGATCACGCTGGTTCTGATCTCGATCCCCGCTGTCCAGAAGGCTCTTGCAAAGGTCAAGGCAATCGCAACGCAGGGAGAGCGGACATCCCACCGCACGGCTGCGGCCTGAAGTCTGTGGCAGCTTAAATTTGTCAGTCCTTCTATGATTGCGCCCGGGGCAAACGCTCCGGACGCCTTTTTTATGATAAAATGGCCGGGTGCAAAGGAGCATGAATACGAATGAACATCCTGAACCTCGAACATATCTCCAAAGTCCTCGGCGCCAAGCAGGTGCTGAACGACGTGACGCTTGGCATTGATGATCATGACCGGATCGGTATCATTGGTGTGAACGGTACCGGAAAGTCGACGATTCTCCAGATCACGGCGGGCGTCATGGAGCCTGACGGGGGACAGGTGGTGAGAGGACGCGGCCTTCGGATCGCCTACCTTCCGCAGAACCCGGTCTTTGACAGTGAAAAGAGCCTTCTTGCAAACGTCGCGGAGAGGGTCCGGGGAAAGGAAGCACACTGGGATACGGAGGGCGAGGTGAAGGCACAGCTCCTTCGCTTCGGGATTCCGGATCCCGACTGCAGCCCGGAGATCCTCTCCGGCGGGCAGAAGAAGCGGGCGGCTCTTGTTGCCGCGATGCTGACACCCTCGGATCTTCTGATCCTCGATGAGCCGACGAACCACCTCGATGCGGAAATGATCGAGTACCTCGAGGACTTCCTCAGGGGCTATAAGGGCGCCATCCTCATGGTGACGCATGACCGGTACTTCCTCGATGAGGTCTGCAACACGATTGTGGAGATTGACCACGGAAGTCTCTGCCGGTATGACGATGCGAACTACAGCCGGTACCTCGAGTTGAAGCAGCAGCGGCTCGACTACGCCCTTGCCGCCGAGCGGCGCATGGCAACGCTCTATAAGAAGGACCTTGCCTGGATGATGCGGGGCGCAAGAGCCCGTTCGACGAAACAGAAGGCGCATATCCAGCGCTTCGAGCAACTGCGTGACAGGGACAGGATCGTGGAGGAGCGGCAGGTACAGCTCTCCTCCATGGCATCGCGCATCGGCGGAAAGACGATCGAGCTCGAGAACATCTCCAAGTCCTACGACGGGAGAGTCCTGTTCCATGACTTCACCTACCATTTCCGGAAGACCGACCGGATCGGGATCATCGGAAAGAACGGGTGCGGGAAATCGACGCTTCTCAAATGTATCCTCGGCCTTGTGACCCCGGATACCGGGAGTGTCACCATCGGGCAGACGATTCAATTCGGGTACTTCTCTCAGGAGAATGAGGCTCTCGATGAGAGCCTTCGGGTCATCGACTACGTCCGGAACACCGCCGAATATATCCGCACCGAGGACGGCCTCGTATCGGCCTCGGACATGTGCAACCGGTTCCTGTTCGACAAGGAGGAACAGTACACGCTGATCTCCAAGCTCTCCGGCGGAGAAAAGAGGCGGCTCTACCTGTTGCACGTGCTGATGCAGGCCCCGAACGTCCTGATCCTCGATGAGCCGACGAACGATCTCGACATCCAGACCCTGCAGGTCCTCGAGGATTACCTCGATACCTTCAACGGGATCATCATCGTGGTCTCCCACGACCGGTACTTCCTCGACCGCGTGGTGACGAGGATCCTTGCCTTCGAGGACGACGGGACGCTCTGGCAGAGCGACGGCGCCTACGAAGAATACCGGGAGCACGAGTATCTCCGGGGACAGGAGAGTGTCGAGGAGAAGAAGACGATCGGAAAGAAGCTGGAAGAGACGCCTGCTCCCGCATCGGAATCGAAACCGCGCTCCGCACATGCAAAGAAACTCTCCTACAGGGATCAGCGAGAGTACGATGCGATCGAGGGCGAGATCGATGCCCTGCAGACAAAGTCCGAGGAACTCTCGAAAGAGATGGAGGCGGCAGCCTCGGACTACGTGAAGCTGGCCGATCTTTCAAAGGAGAAGGACGAGACCGACGCAGCACTTGAGCAGAAGATGGAGCGCTACTTCGAGCTGCAGGAGATGGTCGATGCCCTGAACAGGGACTGAACAAAGACGGTCAATAATCACGCTTATCCCCGGAAACAGTGGGTTTCCGGGAATTTTTCATGATCTAAAAACACATAAAATGACCACAACGGTTTTGACCTGGCTGATTCTGAAAATCGAATGGAATACATCAATATTTACCGTTCAGGATAATATGCAACAAAAATCTTGACCGGATGGAAAATCTCATTTTACAAAGGCGGGACGGGTAGTCTATAATGGAATTCGATTCGTAACAGCGGGGGAAGTGTGCGAAGTGCCACTCCTTTGCAGAAGGAGGATTCTATATATGAAGAAAAAGCTGTCCTTTCTGAGCGTGATCCTGTCCCTCTGCCTGGTCCTGTCCCTGTTTGCGGGGATCGGCCTTTCGGCAAAGGCAGACAACGTGACGGTGACAGGCACCGTAAATGACAGCACGACGGGTTCCATGCTGTATCTTGATACGTCCAGCGGTACCATGCAGATCAAGATCGATTCCGGCACGGACATGTCGGGCGTGAAGGCACTGATGAAGGGCGCCACGGTCTCGGCAACGGTTTATCGCGGTGACGACGCCTACATGCATGCATCAAAGATCACGGCGAGTGATACGGCGGCATCCACTTCTACGGTTACCCCGATGGTACAGGGTGTTGTTGCCTATGGCACAACGGAGAATCAGCTGGTACTGGCTGTACCCGGGACAGACCGGCGAATAACTTTTATCATCGATTCGAGTACGACCTACACGGGCATTTCGCTCCTCTATCATTTGGAGGAAGTCGTGGTGACATACAGCTCGACAGGTTCCGGGTATGTTGCTACAAACATTGCGGCGCCGTCTACGATTACAAGCGGTGAGACTGTCACCGGACCGAACGGCCAGTCGACGACAAAGGTCTCCGGCACGATCGGAAGCGGCTCCACGAGCTCGCTTCTGAACTTTTCGACAAACGGCTCCACGATGAAGGTCAAGATGGATTCTTCGACGACGCTCGGCGGCGCGAAGGTCATCTACAGCGGCGCCTCCGCAATCGCCTATGTCTACCGCGGCGATGATGCGTACATGCATGCGGCGAAGGTCATCATCTACGGCACAAATCTCGACACCTCGACGTCGATGATGATCTACGGGACCGTGGCGGACGGTACGAGTCTCAACAAGATCGTGCTCTCGACGGTTGCCGGAAACTACACGGTCTACATGGATGCTTCCACGGATCTGACCAACTGCACGTCGATCCTGACCGGCACGCCGCTGGAGATCCTTGCGGCAAAGGGGAGCGATGGCAGCTACCACGCCGTGACAATCCGCGATACCTCGAAGTCTTCGTCGATCTCCAGCAGTACAACAACGAGTACGACGAGTTCGTCCTCTTCTTCCTCGAGCAGCAGTTCCTCTTCGACGGCGCTCTCCTCGCTCTCACTGACCTTTACCGGCACGGTGAACGGCGGTTCCACCTCGAACCTGCTTCTTCTGGATACGACGGGCGGCACGATGAAGTTCAAGATCAACAACGACGCAGATCTGTCCGCCTGCAAGGTGCTCCTTTCCGGCCACAACCTGGAGGTCACCTCCTACCGCGGAGATGATGCCTACTGGCATGCGACAAAGATCGTGAGCAAGGACGGCTCCTCGAACGGCAGTGCAACCGTGGATTCGTCGAACAGCTTCACCGCAACCGGTACAATCGAGAGCGGATCGACCGAGGATACGCTGTCCTTCAATGCACCGTCCAGCGGCACGATGAAGGTAAAGCTTGATGCGAACACGAACCTTTCCTCGACGGGCATCCTGGTACAGGGACAGACCTATACGCTGACGCTTGGCCGCGGGAATGACGGTTACCTGCATGTCATCAAGGCAGAGAAGTAGAGATCGGAAGACACAGACCTACTTATTATAAGTAGGAAGGAATTTCAGGGAGTTTTCAGGGATCGGTTCGGGGAGATCACAGGTTTCTCCGGACCGGTCCCTTTGTGCTATAATGGCCCGCAGGCGAGGTTACGAAATGGAAACACCGAACGAGAACAATAAGAATCCAAAGAGCGGACAGCAGGTTGACCTGTCGCGCTTTGTGTTAAAGAGCACCCGGGAGGGCGCAAAAAAGCAGTGGCAGACGCTCTCGCGCTTTCGCATGGAGACTGACGAGAGCGAAAAGAAGATCACCTTCACGGTGGACTTTGCGGGCGAGGACCTGGGAAAGCGGGTCGGACGCCTCATTCGTCTGCACGAGGCACCCGGCTGGCATGCCGAGATCACCTTTGACGGGACGGATTCCCATGTGTCGGAGGTGAAGGAACAGCTTTCCGGCCTCGGATTCCATGAGGAGGGCTCAGCCCTTCTTGCCGGGAACCGGGTGCGCATGGTCTGGAAAGCCTGAGGCAAGTGTGCTACTATCGGCAGGTAATGTCTCTGTAAAAAGAAGTTCACGGGAATTGAAGTATATTTATGGCAGATCAGTACAATCGTTCCGGGAGACCGGGAAATTACGATGACGGATATCAGAATGATCGCTACTATGATGACGGCTATGGCGATACCGGCTATAACGACGATGCCGGCTACAGCGGCGATTACGATGACTACGTCGACGTCTCCGAGGAGGATCTGGAGCGGGAACAGCAGCGGCTGAACCGGGAAAGACGGGAGAAGGCCCAGCAAAGACGCCGCCGCAGAGAGCAGCGGGAAAGAGAGCTCAGGCGTGCACAGCGGATCACGGTCGCAATGATCGTCCTTGCCATTGCCGCGGTAGTTGCCATTTTCTTCGCTGTCCGGTATGCCGCGCAGCATCTGTCCGGTGGGGCGGCGGTCACCGCGCAGACGGCATCTTCAGCTGCCAGTGAGGTGAGTACGGACGGCAGTACGGTGGAGGCTTCTGCGGAAGCCTCGACGGACGGTGTTGTCGAGGGTGATATCAGCACCTACAGCGCGGAGAAGATCGCAGAGGACCGGGCGGCAAAGAACTACCCGTCCGAGATCGCGACGTTCTGGCCCTACTACCAGTTCCTGGAGACGTCCAATACCGTGACGATCCCCTCGGTTCCGGGGTATGACGACAAGTATTCGGCATCGTTCGGCACCGAGTTCGGCACCGCGACGGGGAATGAGACCTCCAGTCAGGCGGTCTCCGCAGATGAGGAGGTGGTTGCAAACTCCGAAGCTGCGGCAAGCCTTGTGACCACGGAATCCGCAGCCGATACAAGCACCGTCTCCGCGACGGATACCGGGGAGTCGGAAGAAGCTGTGAGTGAGGATTCCTCTTCGGAGCAGTCGTCCACGACGAATGCGGACGGATCCGTGACAAGCAAGGACGGCACGGTGGTGCCGGCATCTGCTGTTGTCGGCGGGGACTACATCGGCAGCAAGTATGCGATGATCGTCAATGCGGACACCGGCGAAATCATTGCCGAGAAGAACGCCTGTGAGCGCATCGTCCCGGCGTCGATGACGAAGGTCATGACCATCCTCGTTGCCGCCGAGCACCTGAAGAGCGAGGACTCCCTCAAAGACATGGTCACCCTGACCCAGGAGGATGAGGACTACGCCTACGTAAACGGCTCGTCCGCAGTCTGCTGGATGCCGGGAGATACCGCTTCGGTCGAGGACCTGTTCTACGGCACGATCCTGCCGTCGGGCGCGGACGCGGCCATGGCTCTTGCGGAGTACACCGCGGGGGACATGGACTCCTTCGTAAAGCTCATGAACGAGAAGTGCGAGGAGCTCGGGATTTCCGATACGACCCACTTCATGAATCCGGTGGGCGTCTACGACGAGAACCATTACTCGACGCCGTATGACATCGCAATCATCATGAAGGCGGCGCTCGAGAACGACTGGTGCCGGAAGGTGCTTGCGGAGCACACCTGGACCACGTCGCCGACCTCCGTCCACCCGGAGGGCATCACGGTGTCCAACTGGTTCCTCCGCAGGATCGAGGATCAGGACAACAACGGCACCGTGCAGTGCGCAAAGACCGGCTTTGTCAACGAGTCCGGCTCCTGCGCGGTGAGCTATCAGGTTTCAAACGGCGGCGGCCATTACATCGCCGTCACGGCAAATGCCATCAGCGGCTGGCGCTGCATCTATGATCATTCGGCGCTGTACCGTCAGTATACGAAATAGGAGATTTCGGGGGAATCGCAGCCGGGGGAGAACAGCCCCTGCGGCTGCGGTTTTTGTGTGAGATGAGCAACAAGAGACGAATCCAAAAGACAAAACAGAACGAGGATGTATTCAAAAAGCCTTCCGTATGGAAGAAGCTTTCGGACCGCGTAAAGGGAGCCTTCTCGAAGGTAAAGGCAAAGGCTGACAAGATCGGCTTTCACCCGGGAAAGAAGGGGCTCATCGTTGTTCTCACGGTTCTGGCTTTTCTTGCCGTATTCCTCATCCGGGCAGGGTACCTGTGTGCGTCCTATCCGGAGCAGAAGATCTCCATGGTAAACCTTACCGGAGAGAGCGGGGAGAACTGCACGGGACTTTCCGTGGAAGAGGGTCTGATGCGGGCGACGGAAAACGGCACCAACATCACCTACACCTTCGCGGAACCTGTCCCGGTTTATGAGATCACCTGGAAGGCCTCGAACCTGTCCCGGACGAACTGCAGGTCGTACATCAAGCTGATCGATACGGACATCGAGGGCAGTACGATCATGGCAGCGGGCAGCAATGCCATCACCTTTGAGGGCGTTACACCCTCGACGACAGCGTCCGGCCTTTCGATCACGCCGGTCACCCTGCGGGGCGTGTCCTTTACCTGGTATGACTTTGTCGTGAACCCGCACGGCGCGTTCATCGCAGACAGCATGTCCGCTTTTGCGGTTGCCGCATCTGTCGTGGTACTTTTGGAACTTCTTCTCTTTGCCCTTGTCCGGAACGTGCACTTTGCCGCTGAAGGGAACGGTCTTCGCGGCAAAAAGAAGGCAGGAGAGGAGAAGGCAAAGAAGGGCGCAAAGGGCCCGGTGGTGCTCTCCGTCATCATCTTTTCCCTGCAGATCTTCTACACGGTATTTCTTGCACACCTTGCACTGACCAGTGACTGGGAGTCCTACACGAGAACCTATCAGCTCCTGTGCTACGTTCTCGAGAGTGTCTTTATTCTTCTTGTTCTCTCCCATGTGGGTGAGAAGAGGAGTGATCTGGCCTCTGAAGGTCACAAGGGAGCATGGGAGCTTCCGATCCTTCGGATCTTCCTTCTTTCCTTCATTGACTTTTCGATGGTGGAGATGCTCTACTCGGATCAGTTCTATCTGGACAATGCGGCCTCGATCATCGGGAACCTTCTGATCTATGCGCTGCCCTACGTGGTGATGTACCTCATCACCCCCGGGAAGGCCTTCCGCAGGTTCTCGTATGCCCTGCCGCATGCCATCTGGCTCGGTGTTGCCATTGCAAACCACTACTACTTTGAGTTCCGCGGGCAGGCACTCGAGCTTGCGGACTTCTCCGGTGCATCGACGGCAAAGAACGTCCTTACCGACTACAGCTTTGCGCCCTCCAGTGAGATGATCGTCGTCTGCACGGCAAGCCTCATTCTGTTCCTCGTCATCCTGCAGGAGAATGAGCGCACGTTCCGGAAGAAGAACGCGGTGCGGGAGGGCATCTCTGCCGCAGCGCTCATCTTCCTTCTCTGCTACATCCCGATGAACGCGCCGACGGTCAACCTCTGGAACACGAACATCGGAACGAAGCACCACGGGTACGTGCTCTCCTTCGTCTCGTTTGCCCAGAAGTCCCTGGAGAAGCCGACGCCGGAGGGATACACCGCAGAGGCGGCAAAGGAGATCCTGGACTCGTATGCGGACAGTGATGTCTCGCTTCTTTCGGAAGCCCCGGATACGGACGATCCCGCCGTCAACGTGATCGTCATCATGAACGAGGCGTTCTCGGATCTTCCGACGACGTATGGGTTTGAGACGGACCATGACTGCATGCCGTACATCCACTCCCTGTCCGGCTCCAATGTGAAGAAGGGCAAGATGATCGTCTCGGTCTTTGGCGGCACCACCGCGGATACCGAGTACGAGTTCCTGACGGGCAACAGCATTTCGTTCCTGAACAGCGGTGCGATTCCCTACTCCCAGTACATTGACTCCGAGCAGGAGTCCCTCGCCTGGTACATGAAGGATGCGGGCTATGAGGTGAGCGCCTTCCACCCGTACCTGTCCAACGGCTACCGCCGGAACGTGGTCTACCCGTACCTCGGGTTTGACCGCTTCATCGCAAAGGATACGGGCACGCTCCCGTATACCTCAAGACTTCGCTCCTATGTCGATGATGAGTCCGATTTCAAGGACGTCATCTACTACTACGAGCACCAGAACAGCCTCGATTCGCTGGCAGCAGGAGAGAGCGCATCGAGTGAGACGTCAACCGGTTCGCCGTTCTTCCTCTTCAACGTGACGATGCAGAACCACGGCGGCTACAACTCGGAGGTGCCCGCGGTCGATGTCACCGTAAAGCCCACCGACGAGAACCTCGCCTCTTTCAGCCAGCTGCAGGAGTACCTCTCCCTGGTAAAGGAGACGGACAGCGCCTTTGAGCAGCTGACCGACTACTTCTCGAAGGTGAAGGAGAAGACCATCATCCTGATGTTCGGCGATCATCAGCCGGGCATGGACGAGGACGTCTACGAGGCGATGAATCCCGACATGTACGCGGACGATGCCACGGTGGAGGAGAAGCTCAAGAAGTACACGGTTCCCTACATCATGTGGGCGAACTACGACCTGCCGGAGGGAGACCTTCCGGTGACGAGCCCGAACTTCCTGCACGCATTCCTTCTGGAAAATGCGGGACTTCCGCTGACAACCTATGATAAGCTGTGTGAGAGCGTCTGCCAGCAGTATCCGGCGCTCTCGGCAAACGGATTCCTTGACAGTGACGGCAACGCCCACGACGTGTCGGAACTCGACTCGGTGGATCTTCTCGAGGACTACAAGTTTGCCGCCTACTACAACCTGTTCGACAAGGACTTTGACTGGAACTACTACCTGAAGCAATAGGAGAGCATCATGGAAAAGATCACAAGTTTTACCATCAACCATCTGAAACTCGAGCCCGGTGTCTATGTCTCCCGGGTGGATCATTACGGGGACACGGCGATCACGACCTTCGACCTTCGCATGACTGCGCCGAACCGGGAGCCGGTGATGAATACGGCGGAGGTGCACACGATTGAGCACCTCGGGGCGACCTTCCTTCGAAACGATCCCGCCTGGAAGGACCGCATCGTCTACTTCGGGCCGATGGGCTGCCGGACGGGTTTCTACATGCTGCTCTCCGGCGAGCTGACAAGCAAGGAAGTGGCACCCCTTGTGACACGCATGTTCGAGTTCATCCGGGACTTTGAGGGTGAGGTTCCGGGAGCCGCACCGCGCGACTGCGGAAACTATCTCGATCAGAACCTCGGGATGGCAAAGTACCTGGCAAAGAGATATCTCGACAATACCCTGTACGGCATTGGCGAGAAGCACCTTACCTATCCGGAATAATCGGTATGCAGAACGTCTGTATCTATCACATCGGAGAGATCTACCTGTTTGAGTATTATTTGAAGCCCGGGGAGTATGAGATCGATCCGGACGACAAGGTGACAAGACTCCTTTCGGAGGCCGAAGAGCAGGAGAAGAAGGGCGGGCTGATGCTGGCGCTGCAGGATGCGGAGAAGGCAAAGGACCTGAACCCGGTGAGCACGAGGGTCTTTGAAAAGCTGGTCTCCCTGAATTTCCGTCTGAACCGGGTGCCGGTGATCCGCTCTCTTGTCGATGAGGCGTACCCTTACCTTGCCACCCCCTCGGAGCTTGCTTGGTACTACCGCTGGAAGGGATTCTGCGATCTCGAGAGCTATCAGCCGGAGCAGGCGGAGGTTCTCTACCGCTACAGCATGCTCTTTGAAAAGAGCGAGAAGGCAAACGAGCAGGCAAAGGAGGAGATCCATTACCTCGAGGAAGCCCTGAAGAAAAAGATGCCGGATTACACGACGGCGCAGCTTCAGGAGAAGCTCAAAGGGTATGGCCTTCCCACGGGGCCGTCTGATATCACGATTGCCCTGTACTACCGGGCAGGAGAAGAGGCAGAAAGGAAAAACCTTCTGCAGCAGGCCCTCGACTGCTATACGATTGTCGATCTCTGGTCGAAGGATCGAGAAGTGGAAGAGAGAATCCAGGAGCTGGAACAGAAGCTTTCCTGAGATAAAGGAAGGAGAGAAGAGCGCGGCAGAAACCGCATTCTTCTCTCCTTTGTTTGATTTCAGATCACAAAGTCATCCCTGACGGCAGAGCGCATCTGCCAGGCTTTCATCATGGCATCTCCGCTGAGCTGATAGCCGGTCTCCTCCTCTTTCGGGAAGATGCGGGAGGTAAACACCGCATCGCCGTCGTTTACAAAGATCTCGATGGAGCTGTGATCGATGAAGATCCGCAGCTGCTGCAGGCCGTTTTCCAGGACCCGCTTTCGCACCTCACCCTCGCCGTTGTTGAAGCGCCGCTTCATGTGAGAGCGGTCCACGGTGAAGAGCTGATGTTCATGATCATAGGAGATGATGAATCCTCCCCTGCCTCCATCCCGCGTAAAGAGATGAAGCTCCATGTCCTGCCCTCCGCAGTGAAGTTCGAGATCGCAGGCACGGGGAAGTGTTTTTGCGTCCTGCGGTACGACATCGCCCCGAAGGAGCTTCAGCTCCTCGATCGGCGTCTGAATCAGCCGGCGGCCCCGCATGCGAAGAACGCGCGGGAGCGTCAGGCATCCGGACCAGTCTTCATCGTCCGTCGGATAGACCGCATCGGGCAGTCCCATCCACGCAATGAGGATGGCGCGGTCCTTGTTGTGGTGAATGGTCGCGGCACACTCGGCCGCGTAGGAGTCGAATCCGCGATCCAGCACATGGAACCGGCCGATCGGTGTGAAGGTCAGGGTCTCATAATCCATGTGGCCGATGAGATACCCGTTGTGGTTTCTCGCATTTCCACGCCCCGGAATGGTCAGGTGCTGCGGGCAGAAGAGCAGGATGTCCTGTCCGTTGATCTGCTCGATGGACGGGCACTCCCACATATCCCCGAAATCCTCAAAGCCCGGGACCTTCAGCTCCCCTAAAAACAACCAGCCGGAGAACGGCTCCTTCGAGGTGTAGACAAGGCAGCACCCCGTCTTATCCTTTCGCTGGGCGCCGAGGAGGATGTAGTAGCGTTGCGTTTTCGGATCGTGGATGATCTTCGGATCCCGCTGATGTTCCGTGTAGTCGGGATTCGGGCCAAAGAGCGGTGCTTCTGCCTTCTGTGCCGTGCCGTCCTCTCCAAGGCGTACCAGGCAGGTGTAGGACTTTCTCGTCCAGTCGCTGTCCCGGTGATTCCCCGTGTAATAGAGGTAGAGGGAGCCATGGCCTGCAAGGGCGGAGCCCGAGTAGGCACCCTTATTGTCCCACTCGGTATCGGGCTTTACGCAGACGCCCTCATTCTTCCAGGTGATGAGATCCGTCGAGGTCACATGGTACCAGTACTTCAGGCCGTGCACGGCGCCCCAGGGGCACCACTGGTAGAAGAGGTGCCAGAGCCCGTCATGGTACCCGAAGCCGTTCGGGTCGTTCAGAAGCCCGGTGACCGGCTGAATGTGGTACGTCTGCCGGTAGGGCGATGCCGCAATGCGATCGTGCAGCGGCCGGATCTCTTCCGGATCCTTCAGAACACGGTAGCGTTCTTCTCTTGTCCAGGTCTTCATTTTCCGCCTCCTTCCTCCCCGTGAGGAAGTCTTGTCTGAATCCAGTAGGCGCCCATCGACTGTCCCGGAAGGCCGGTGACGTCGTCCGTCAGGTACCGCTCCAGGTGATCAGTCCTCGGATCATAGGCGTTTGCCACCTCTTCCGACGGATATTCGATCTCCGCATAGGAAAACGCGGTCGGTGTCCCATCATCGACGCGGGAGACCTCGAGGACAAGACCGTTCTGCAGCTGATAGCTTTTCCGGACCTTCGGGATGAGCGGCGCGCCGATCATTTCCTTCAGGGATTCAAACTTGTCCGTCTCGATCGGAAACTCGAGCTCCTGCCGGGAAAGTCCCAGGCCCTTCTTGAAGCAGAGGATGTAGGCACAGTGTCCCTCTGTCACGTTGTCCTCCTTCCGGATCCGGACGGTCGGCTCGACGGACAGATACCCCTGCTCCATCTTTTCGACCTTCAGAAGAGGCAGGGTGATCCCGGACTCCTCCGGAAAGCCGGAAACCATCCACTTGCGCTCGATTTCCATGTGGTTGTACTCCATGACAGTTCCCTCCTTCAGCAGTATTCCAGATTTATTCTATCAGGATCCGGCGGTTTTTTGGAATTCGTTTTGGATGTATAATAAAACAGCTTTTGCGGCTGAAAAGCACATGAAGATAAAGGAGTTCTTTTATGAAGGTATTTGTTACGGGCGTTGCGGGCCAGCTTGGCCACGATGTGATGAATGAACTGGCAAAAAGAGGGATTGAGGGCGTCGGCACGGACATGGCTCCTGCCTATGCCGGCATTCAGGACGGCTCTGCGGTGACCACCATGCCGTATGTCTCGCTGGATATCACGGACGCGGCTGCGGTAGAGAAGACCATCGAGGAGATTCACCCCGATGCGATCGTCCACTGCGCTGCCTGGACGGCCGTGGATATGGCAGAGGATGACGACAAGGTGGCGAAGGTGCGCGCGGTCAACGTGGGAGGCACGCAGAACATCGCCAATGCGGCAAAGAAGATCGACGCGAAGATGCTCTATCTCTCCACGGACTACGTCTTCAACGGCCAGGGCACGACGCCCTGGGATCCGGACTGCAAGGACTATCAGCCGCTGAACGTCTACGGCCAGACAAAGCTCGACGGTGAGCTTGCGGTTGCAAAAACGCTGACAAAGTACTTCATCGTCCGCATTGCCTGGGTCTTCGGCCTGAACGGCAAGAACTTCATCAAGACGATGCTGAACGTCGGCAAGACCCATGACACCGTCCGCGTCGTCGATGATCAGATCGGCACCCCGACCTACACCTATGACCTTGCAAGACTTCTCGTCGACATGATTGAGAGTGAGAAGTACGGCTACTATCACGCAACGAACGAGGGCGGATACATCTCCTGGTATGACTTTACCGTGGAGATCTACAGGCAGGCAGGCTACACCACAAAGGTTGTCCCGGTGACAACCGCGGAGTACGGCCTCTCGAAGGCAAAGCGCCCGTTCAACTCAAGACTTGACAAGAGCAAGCTGGTAAAGAACGGCTTCACGCCCCTTCCCACCTGGCAGGATGCGCTGAGCCGGTACCTTGTGGAGCTGAAGAAAGCCGGGTTTCTTGACTGATGCATCGAAACTACATCTTTGATTTCTACGGAACGCTGGTCGATATCCATACGGACGAGAACCAGCGCCTTCTCTGGCATGACCTGACGAACCTCTACGCGCGTTACGGCGCGGACTATCCGCAGGGAGAGCTGAGAAAGACCTACAACGATCTCTGCAGGAAGGAGAAGAAGTCTCTTCAGGAGAGGCTTCACTGCCCGTATCCCGAGATTGATCTGTACCGCGTGTTTTACGCGCTCTTTGAACAGGCGCCTGCCCATCACCGGGCAGAGCTTGTCTTTGACGAGAGCACGCCAAGGCTCATCGGTGCCGTGTTCCGCACGCTTGCGACAAGGCGCTTCCACGTCTTTGACGGAACAAGGGAGACGTTGAAAAAGCTGAAGGCCCTGGGATGCGGGGTGTACCTGCTCTCCAATGCGCAGCATGTCTTCACGCAGGCGGAGCTTGAGATGACAGGACTTCTGCCTCTCTTTGATGCGGCGTACATCTCTTCGGACGCCGGGATCAAGAAGCCGGATCCTGCATTCATGAACAGACTTCTGACGGAGCAGCACCTGAACCGGTCGGAATGCGTCATGGTCGGCAACGAGATCGGCTGTGATCTCAAGGTTGCGGCAGCCTCCGGGACCCGCGGGATCCTTCTCAATACGCCGACCAATCACCTGACAAAAGAGGAGATTTCGGCGGGACTTCGCCCGCTCCTTCAGGCGTATCCGGATTTTTCCTGGTCTGTCATCGAGGATGGGAAGATTGAGCGCCTTCCGAAAGTCGAAGGCCTGTTTTAGAAAATTGGAGGAAGAACTATGCCTTCCTGGCTGAACAACGCAGTATTTTATGAGATTTATCCCCAGTCCTTTCAGGACTCGAATGCGGATGGCATCGGTGATCTGAACGGCATCATCTCGAGGCTGGACTATGTGCGCTCCCTTGGCTGCAATGCGATCTGGCTGAATCCGCTCTACGTCTCTCCGTTCAAGGATGCGGGCTATGATGTCGCGGATTACAAGAAGGTGGCACCCCGCTACGGCAGCAACGAGGATCTGTACCGTCTCTTCGGGGAGGCTCACAGGCGCGGCATGCACGTGCTGCTGGACCTTGTCCCGGGACACACATCCGAAAAGCACCCCTGGTTTCTGGAGAGCTGCCGCCCGGAGAGGAATGCCTATACGGACCGGTACATCTGGACGGACAGCGCGTTTCAGGGGATTGCAAATCACCTGTATATCGCAGGGGATACGGACCGCGACGGCTGCTACATGCTGAACTTCTTCAAGAGCCAGCCTGCCCTGAACTACGGGTGGCTTCACCCGAATGAAGAGTGGCAGATGGGGATCGATGATCCCGCCTGTGTTGCAACCCGCGATGCGATGGTCGAGGTAATGACGTTCTGGCTCTCCCACGGGGCGGACGGGTTCCGCGTGGATATGGCGGACTCCCTGGTCAAGGGCGACGATGAGAAGAAGAGCGGCACCTGCGCAGTGTGGCGGGATATCTTCTCGAAGGTGCGCCCGAAGTTCCCGGATGCGGCCTTCGTCTCCGAGTGGGACAACCCGGAGCTCTCGCTGAACGGCGCGGGCTTCGACATGGACTTCTATCTGAACAACCGCGGGAACGGCTACACGACGCTGGCAAGAGACTTTGTAAATTACGACGCCAACTATAAACGCGGCGTTACCCGCCCGGAGGACCACTCCTACTTTAAGAAAGACGCCGGCGGAGACATCACAAGGTTTTTGAAGGACTATCTGAAGCGCTATGAGGCGACAAAGGATCACGGCTTCATCAGCATCCCGACCGGTAACCACGACACGCCCCGCATGGTGGGAAGTCTCACGGACCGGGAGGCACTGCTGGCCGAGGCGTTCATCCTAACGCTTCCCGGTGTGCCGTTCCTGTACTATGGCGATGAGATCGGCATGCGCTATCAGAAGGGACTTGTGAGCAAGGAAGGCGGCTATCAGCGGACCGGCACCCGTACCCCGATGCAGTGGGATGCGACGAAGAACCACGGCTTCTCCACCGGTGCCGAGGATACGGTGTACCTGCCGACCGATCCTTCCGCGGACGCACCGACGGTGGAAGAGGAGGAGAAGGATCCTGCTTCTCATCTCAACACGATCCGCAACATCCTGATTCTCCGCGAGAACACGGAGGAGCTGCAGGCGGACGGATCCTTTGAGGTGGTAAACAAAGGCAACGAGGTTCCGTTCCTTTACCGGAGAGAGGACATGCTCCTTGGCGTGAATCCGACGGGAGAGACCAGAGAGGTGGAGATTGACAGGGACCGGTCGGTGGTCCTGAAGATCGGTGAGGTGACGCCCGGAGCAAAATCGATCACCATGGGACCGCAATCCTTCTGCATCCTTCTGTAACATCTGATTTCATATGAGGAGAGCCCTGACACAGTTGACGCTGTGCCAGGGCTCTTTTGAGTATGCGCGATTATTTTACTTACTGGTACCGGTCGATCACCTGCGTGATCTTCGGCAGGATCTGCGCCTTGCGGGAGAGGACGTCCTGCTGGAAGCTGTGGTCCTCACCGGTCAGATCCGGGAAGGCCTCCTGGGCCCAGGAGGAGCGGTTGCCGCCCGCATAGATGACAGAGCCGTTCTCCACGACGCTGGTGAAGACAACGAGGCACAGGTCGACGGCCTTTTTCTTTGCAAAGGAATCAACGGAGGGCTGAATGCCGGCGCTCTCCTTGCCGAACTGACGGGCGGAGGAGACCATGACCTGCGAGATCGAGACCTTGATGTTCTTGATGTCGTAGAACTTGATGTCCTGGTTGATCATCTCACCCATCGACTTGCCGTCGGTGTTCGCGGACACCGTGAAGATATCCTGGGCAAACTCCTCGATGTCGAGGTCTGCGATCGCTGCGAGGATGTTCGCGGTCTTCCGGTCTCTCTCGGTGGTCGTCGGGGAGTGGAAGTCCATTGTGTCCGAGAGCAGGGCACCGAGGAGGAGCCCCGCAAGATCCGTCGGGATCGGGATCTGGTTCTCGCGGAAGATGGTCGCGACGATCGTTGCGGATGAGCCGACGATTTCATTTCGGAAGGAGATCGGCTGCGTCGTCGAGAAGTCGTTGATCCGGTGATGATCGATGACCTCGAGCACCTGGGCCTTCTCGATGGCCCGGACCGACTGGGAGAACTCGTTGTGATCCACCATGATGATCTTCTTGTTCTCCGCGTTCATGATGTGATACCGTGCCGCATAGCCAAAGAGCTTTCCGTCCTCGTCCACCACGGGGTAGATGTGGTAGCGGGAGCGGAGCATCTTGGTGCCGACGTCCTCGGCAAGCTCGAAGGTCTTGAACGTCACGAGCTTTGTCTTCATGATGAGGGAGACCGGCGGTGCGAAGTACAGGTAGCGGGAGGTGTTCATGGCCCCGTGGCCGGATGAGATGATGGGGCAGTGGTGTTCCTTTGCGGCCGCAAGGACCTCCGGCTCCACTTCCTTTGCCCAGACCGTGATGAGAACGGCGGCGCCCTTCTCGATTGCCATCTTCTGGGCGCTCGGATCATCGCCGATGATGACGATCCGGTCCCGGATGTCGTAGTTCTTCAGGTTCTCCTCGTCGGTCATCGCGATCATCGAGACCTTGCCGTTGAGGTGGGTCTCTGGATCATCATAGAGGATGGTGCCGTCGATGACCTTTGCGAAGTTGGCAACCGGCGTCTTCGAGAGGATGCCGATGTTGAATGCGGTATCACCGAGGCCGACTGCGGCGATGTCGCTCTTGGTCACAAGACCGACGAGCTTCAGGTCGTCATCGACGACGCCGCAGTAGGTGTGGTTTTCCTCCTGCATGAGCCTCAGGGACTCCATGATGGTGGTGTCCGGTTTGATGTAGGTCAGAGGGTCGAGGCGGATCTCGGAGAGCTTGACTCTCGCATCGGTGAGGAGCATCGGCTCCTCGAAGTGAAAGCGCTGCAGAAGGTAGCGCGTCTCCGCATTCAGTGTGCCGAGACGGCACGGGATGGCGCGGATACCCTGCGTTCTCTTGTAAAAGGCGTAGCCGATTGCCGACGCCACGGAGTCCGTGTCCGGGTGCTGATGCCCTGTGACATAGACCGTATCACTGACCTTGTAAGTTTTCTCCATGTAACCCCTCGATTCAGCTGTCCCTCCCCGGGAACAGGATTTTCTGCTGATACTTTAACACAGCTTACGGGCGCAAAAAAGCCGGTGCAGAGGATTTCTCCGCACCGGCTTTAACCTTATGAAATTCAGCCGATTGCCTGAAGCTCAGCCCCGTTCATGGCTTCCACATGAATGTTGGAAAGCTCGATGACAGGCTGTTCCTTCTCGGGATCCTGCTGGCAGCAGACAGCGGTCTTCACGTCGGTGCCGGTGATGTTCTCGATGGAAACATCGCGGACTGACAGGCAGCTCCTGTCACATCCGATGTGGATCGCCTCCCGCACCTCGTTGATCTGAATCCCGTCAAAGAGCACCTGGCAGATCTGCCCCCCTGCGGCCCTTGCGGGAAGAGATGCGGATGCCGCAGTCCGTGCTGTAGATCAGGCAGTCCCGGACAAGAATGCTGCGGATCCCGCCGGCGCTCTCCGGTCCCATGTGGAAGGCATTGCGGCCAGCCGTGAAGTAGCAGCGGCGCACCTCCACGTCCTCGAGAGGACGGGTGCCAGCCGCAAAGTCGGTCACAGCTCCTGCGGAGACGGCAACGCAGTCGGAACCTGTGGAGAAGTGACAGCCCTCGATGATCACGCGCTTTGAGGAGTCGGCAATAAGCCCCGGACTGCACTTTCCGCGGGTGCGGAGCGTCAGCCCCTGGAGCGTTGTGTTCTCACAGCGAAGGAGACGCAGCGCCCCGTGGGGTGCCCCGTCGATCGTAAATTCCTTGAGGCGGACATTCCGGCAGTTCGAGAACTGCAGGAGAACCTGCGGCAGGAAATGATCCGGTCCCTTAAAGACGCGCTCCGACACCGGGATGCCGGACATTGCCATGTCGCGAAGCAAAGCGATGTCACCGGCAAGGCGCTCTTCGTCGACGGAAAACGCCTCTTCCTTTACATGGAAGGTGCCATGGCCGTGAAGAAAGACATCCGTGCAGCCATCCGCGAGGATCATCGGGGATGCGGCGATGCAGTCGATCCCGTCAAAGCGCGTTGCGACCTCCGGGTAGAAGGAGGGATCCTCATTGAAGTAGATGTCGCACCCGTCCTCGAGGCGAAGCTCCATGTTGGAGCGAAGCCGGATGGGGCCCGATCTCCAGCTGCCGGCCGGTACCACGACGGTGCCGCCATCCATCGGCAGCGCATCGATCGCAGCCTGAATCGCATTCCAACCGCTCGTCTGATTGTTACACCGAATCTCCATCTGAAAATGAAACCCTTCCGGAACCGCCTGTCTGGTCCTGCCCCTTGAATGGCAAATTGAAAGCGCTAATGTCCACAATTTTATTCGAATTTATTGTACAACTATTCCAAAAAGAGACAACAAGCTGCCAATGAAAATCGATAAAACTGTGTATCTGCCTAAAACATGCCCAAAGAAATGAGATACCAGAGGGCTAAATGCCGAAAACGATTCGACGGGGAAACGTTAACTGTCAAAAACACGATGCAAAATTAACCGTATCTTAACAAAAACCGGGCGACCTTTTGGGCAGACTACGCATGAACAGGGGCAGAAAGTGTTAGCGCCGGGTTAAAGGAAGAAAAAAGCACCGGCTCCTCACCGATGCTTTACAAACAATTATCGTTCACATTGACCAAACCTTTTTACTCATCAATCGGATCATGCCTCAGTTCAGCCATCTGATCCGAATTCAAGGTAAATCCATCCTCCTGCAGGCCCTTATTCTGGTCTCTGCCTTGATAAATGATATCAAGAACATTAACTTCTTTTCGATCTTCGTAGATCATGAAGTAAATAAAATAGTTCTTAACACTGATCCGACGAAAGCCCATATCTCCCCACGGCTGCTCCGGTATTGTCTTTACCGTTGGAGCCCTATAGGACAGTTCTTCGATTGCATCCAAAAATGCATTTACATGGTTTTCTGCTGCAGATTTGTTGATCAGTTCTTTTGCTATGTATAAGGCAATATTACTCACTCAAACTTCCCACTTGGCGAATAGCCAAGAGTAAACACTACACATAGGTTACTGACCTGTTTGGCATTCCGCTTGACTTTCTCAGGCTACCGTCTGA
>OMXP01000012.1 GCA_900315055.1 uncultured Lachnospiraceae bacterium
GGCGTTCGCATGCACAGGTCCGTAAACATCAGTCAGGATGGAGTAGATACCATTCTCCGATGCTGCGCCAAGGGTCAGCATGTACAGGCCGACCTTTACTTCGAAAGGAAGGGAATCCTTTACGCCGTAGTTTTGCGTCCACTGGTCGCTGTACATTGTGCGGTAGGCTTCGTTCGGATACATGGTTGTATTCGAAGCAGCATGCCCGATCACCTTGCGGTGACCGTCGAGCATGACGAAGACCCGCCCATCATTGTGATTGATGTAGGCTTCACTTGGTATAGGTATTTCTTTCTTGTTCCAATATATGTGAGACATTTATAATAGCCTTATAAATACATTACCGATAGGTCATTTATATTATAGACTATTATAAATATAAAAGCAATAGGCTGATGCCCGAAAAAAGCCTTGATTTCAAGGAATTTTCGGCATCACCGCAAATCGGCAGCAGCTAAATCAACTGGTCTATTACCGATCCACGGGTAATTTACGTCTATAAAGAATTTGCCAAGACGAATTTTTAGTAAAAACTGTGGACACTGCTGCGAAAATACGATACCATTGCAACTAGGAGGCAGTTGCAATGACATCAGCTTAGCAGGAGCATGAATGAGTAAACTGGATAAACAAAAAGAGCGGCTTCGAAGCTGCCCGGCTGACTATACATATACGGAAGCAGAAGGTCTTCTTACACAACTGGGTTTTACTATGTCAAATAAAGGAAAAACTTCGGGGTCAAGAGTGAAATTTTACCGTGCATCAGATGGTGCGATCATCTTGCTCCATAAGCCACATCCTGGAAACCAGATGAAGAAGTATGCGGTCGAGCAGTTGTATGAATCATTAAAACAATTCGGAGATTTGTGATGAATATTTTGGAATACAAAGGCTATTATACAAAAATTGAGTATAACGTTGAGGACAGGGTTCTCTATGGAAAAATCGAGGGAATTCGTGATCTAGTAAATTTTGAAAGTGATAATGCGGCTGATATTGAAAATGAATTTCATGCGGCAGTAGATGACTATCTTGAATTCTGTAAAGAGGTTGGCAAAGAGCCAGATAAGGAATATAAGGGATCTTTTAATATTAGGATCAATCCGGAATTACACAGGAGTCTTGTAGGCATATCCTTTAAAAACGGCAGGACCTTAAATGCCACAATAGAAAAAGCTCTTGAAGAGTATGTAAGCAGGTATTATTCTCTCCCTTCCTGGGAAGATGCAAAGTCACCAATTTTAAATTATTCTGATGCTGCATCTTATAAAACTTCCCCTGAAAATGCAGAAAAACATATTATAGCTTTTAAAATGGATGATCAGAGGTTACAACAATGATTGAGAACTTAGCTGAGTATTTCAAACCTGAACATGAATATTACCTCGCGAATATTGCATATGAAAGACTGGATATGCAAGAAGAAAAATCACATTCATTAAAGTGCACAGATGATATTTCAACTAAAATTATTGGTAATGAATATTTGGAATTAATTGTAACAAGAAAACTTGAATTCCAACCAAGTGAGATTTTTAACCTCTCTGTTTCCTATGGCGCGAGACTCCAGTTTGTGCCGGAAAGATTAGCAGAATACAATTGGAGCAACATTGACCTGAATGAGGAGTTCAGATTAAATGGAAGATTTGTGACGTTTAATCTGCTGAACAGAATTTCTCTTTTGGTCGGAGAAATTACATCGTCATATGGACAGACTCCACTGATTCTAGCTCCAAACTTTATTCATATAAATAGTTCGAATAGCTGAAATTGAATAAAAGCATCACGGACAGTATTTTAGACGTTTACGGTAGAGAAGAACTCATTCTCTGACCAATGCATCGTTTCGCCTGTTTGGTGGTATCATGTATCCGGCGGAGAGATTTTCTGCAAACTGGAACCGGAAAGGACTGACTGATTGCGATGAAGACAAAAATCTGGGCACACCGCGGCGCTTCGGCAGAAGCCCCGGAAAACACCATGACTGCATACCGCCTCGCAGCGGAAGAGAAGGCGGATGGCATTGAACTCGATGTTCAGCTCTCCCATGACGGAGAACTGGTGGTGATTCACGACGAGACCCTGGACCGCACGACCAACGGACACGGATATGTTGCGGAGTTCAGCCTGAAGGAGCTTCGTGCCCTTCGCGCGGACCGGACCATTCCCCTCGAGGACGGAGAGCGCATTCCGACGCTCCATGAGGTCCTTTCGTTCCTGAAGGACACGGACTTAAAGCTCAACATCGAGCTGAAGAACAGCGTTGTCCCCTATCCCGGAATGGAGGAGAAGGTGATCCGCACCGTAGAGGCGGCAGGTCTTTCCGACCGCGTGATCTATTCGTCCTTCAACCATGAGAGCATGGTCAAAATCCACGAGATCAACCCTGATGCAAAGTGCGGCCTGCTCTATTCCGACGGCTTTGTGAATGTTCCGTCCTATGCAAAGAAGCTTGGAATGAACGCCATTCACCCGGACAAGGTGAGGGCTCTTGGAACGGACCTCATCGAGAAGGCCCACGAGAAGGGACTGAAGGTGAACATCTGGACCGTCAACGACGAGAAGGAGATGGATACCCTGATCCGCGCCGGTGCCGATGCGCTCATCACGAACGTGCCGAAGAAGGCGCGGAAGGTCCGCAAGGCGATCAAAAAGGAAGCAAAGGTCGAGAAGATCTGAGTATCGGGCAGGGCTGTTGGCCTGTCTTTGAATTTCATTTACAGTACGCAAAAGGAGCAGAACCCGCGAGGGTCCTGCTCCTTTCTTGATGGCCTGATTTTCTGTTTTTTACTGCTGACTTGATGCCGCAGCGGCTGCCTGGGCGGCAAGATCTGCCTGCACCTGTGCCTCTGCCTGCTCTCTCGTCATGCCGTTTACGGTCATGTAGTTCTGGACGGCCTGCTCGATGATCGCCTGCTGGCTTGCATCGGTGCCGGCATTCTCCGTGGCCGTGGCAGACGATGCGGTAGACGCGGAGCTCGATGCAGCGGACGAATCCGTTGTCGAGGACGCTGCCGTGGACGCATCGGAGGACGAAGCGGAAGATGCAGCTGATGCGGCGTCATCTGCCTGGACAGCTGCCTGCTCCTCAAGATCCTCGGCGACCTGTGCCTTTGCCTGCTCCTTGGTCATGCCGTAGACATCGATGTAGTTCTGCACGGCCTGATCGTAGACCTTCTTCTCCTCGTCGGTGAAGTTTGCGGTGATGTCGTCGCTGTCCTTGTCGGAGGATTCCGAATCACTGGAGTCCGCCGTGCCGGAGTCCGCGGTGTAGTTGCCGCTTGCGGCATCCGACTGGCTCAGACCGCCGTAGACGAACACCGGCATGCCCGCATAGACCTTGGAGAAGATCGTCTGGGCCGCCGAGAGCGGCAGGTTCACGCAGCCGTGGGATCCGCCGGTCGCATAGATCGTGCCGCCGAACGCCGAGCGCCAGGTGGCGTCATGCATGCCGACGCCCATGTAGAAGGGCATCCAGTAGGAGACCGGGGTGGAATACCCCTCGCCCTTCAGCGTTGCGTCCTTCTGGCAGAACATGATGTAAAACGCACCGTCCGGTGTGCCGTGGCCGGTGGACGCCTTGCCGGAGACGCAGTCCGTGTCAAAGACGCACACGCCGTCGCGGTAGACGTAGACGTGCTGGCTGTCGAGATCGATCTCGACATAATCGCCGCCCCAGTCCTGGGTCTGGGAGAGAACGGCGCCCTTATTGGACCAGACCGGATCGATGGTGGCCGTCTGCTGCGCGGTGATCGCATTGATGATGGATGCCGCCGTGGACTCGGAGTCCAGTGCCCAGCCATAGGTGCCGGGGACGATGGAGACCGTGCCGCCGCCGGTCTTTGCGAGGGTTCTCGTGTTGCCGGTGGTGTTGTACTTGTTGACGAGGGTCTGGACATAGTCCGCGATCTTCGTCTGATCGACAGTGATGCTGCCGTTATCCTCGATCAGCCAGCTCTTGATCGTGTCAAAGTCGATGGTCTCGAGCGTCCCCTCAAAGTTCAGGGACACCGTGAAGGACTCGATGCTGTCAATGCCATCTTTCGTGGACAGCTCGGTGTCCGCGATCTCGACCTCCTGGCTCGTGTAGCAGCCCGCATCATCGAGGGAGAGGCTGGTCTGACCGCTCATGATCGCGCTCTCGATCGCCGTGAAGGCCTTGTTGGTGTCGAGGTTGTCGATGCCCTTCGTGAGCTCGACGACCTTGTCCTGCAGAGCCTGCTCGTCAAGGTTCAGGTCAGAGCTCGACCCGGTTGTGAGATTGACCCCTTTGATGTTGTCCGTGATCCAGCTGTAGTTCTTGCCGCTGCTCACAAGATCCGAGAGGTCAACGCTCGTATCCCCGTTCAGACCGATTTCCTCTCCGGTGATCACCGCGCTGAAGTTATCCCGGCCGGTGATCGTAAGAGAATAGGTGGACGGATCCGTAAGGGAGCAGAGATTTTCCGCCTCTGCCACGGTCTTCAGAGAGACATCCGTGCCGTTGATGGTTGATCCCAAGGGGAAGCGTCCCGCGAACACGGTTGCGCCCTCCAGATAGATCAGCCCCGCCGCGGCCGCGATGGACACGGCGGCACATATGCCTTTGTTCATCATGCTTGATACCTCCGTAGAGTTCAAAGTGTTAAACTCATTGCGTACAATACAGTATAGAGACATTTCGGCAAAGCGCAAGCCATCAATTGCCAAACTTTGTGGCAGGAGAGCCTGGTTCCTGTGGAATATGTCTCAGGCTGGCAGCCCCGACCCGGGGCTGCCGGCTGGATTCTCTTCCATAAATCATCCCCGCACCCGGAATCGGTGAAAATATTGCTGGAAGGAGAGTGGAAGCAGGGTTGCCATCGGGTGTATCATTTTGTCCCGGACCCTTTCCATGCCTTTCGTGTGGAAAGAATTATTATACAACGTAAGAGAAAAGAAAGTGTTTTAAAACCGTGAAAAACGATGCACGCCCGACAGGCCTTTCCGCCAGAATCGGCAGTCATTTTTATGATGCCACAAAAATCGACTGGGATCATCTGCTCTTTACAAAGGAAGATCTGCGTCATCTTCTCGTGCCGCTGATTCTCGAACAGCTGCTGAGCCAGTTCATGGGAACCATGGACTCGGTCATGGTATCGCGTGTCGGAGAGGAGGCGATCTCCGCCGTTTCCCTCGCCGATTCCATCAACGTGCTCGTCCTGCAGATCTTCGCGGCCCTGGCTGCGGGCGGCACGATCCTGTGCTCCCAGTACCTGGGGCACGGGGACAGGGAGAAAAGCAACGAGGCGGCAAAACAGCTTCTCCTGACGGTCCTTGTGATCGCAGGTGCCGCGGGGCTTCTGTGCTTTGCCTTCCGGCGCCCGCTCCTTGGCCTCATCTTCGGCACCACCGATCCCCTTGTCATGGAAGATGCGGTGGTGTACTTTGCCTATACAAGCCTCTCGTTCCCGTTTATCGCACTGTATCAGGCGGGGGCTGCGCTCTTTCGGGCAGGCGGGAACTCGCGCCTGCCGATGGTGATCTCGGCGATCTCGAACGGCATGAACATCGCGGGCAACGCGGTGCTGATCTTTGCCATCGGCATGGGCGTTGCGGGCGCCGCGCTCTCAACGCTGTTATCCCGCATTTTCTGTGCCGTCGTGATCCTGATCATGCTCCGTCTCCCCCGGCAGGACATCGTGGTGAAGAACTTTATTGTCCGGCCGAACCGCTCGATGATCACAAGGCTTCTTGCGATCGGCGTGCCCTCCGGCATTGAGAACGGCATGTTCCAGTTCGGAAAGCTTGCCATCCAGTCCTCGGTTGCAACCCTGACCGTGAGCCAGATGGCAGCCCAGTCGATGGCAGCCCTTCTCGAGGGCCTGAACGGAATCGGCGCAGTCGGCGTCGGCATCGGACTCATGACGGTCGTCGGACAGTGCATGGGCGCAGGCCGGAAAGAAGAAGCAAAGTACGAGATCTTCGAGCACATGAAGATCGGCGAATTCGTGATTCTCCTCTCGGTTGTCGTGATCCTTCTTCTCACGAAGCCGATCACGATGATCGGCGGCTTCTCGAAGGAGACGGCGGATCTGTGCTTTTACATGATGTGCTGGATCAGCATCGTAAAGCCCATTGTCTGGATCGGGGCATTCATGATCGGGTACGGCATCCGGGCCGCAGGCGATGTGAAGTGGTCGATGATCACTTCCTCCATCACGATGTGGACCTGCAGAGTGCTTCTTTCAACCATCTGCATCCGCGTGCTGCACACGGGTCCGATCGGTGTCTGGATCGGCATGTTTTCCGACTGGACGCTTCGTGCGGTTCTGTTTTCGCTTCGCTTCCGCTCCGGGAAATGGCTCTATCATAAGGTAATTTAGTATGGGTACGGATCTTACAAAGGGAAGGCCGATGAGCGTGATCATGCGCTTCATGCTCCCGCTTCTTGTCGGCAATATCTTTCAGCAGCTCTACAACATGGCGGACACGGTCATCGTCGGACGTTTTGTCGGGCAGAACGCCCTTGCGGCGGTGGGCTCGACGGGCACGATCATGTTTCTGGTGATCGGCTTTGCCCAGGGGCTCTCGACAGGATTTACCGTCCTCACATCCCAGCGCTACGGCGCAAGGGACGAAAAGGGGACGAAGAAATCGGTTTCGAACGCGATTCTTCTCTCGGCAATCGTCGCCGTTGTCGTGACCCTTGTCTCCTCGCTCTCGATGCACGGCGTTCTGATTCTCATGAACACCCCGGCGGAGATCTTTGAGGACGCGCAGACCTACATCGTCATCATCTGCCTCGGCACCGTGTGCTCCGTCTACTACAACCTGTTCTCGTCCATGATGCGGGCGGTGGGAGACAGCAAGATGCCGCTGTTCTTCCTCGTTTTCTCCGCTTGCCTGAACGTCGTCCTGGACCTTGTGTTCATCATCGTGTTCCACATGGGTGTTGCGGGCGCCGCCTTTGCAACGGACCTCTCCCAGGGGATCTCAGCTGTTCTCTGTATCGTGTACATTAAGAAAAAGATGGCCATCCTCCAGCCGGAGAAGGGCATGTGGCGCCTCGACCGCGATGCGACGTCCCACCAGATGCGCGTCGGTCTTCCGATGGCGCTCCAGTTCGCGATCACGGCCTCCGGCACGATGATCATGCAGGCTGCCATCAACATCTTCGGCGCCGATGCCGTCGCGGCGTTTACGGCGGCGGGCAAGATCCAGAATATCCTGACCCAGTGGTTCACATCCACCGGCATGACGATGGCAAGCTACTGCGGGCAGAACTACGGAAAGGGCGATCTCGGACGGATCCGGGGCGGCGTGAAGGCGGCGCTCATCTCGAGCACCCTCTATGCGGTGGCAGCGGGCGTTCTCGTAAACCTCCTGCTTCGCCCCTCGATGTCGCTGTTCTTTGCAGCCGGCACGGACCTGACCTCCATGATGCCGTACGCGTCGAGATACATCCTGCTCTGCACGATCTTCTATATTCCGCTCGGCATGATCTTCATCTTCCGCAACACGATGCAGGGCTGCGGCTACGGGCTTCTGCCGATGCTCGGCGGCGTGGTGGAGCTTTTATGCCGCCTAGTCATGGCACTGCTCTCGATCCGGTTCCACAGCTACCCGATGGCCGCCTTCTGCGATCCCTTCGCCTGGCTCGGCGCCGGGATCTTCACGATGGTGTGCTGCATCTTCGTGCTGCGGGACGTGGAGAGAACCCTGAAGGAAAGGACGGCAGTTCATGGCTGAGAGGAGAAGAAAGTATACAGGCAACAGGCGCTACGGGCTCCTCGATACCATCCGGGGCATCACCCTCTGCAGCATG
The DNA here is from genome assembly GCA_900315055.1 of uncultured Lachnospiraceae bacterium. Lineage (GTDB taxonomy): Bacteria > Bacillota > Clostridia > Lachnospirales > Lachnospiraceae > CAG-791. Next base: position 7,787 of record OMXP01000012.1, read on the forward strand.
ATCGGCTATCATCTCTCCTGGGATCTCGTCTATCTGCTTGGCATCAGCTGGCCCTGGTACCATTCGTCCGGAGCCTTTTACTGGCAGCAGTCGATCTGCTGGACCTTTATCCTGCTTTCCGGTTTCTGCATTCCGCTCTCGCACCACAGGATCCGGAGGGGGATTGTCGTCTCTTTATGCGGGGTTCTCGTTACCGTGGTGACCCTTGCCTTTGCCTATGACGACAGAGTGATCTTCGGCGTCCTGACTCTTATCGGCGCCTCCATGCTGATCACCGGGATTCTGTACAGGCCTCTTGGCAAAGTTCCGAGGATCCTGGGGCTTGTCATATCCGCGTATCTTTTTTACCTCACCCGCTGGATCAATGCCGGGACGATCACCCTGTTTCCGGGACACACGCTTGCCCTTCCGTCTGCACTCTATCACGGGTACGTCGCGACCTTTTTCGGGTTCCAGGCGCCGGATTTCTACTCGACGGACTATTTTTCCCTCTTTCCCTGGCTCTTTCTCTACCTTGCGGGGTTCTTTTTCGGGCGCCTGATCTTTGAGTCCGGGGCAAAGGACGCGAAGATCCTTCGTCTTCAGGTACCGCCCCTCTCGTTTCTCGGGCGCCATTCGCTCCTGATCTATCTTCTGCATCAGCCGGTGATCACGGCGGTGCTGGTTCTCGTGCAGCGCCACCCGGTTTTGTAAAGGTTCCAGGATCTGCTATACTGGTGGCGTTTTAAGAAAGAAGGTTTCAGATGAGCAAACCCAACGTTTTTCAGACCATCCTCTCCGTTGCCGCCTGCAAGGCGGCGAGGGGACTGATGCGCCTTCGGGGAAGCGGCGGCACCGCCCTGCCCGGTAAGGCGGCGATGGTCTTTGCACGGAATATCCTCGAGAGAACCTCGGATGGCATGGAGATCATCGTGGTCACCGGGACGAACGGAAAGACGACGACCTGCCGCATGCTCGAACACGCATTGACATCCTCCGGGAAGGAGTGCCTTGCGAACAAGTCGGGCGCAAACCTGCTCTCCGGTGTCACGGCGGAGATCACCTGCAATGCCACGTGGACAGGAAAGCCGAAGACCCACTATGCGGTCATCGAGTGCGATGAGGGCGCCCTGCATCAGGTCGTGCCTCTCATTCACCCGAAGGTGATCGTCGTCACGAACCTGTTCCGCGATCAGCTCGACCGATACGGCGAGATCACCCACACAAGGGACGCAATCCGGAAGGGCATCAAGCTTGTCCCCGACGCGAAGATCGTCCTCAATGCGGACGACTCCCTGGTCGCTTCCCTTGCAGAGGACATCCCGAACGCGGTCATCTGGTACGGCTGCAACGTGCCGCTCGGAGAGCAGAAGGACGCGGAGATCTCCGATGCGAAGTACTGCCTGCACTGCGGAACAGCCTATACTTACCGGTGGCATACCTATGCGCACCTCGGGGCCTTCGAGTGCCCGAAGTGCGGCTACCGGAGGCAGGATCCGGACGCTGCGGTGACAAAGGTCACGAAATCCGGAGCCGACGGCACGGGCTTTGTCCTTGGACTTTTGGATAAAAAGACGGGAGAGCTAAAGGAGCACGATGTCTTTGTCGGTCTTCCCGCTCCCTACAACATGTACAACGCCCTTGCGGCGATCACGGGGGGCCTGTGCTTTGGCCTGTCCCTTTCGGAGATCGTGCCCTCCCTTGCCGATGTACACTCGAGCTTCGGGCGCATGGAGACCTTTGATCTTGGCGGCAAGCGGGTGCAGATGATTCTCGTGAAGAACCCGACCGGCTGCAATCAGGCCATGGGGTATGTGAAGTCGATTGACGAGGACTTCAACCTGGTCTTTGCACTGAACGACCGCACCGCCGACGGACATGACATTTCCTGGATCTGGGATGCGGACCACGAGATGATCGCGGACGATCCCCATGTAAAGCAGATCTATGTGACAGGAGACCGGGCAGAGGACATGCAGCTTCGTCTTAAGTATGCGGACTTTGATACGAAGAAGATCACTCTCGTGAAGGATCAGACAGAGCTTCTCTCGAAGATCAAAGAGAGCACGCTTCCGGTGTTCATGCTGCCCAACTACACGTCGATGCTCTCTCTTCGAAAGCTCCTCTCGGATGCAACCGGAGGAGAGGATTTCTGGAAAGGATGAATATGGAACTCAAGGTCTGTCATCTTTATCCGGAGGTGCTGAACCTCTACGGGGACCGCGGAAATATCCGCTGTCTGACAAAGCGCCTTGCCTGGCGCGGAATCGACTGCAGAGTCGATACCATGAAGATCGGGGAGAAGAGAAATCTTGCGGACTACGACCTGTTCTTTATCGGCGGCGGGCAGGATTTCGAGCAGGAGGTGCTCCTTGCCGACTTAAAGTCCGGAAAGGATAAGGAGATCACTGCGGCCATCGAGGATGGAAAGACGTTTCTCTGCATCTGCGGCGGCTATCAGATGATGGGGCATTACTACGAGACCTATGAGGGCGTCAAGTGCGAGTTCCTCGGCGCCGTGGACTTCTACACGGTGGGCGGAAAGGAGCGCATGATCGACAACTACGCCTTCACCTGCACGGATTCCGCCGGCGGCTCCACGGTGGTGGGGTATGAGAACCACAGCGGACAGACGTTCCTGGGATCCGGCGTCGAGCCTCTCGGGAAGGTGCTCAGGGGCTGCGGCAACAACGGGAAGGACGGCACCGAGGGGTGCCACTACAAAAACGTGTTCGGCTCCTACAGCCACGGCCCGGTTCTTCCGAAGAACCCGGCCTTCGCCGACTTTCTTCTGACAACTGCGCTGAAACGGAAGTACGGAAGCGCCGACCTTGCCCCCCTGTCCGATGACTTCGAGAACACCGCCCACGAGAGCGTCCTCAAAAAGGTACTGAGCGATCAGGTGCGGTAGGAAAGCGAAAAAGAACAGAAGACATGAAAACGCCGTCCGGGACAGTTCCGTCTGTTCCGAACGGCGTTTCTTTCTCTGTAAAAGGATATCGGTCAGTCGGCGGCGGGCTCGCCGTTTTGCAGTTCCCCGGCACGGCAGATCGCGCGGACTGCATCGGCAAGATAGGGGCGCAGCTCTTCGATCGACACCGGGACGCCCTCGAGGATGGAGGAGTAGCAGGTGGAGCCGACCAGTTCCACGATCATGAACATCAGAACCTCGGGGTTGCGGTAGCGTCTGGCCATGCTCTGGAACAGGTCCCGGATCTTGTCGGAGACGATCTTTTCGTCCGAGGACTCCTCCTCATCGCCGTCCGCTGTCGGATAGAGCCGGTTCCGGATGACACCCCAGGAGAGGTTCTTTGCGATGAAGCGCAGGGTGATCTTGTCCACGGTGAGCTGACTTACGATATGGCCCGCCAGAAAGACGATCTGATCCTCGGGAATTACGAGGGCAGTCTTGTCGAGGGCGGCAAAGGCCTTCTCCATGATCTGCGCCGCCTTGTGCCGGATCAGACGGTCCCTCAGGTCATACTTGTCCTTGAAGTAGAGATAGAAAGTCCCCTTTGCCACCTGGGCGCCCTCCGCGATATCTGAGATCGAGGTGTGGGCGATGCCCTTTGAAGTAAAGAGGTGGAACGCGGTGTCATAGAGGGCGTTCTTCTTGACCTGTTTGTTTTTTGCCGCCTTTCCGACGGAGTGGTGGTAGCGGGACGAGGTCCCGTCCGATGTCGTAGTCTGATTCACGTGTGTTTCCTCACTTTTGTGAGACAGATTGATCAAAAACGGTAAGATCGTTCTTATTATAGAACAAAACACAGGGAGCGTGGGTACGGAAGTTGGCAAATCGGAAAATAAAATGACTGAAGGTCAGAAAAATGTTGACAGATGTCGATTTAAACGCTACAGTGTAGATGCAGTCACGAAAGAGACTGCAGATCTTTTTGCCAACAGCGGCGCAAAGCGCCGTTGCGGTCAGCCGGCCAACGGCTGACATTTTCTCTCCCCACATTTTCTATTGCCGCAGCTGAGTCTCACATCCCCAGATGGGTGTGGGACTCTTCTGCTGTATATTCTTATCCGGAACAGAGTATTCCCGGCGGCCTCTTCAGCCGGCGTGAAAGGCCCCTTAACATTGCAACAATGCGCAATGAGAGCAGAGCTTTTGCCGCGAAAGATGCCCCGCATGGAGCATCTTTTGCATCCTGTATTTTCCCCTTCGATGCGTGTACAATGAGTGTTCACGGTTTTTAAAGTTGAGGGTTTTTCATGTCCAGTATCCAAAAAAGAGACCGCCACGAGGCGGATTGTTTCATCTGGAACTCCATCGGCGGAACGCTCAATGCCGGGCAGTCGGTGCTGATTCTCATGGTGATCACGAGGACCGCAGGGCTTGCCGCGGCTGGCGTGTTCTCCATTGCCTATGCGACCGGCAACCTGTTCCTCTATTTCGGGGAATACGGAGTCCGCAACTATCAGGTCTCCGACATTCATGAGCAGCACTCCTTCCGCGACTATCTTGTCCAGCGCATCAGCACGATTGCCCTGATGATGCTGATGGCCATCGTCTACTGCATCTTTACGCTTGTGACGGGGCGCTACAGCCCGGAAAAGGCGGCGACGGTCTTTGCCATGTGCCTGTTGAAAGCCATCGACTGCTTCGAGGAGGTCTATCAGGGCAGGCTCCATCAGAGGGGACGGCTTGATCTTGCGGGCAAGTGGATGACGCTCCGGATCCTGGTCAGCCTTGCCGGCATGATCTTCGGGCTTGTCACGACGGGAAGCCTTCTTGTTTCCATCTGGATTGCCTTTTTCCTGGCCCTTGGTGTCACGGTCTTCATGATTATAAGGACGCGGGATACGGTGCACCTGACGAAGGTCTTTCACGGGGCGCCTGGGGTCCTTTCCCTGTACCGGGCCTGCTTTCCCGTCTGCGCGGTCAATGTCCTGTATTTCTACCTCACCAATGCGCCAAAGTACGCCATCGATGCCGTCATGGACGAGGCCGTGCAGGCGCAGTACAACTTCATCGCGATGCCGGTGTTCGTGGTCCTTCTCCTGTCGCAGTTTCTCTATCAGCCGGTGCTCGTGAAGATGACAACCACCTGGCAGAGCGGGCAGAAGAAAGCGTACCTGACGCTGTTTCTGAAGATCATCGGGGCGATTCTTCTGGCTTCCGCAGTCTGCCTTGTCGGCGCCTGGTTTTTGGGGATTCCGGTTCTCAGCGTTCTGTATGCGACGGATCTTTCCGCACTGAAGGAGGATCTCATGTGGATCCTCGTCGGCGGCATGTTCCTCGGACTCAACGGATTCTATAACGCGGTGCTAACCCTCATGCGCTGCCAGAGGTGGATCCCCGCGGTCTACCTTGCAGGGACAATCCTGTCCCTGATCCTCACCCGCCGCATGGTATCCCTCGACGGGATCCGGGGCGCGGTGCTTTCCTATGTCCTTATCATGGTGCTGATCTTTGTTCTCTTAAGCCTCGTGTTTGCCGTGATGTACCGGCGGGGCTGGAAGAAGGAGAGCAAAGCAGCTGCCTGCTGAGAAGAGGGCATGCCTGAATTCTTGCATCCCGTTTTTTTATAGGCTAAGATGACTTCGTTTGCTTTTTGGCCCTGACGCATCTGTTTCGAGGAGCACAAATGGTTTTCAGTTCAATGGTATTTCTCTGGATCTTCCTGCCGGTGGTTTTTGTCCTCTCCAGGATCATCCGCAACCTCAAGGCGCAGAACATCCTGCTCCTTCTGGCAAGTCTTGTCTTCTACGCCTGGGGCGAGCCCAGTTACCTGATTCTCCTTCTGGTCTCGATCTTCATGAACTGGATCTTCGGTCTTCTGATCGACCGGTTCCGGAACCGGGGAAAGCTCTTTCTTGCCCTCGACGTGATCGCAAACCTTGCGCTTCTCGGGTACTTCAAGTACGCGGACTTTTCGATCAACACGGTAAACCGCCTGTTTCACACCTCGATCCCCGCGGCAAACATCGCGCTGCCGGTCGGCATCAGCTTTTTCACCTTCCAGGCGATGAGCTATGTCATCGACCTCTACCGGGGAGAGTATAAGGTACAGAAGAACCTGCTCGATCTTGCGCTCTATGTCTCCTTCTTCCCGCAGCTCATCGCAGGTCCCATCGTGCTCTACAAGGACATCGACGAGCAGATCCGGCACCGGGAGATCACAAGAGAGAAGACAGCTTCCGGCATCCGCAGGTTCCTGTACGGCCTTGGCAAGAAGGTCATTCTCTCGAACCTCATCGCGATCGCCGTCGACAACCTCTTCGGACTGGATGTTTCGACCATGTCCGGCGCGCAGGCCTGGATTGCGGCGATCGGCTACACCCTGCAGATCTACTATGACTTCTCCGGCTACTCCGACATGGCCATCGGTCTTGGCAGGATGTTCGGGTTCGAGTTCCTCGAGAACTTTACCCTGCCCTACCAGTCCGCTTCCATCCGCGAGTTCTGGAGACGATGGCACATCTCCCTCGGCGCGTGGTTCCGCAACTACGTGTACATCCCCCTTGGCGGAAACCGGAAGGGGAAGGTGCGCACCTACGTGAACCTGTTCATCGTCTTTGCCCTGACCGGTCTCTGGCACGGGGCGGCCTGGACGTTTGTTTTCTGGGGACTCTTCCACGGATTCTTCATCATCATCGAGCGCATGGGCTTCTCGAAGGTGCTGGATAAGTCGAAGGTCTTATCGCACGTGTACACGATGCTGGTTGTCATCATCGGCTGGGTGTTCTTCAGGGCAGACTCCGGACGGCAGGCCCTCGCGATTCTGGAGAGAATGTTTCTGTTCTGGCGCTATCCGCAGACGGGATCCCTTCTTCTTTCCGTGGAGACGCTGCCCGCGATCGCCATCGTCCTTGGCGTTATCGGCTGCGGTGTTCTGCAGGGCATTGCCATGGCACCTGCCTTTAAGACACGGGCTCTTAAATGGAAGAACTCGGTCCCGGAGGCGGTTTTCCTCACCGTGGTCCTTGTCTACAGCCTGCTGCTTCTTGCCAACAACACGTATAATCCGTTCATCTATTACAAGTTTTAGGGAATGGGTGGTTATTGAAGTATGAAACGTAAGTTACAGATCTACTATGGAATCCTGTTCGCGGCGCTGATTCTCGCGCCGTGCCTGGTGTTTCTGGCGGTGCGAAGCCACATCGATACGACAAACTACGAGAACACGGCGCAGGCGGAGTTTCCGGTGATCGGAAGGACGCTTTCAAACGGCACGCCGGTCACCATCGACAACTTCCCCTCACTCTTTGAGGACTGGTTCAACGACCACCTGCCGTTCCGCAACCAGCTGCTGACGCTGAACAGCTTCTTCGACTACACAGTCTTGAAGACCAGTTCCTCCGACCAGGTCATCGTCGGAAAGGACGGCTGGCTGTTCTATCAGGGCGGACAGGTAAACGACGAGGATCCGGTGGCGGACTATGAGGGAACGAACCTGTTCACCGACGAGGAACTGCAGACCATCGCCTCGAACATGACGAAGATCGAGAAGGAGCTGAAGGCGCAGGGAACAGACTTTGTGATCTACTTTGCGCCGAACAAGGAGCGGGTCTACAGCGAGTACATGCCGGACTCCTACGGCGAGCCCGCCGGGAATTCCCGCATGAATCAGGTCATCGAGTACCTGCGAAAGAACACGGACATCACGGTGATTTCGGCGCTGGACGATCTCATGGAGTTCAAGCAGTCTCACCCCAATGTGCAGCTCTATTACAAGTACGACACCCACTGGAACAACATCGGTGCCTATGTGGGGACGAAGTCTCTGTGCGAAGCACTGGGAGAAAAGTGGACGCCGTATGAGGACTGCACGGTCCTCAACAAGGACACGGTGCCGGATACGGTGGATCCTTCAAACTTCGTTGCCCACTTTGACCTGTCCCGCCTGATTCACCTCGGCAATTACCTCGATCCGAAGGACGAGGTGGAAATGATCACCGGCTATTCGAAGTACGGCCTGTACCTCGACGGCGAGAACGCGCAGATGTCGCAGTTCCACTACTACATCGACACCTCGGATGGCACCGTGCCGCCCCGCGGGAACCTGATGGTCATCGGCGACTCCTTCTCCGCAGTCTCTGCCCAGTACTACGGCATGGACTACGCCCAGACCTATGTGACCTACTACTACAACTATGACAAGTCCCAGCTTGAAGAGGCAAAGCCGGAGGTCGTGGTGTATGAGAGCGTCGAGCGCTATATCCAGAACATGCTCTACTTCGATCTGGACGAGGGATTCAATCCGCCGGAGGGGTGGCGGTAAATCTGCAGCAAAAGGGGGACAAAGTCTTGAGGGTGAGGAAGACTTTTCACGTGGTGGTCAATCCTGCCGGTGCCTCGGGAAGGACCGGAAAGGTGATGGAGGAGCTGCTCCCGAAGATGCAACAGTCCGGGCAGGAGCTCATCGTCCACTATTCAAGGCCGGACTATTCCATACGATCGATTGTCCGGGAGGTTACAGCAGGGGAAGATCCCGTAAACCTCATCATTGTCGGAGGAGATGGGACGCTCAATGAGGCGGTGAACGGCATCCGGGATCTTGCGAAGGTGCGCCTGGGACTTCTTCCCATCGGCTCCGGAAACGACTTTGCAAGGGGCATCGGCCTTACTACCTCGGACCCGGAAGCGCTCGCACAGAGGATTCTCAAGGGAGAGGTTCACCGGAGCATCGATGTCGGCGAGGTGATCTACCACAGCGCCTACACGATGGGATTAAAGGATAAGGCACCGGTTCCGGTGCCGGAAGCTGTCGGGAAGAAGATCCGGTTTCTGGTGTCGGCCGGGATCGGGTTTGATGCGGAGATCTGCCATGAGGCGTCGGTGACGCCCGTAAAGCCTCTGATGAACCGCCTGCACCTGGGGCAGGGGGTGTATATTCTCTCCGCGATTCACCTCATCTTCACCTCAAAGCTCATTCCGCTGACCCTGACGCTTGACGGGGGCAGGAAAGTACAGCACTACAAACGGGACCTCTTTACGGTCGCGATGAACGAGAGGTATGAAGGCGGAGGCTATCAGTTCTGCCCGGAGGCTCTGGATGACGACGGCATCTTTCACATCTGCTCGGCAAATCCTCTGCGGAAGATGATCTTTTTCATGATCTTCCCGACGGTTCCCTCCGGAAAGCACTGGCGCTTCAGGAAGACCATGCGCCCGGATGCCGCAAGAACGCTCGAGATCAAAACCGCCGCACCCCGCTGGGTGCATCAGGACGGGGAGACCCCGTACATGTCGGATCACCTGACGATCGATTTCCTGGATCGAAGGCTGGATCTTCTGATGTAGTGGGAAACGTAGTGGGAAAGGCAGAATAGAGAAAAGACGTTTGTAAGAAGAAAGATCCCGGAACAAAGACGGTTTCGTCCTTGTTCCGGGATCCTTTTGTTTACTCGAAATCGAAGCGGTCGCTGTTCTTTGTCCTGAACAGCTCAAAGACCGCGCGCCGTGTGGACTCGGAGTCCACCGACAGGAACGTGTTCACGTCGCTGTCGTAGTCCTGAATCTCCATGATGATGACATCCTCGGCGTCCTCCTCATCAGGCAGCAGAACCGCAAATTTGCGATTGCTGTAGTCGATGACGTCGAGCAGCTCATAGCGGTGCTCGGTGTTGTCGTCGTCGGTCAGAGTAATGAAATCGTCGTCTTCCTTTTCCGCTTCATCCTGCGGATTCCGGTATTCTTCCATCGTGCAGCCCTCCCTTCCTGGTTCTTTACAGGGTGCTTTCAGTATACCATCCCGGAAGACAAATGCGGCGCAAACCTGCCCCTGTTGTGATACACTGAAGGTGTTTTCCAGAATTGCGTTTTATTGAGGGAAGAGGTTGGAACGTGGCAACACCCATTGATTTTGGCAAAGAATTTCTCCATATCCTGTACCGGGAGCGGGATGTCGATCGGGCGGTGACGTACCTTGCCGATGACATCGTGTGGGTGACGCCGGAGGAGATCCATCACCTGAAGAATCCCGAGGAAATCCGCGGGTTTATCGTCCGGGAGGTCGCCGACGACCCCCAGCCGTTTAATGTTGACATCGCATCGATCAAGTCCGCGCCGGTTTCCGGCGACACGAATACCATCGTCTATGAGGTCAACCTGATCCCGAAGAGGGAGCAGGACACGGTGAACCTTCGCTGTGCCTTCACGATCCATCAGAAGGCGGACGGCGGGCTGGAGATCGTCTACCTTGGCATGTCGAGGCGCTATGTCCGCTCCGGCGAGGAGCAGATCCGCGGGTTCATGGAGAACCTGCCGGGCGGGTTCCTTGTGATCGCGGGTTTTGGCGACGGGGTGTTCAGGGAACTGTATGCCAACGACTTTCTTGCGGGGGATCTCGGGTATTCGACCGATGAGTTCTTTGACGAGTCCGATGTCGATCCCTTCTTCATGATGCCGGACGTGGATCATAAAAGGATCCTGCAGATGATCCGCGAAATGGCGCGCCTGACCGACCCGAAGCCGGTCACCATGAAGACGGCCTTAAAGAGAATCGACGGGAGCAAGGTCCCCTACCAGGTGGTGATCCGCGCGGCCTACAAGGACCGGAACGGCGGAAGGACCATCCTGTACCTGCTCTTTACCGGCCTTTCGGATACGCTCCGGGAGGTGGAAAAGCAGCACAAAAAGGAGATGGACGAGCTCACCGGGCGAAAGCTCGTTGATGTCAATGCCGAGGTGGAGCGCCTTGCCTCTGAGGCGATCGAGGAGAAGGAAAAGGCCGCAAAGAGCCAGGAAGACGCCGATCAGAGGATGGAGGACGCAAACCGCCGGATTGACGAGGCGGGAGAGCTCATCAAAAAGGCGCAGGAAGCGGCCGATCAGGCGGCAGAGGATGCAAGGAAGGGCATCGAGGAGGCAAGAAAGAACGCTAAGGACGAGGCGGCAAAGAACCTCGAGGCTCTGAAAACCGACTATGAGGCAAAGCTTTCCGCATCAAAGGACGAGATCGAGAGCCTGACCAGCGCCATGCGGCAGGCAGAGTCCGACTATCAGCAGCGGATCATAAAGCTCGAGCATGACCTCACAAAGCTCCAGGACGAGAACAGCAGCGCTCTGGAGGCACAGAAGACCACCCTTACCGAGGAGAGCGAGCAGAAGATCGAAGACCTGAAGGCCAGGGCAAAGAACAATGAGGACGCGCTCTATCAGCGCATTGAGCTGGCAAATGCCGAGAAGAGTCAGCAGAAGGCCGACTACGAGAAGAAGATCGAGCACCTGAAGGCGGAGATCGCGGACCGCGAGGCCGGGATCGAGAGTGCCGCGAGGCAGTCGCTTGCGGGGACCCGGGAGAAGGACAAGACAATGGAGCGCCTCTCCTGGCTCATCAAGGGCGAGATGAACGCGGTGCACTCCCTGACGGACGCGACATTAAAGGAAAAGGATCCTGCAAAACAGCAGCAGATCCTGAAGAAGATCATGCGCATCTGCGACGAGGTGCCGCCGATTGCGGACGATCTCAAGGTGGTGGCAGGGCTCGGAGCAGGGGACCGGGCACCGGAGACGGGAACGTTCCTGCTCTCCGAGTGCATTCTTCTCGTCCGGAAAATCGTCAGGCCCCAGTGCCGGCAGAAGGGGATCATCTTCTCCTGCGAGACCAACGGGACCGTACCGGACAAGGTCGTCGGCTCCAAGGCGGGGCTTCAGCTCGCCTTCCTGACCATTCTGGAGAATGCCGTGCATTCCACCGCGCAGGGCGGTAAAATCATTCTGACGGCAGAGGCGGATCCGCCGGTGCGGGGCGCCGCCTATTTCCACTTCGTGATCTCCGACACGGGGTGCGGCATCGCGGATGCAAAGCTCCCGGTGCTCTTTGACAACCCCACCGGGGAGCTCTCCATTGCGCGGCGCGTCATCAGCGCGATGGGAGGCAGCATCCAGGTGCGGAGCGAGGTCGGAAGCGGAAGCAAGTTTGAGATCTCGGTCTCGATGAGACTGGGGTGATTCGGGGATACAGGTATGGCAGAGAACGATAAAGAGAAAAAGAAAACATCCGGTTCTGCAGTTGGCACGGCTCTTGGCTTTGCCGCATGCGCGGCGGCAGGAGGGCTTCTCGGGGCTGCCAACTACTTCTTCAACCTCGCCCTTGTGCCGAAGCAGCACGACCCGGCACAGGACAACCGGCCGGGCGAGGAGGCGTACACGGCGGGAAGACGCTGGATGAGAGGCCATGTCGCGCGGCAGGACGTCTTCACGTTTTCCGGGGACGGCAAGCAGCTCCACGGGAACCTGATCCGTCAGGGCGATCCGGACTGCCACCGCTACGCGATTCTCGTCCACGGCTTCGGCGACAGCGCCGAGGCGATGGGGCTCTACGGGAAACAGTACTATGAGGAGTACGGCATGCACGTCCTGCTCCCGGACCTTCGGGGCCACGGGGCAAGCGAGGGCAGCTTTGTCGGCATGGGCTGGCAGGACAGCGCGGACCTTGCGCGCTGGGTGTCCTTCATCACTTCGATGGATCCCGATGCGGTGATCGTGATGCACGGCATCTCGATGGGCGCGGCTGCGATTCTGCAGGCGACGGGAAAGTCCCTGCCGGGGCAGGTGAAGGCCGTGGTCTCCGACTGCGCCTTTGCGGACTGCATCGATGAGCTGACCTATCAGTACAAAAAGCACGAGGAGAGCTACCCCGCACCGGTGAAGAAGCTGATCCCGGCGCCTCTCATGGTGCAGCTTGTCCGCCTCATAGGGCTCATCAGAGCCCACTATGACATCGGGAAGGCATCGCCGGTCGAGGCGGTGCGCCGCTCCCTTACCCCGACACTGTTCATTCACGGCGAGGACGATGACGTGATTCCGCCGGACGACATGCCGCGTCTGTATGAGGCGGCCAACTGCGAGAAGCACTTTCTCTGGGTCAAGCACGCCGGCCACTGCCAGAGCGTGGTCGTCGATCCGGACCGCTACTGGGGACATGTGACGAACTTCTACAACGACGTCTCTCCCTGGATCCTGAATGACAACATCACGGACGCGGATCCGTTTGCAGATCTGTAGACAGATCCACATGGAACGATAACAGGTGACAAAAAGCAGCCCTGCATGCAACAGGACTGCTTTTTTTCATGGCTTATGATGTTGTCTCGTCTCTTACGAGAGCTTCGGCAGGACGTCCTTTAAAGCATCGAGGTGCAGGTCGTCGAAGTACTCGGTCGTTCCCTCGTCCATCATGGAAGCGAGCTTCGGGTCGATCGGAAGCTGTGCGACCACCGGGATGCTGTTTTCCTTTGCGATCTCGTCCAGATGGCTCTCGCCGAAGATCCTGATCTTCTCGCCGCAGTGCGGACATACCGCGTAGGACATGTTTTCGATGATGCCGAGCACCGGGATATCCATCGACTGCGCCATGCGAAGGGCCTTGGTCACGATCATCGAGACGAGGTCCTGGGGCGTTGTCACGACGAGGATCCCGTCCACCGGCAGGGACTGGAAGACGGTCAGCGGCACATCGCCGGTTCCCGGCGGCATGTCGACGAACATGTAGTCGACATCGCCCCAGCAGACATCGGTCCAGAACTGCTTTACGACACCTGCGATGACAGGACCGCGCCAGATGACAGGCTGGGTCTCATCGGTCATCAGAAGATTCATGGACATGATCTTGATTCCGGTGGCCGTTTCTGCCGGGAAGAGCTGCTTCTCATCGGATCCGACATCCTTCGAGCTCACCCCGAACATGCGCGGGATGGAGGGACCGGTGATATCGCAGTCCATGATCGCGGTCTTGTACCCCTGAGATCTTGCCCAGGTCGCGCAAAGGCCCGTCACGGAGCTCTTGCCGACGCCGCCCTTTCCGGAGACCACGCCGATCATCTTCTTGACGTGGGAACCGGGATTGGCATCCACCTTGAAGTTTGCCTTGGGCATCGGAATCTTTTCTTTTTCGTCACTCATGGTATGTACTCTCTTTCCTGTTCTTATTTTCCCCTGTATGAGATGGCAGAATACACCGGCACCGGTGCGACCTTTTCCCGCCCGGAAAGCCCCTCGAGTTCAATGAGAACAAGGAGAGACACCGGGACGCCGCCGGCCTTTGTCACGAGCTCGCACATGGCCTTTGCCGTGCCGCCGGTGGCAAGAAGGTCATCGACGATGAGGACTCTCTGCCCCGGTTTGATCAGTCCTTCCTCGAGCTCAAGGCCTGCGCTTCCGTACTCAAGGTCGTAGTCGACCTCGATCGTCTTTCCGGGAAGCTTTCCCTTCTTCCGGATCAGGATCAGGCCCTTATGCAGGTCCCGGGCGATCGGGGCCGCAAAGACAAAGCCCCTCGATTCGGCGCCGCACAGGACATCAAAGGACAGGTCCTTTACCCTGGCCTCGAGCGTGTCCACGGCAAGACAGAGGCCGTCAGGGTCTGCAAGGAGCGGAGAGATGTCCCGGAACTGTACGCCGGGGCGCGGAAAGTCCGGTATGGTTTTGAGGTATGAGTCAATGTTTGGCTTCATTTCGTCGTGGCACTTCGCCGGAAAATCACTTATACTTGTGCTGTCGTTTCTGCACATGGCTCAACAGTGGCTATTATACCGCAGAAAACGACCGCACATCCACAAGAGGGAAAAGAGAACCTGAAAGAACTTTATGGAAACAGAAGAAAAAGATATTAATATCGCGCTCCTGATCGATGCCGACAACATCAGCGCGAAGTACATTTCGGCGATCCTCTCGGAGCTGTCGAAGTACGGGAAGATCACCATCCGCCGCATGTACGGCGACTGGACGCAGGAGCGGCTCCGCAGCTGGTTCAACCAGGCAGCGAAGTACTCGCTGACGCCCATCATGCAGCCCAACAACACCCCCGGCAAGAACGCTTCGGACATCGGGCTTATCATCGATGCGATGGATATCCTCTACGAGGGCAAGGTGCAGGGCTTCTGCATCGTCTCGAGCGACGGGGATTTCAACCGGCTGGCGACGCGCCTTCGCGAGGCGGGCATGACCGTCATCGGCATGGGCGAGAAGAAGACGCCGGAGACCTTCCGTGTCTCCTGCGAGCGGTTCATCTTCCTCGATGTCATCGAGAGCAGCGAGGAGGACGCCGAGGATACGGCGCGCCGTGCATCTCAGAGCGCAAAGAAGAACAGCGCAAAGAAGAAGACAGAGACAAAAAAGAGCAAGGTGCAGACACAGCCCTCTCTTCCGGAGCTTCCGCCTGTCCCCGCGCAGGCAACGCTCTCCGGTTCCGATGAATTCCTCGGATATGTTCCCTCCGATACGGAGGATGAGGACGAGGATTCCGGCATCACGGCGCTCTCCGACATCGAGGCGGCGATCGTCAAGATGATCACGGACAACTCCGCCGACGGCAAGGAGACGGGGCTTGGCGAGATCGGTTCGCGTCTCGTGAAAATCTTCCCGGATTTCGATATCCGGAACTATCATTACAGCAAGCTCTCGGAGTTTCTGAAGGACTTCCCGTCTCTCCAGGTGACGAACCGGGACAACGCGGTCTGGGTGACGTTGAAGAGTACTCCGGACACGGAGGTGGAGAAGCAGATCCAGTCGATCTTTGCGCGGCATAACACCGCGGACATGAATATCAGCATGTTAAAGAGCGAGCTGCAGGATCTGAACCCGAACCTTGATGCGACCATACGAAAGAGCGGTGTCACGCGGTTTTCCGTGTATCTGAACCGCAAGATTCCGTCGGTTGAGGTGAACGGGCAGAGAGTCAGTCTGAAATCCTGAGGAAAAGGAGGCGTTTTTCCATGGATCAGGAAATCATGAATACGAAAGAAGAGGAGAAGGGAAAGCGCATTGCAGTGGTGACCGGGGCGTCCAGCGGCCTTGGCCGTGAGCTTGTCCATCTCCTGGATACGACCTGGAACACAAAGATCGATGAGATCTATGTGATCGCAAGAAGACGGGAGAACCTCGAGAAGATCAGGGAAGAGACCGGCGTTCCTGTCCGGGTGCTTGCATATGATCTCACAAAGGAAGAGGACATCGAAAAGATCGAGGGGATCCTGAAGGACGAGAGCCCCGATGTCAGGCTCCTCATCAATGCTGCGGGCTTTGGCAAGATCGGGCGCTATGACGAGATCCCGAGAGCACAGATCGACCGCATGATCGATCTCAACTGCCGGGCTGCGGTCGACATGACCCAGATCTGCCTGCCGTACATGAGCGAGGGGAGCCGGGTGATGGAGATCTGCTCCACTGCCGCGTTCCAGCCCTTCCAGTACCTGAACGTCTATGCGGCTTCGAAGTCCTTCCTGTACCGCTATTCGAGAGCCCTTCGCGTGGAGCTTCTGCCAAAGAAGATCCTGGTGACCGCTGTCTGCCCGTACTGGATTAAGAACACCGAGTTCATCGACACGGCAGAGCAGACGGATCCGAAGGCGGACAGAATCCGTTCCTTCCCCTTCTCGATGAAGGTGGAGGACATCGCAGTGCGCGCCCTTGCCGACACGGAGCTTGGTCTTGCGGTCTCGACCCCGGGACCTGTGTGCACGCTGCACCGCTTCTTTACAAAGCTGATCCCCGCAGACCTCATGATGGGCCTGTTCGAGGGCATCCGCAGAATTCCGCCGGCAGGAAGGAAAACCCACCAGGGATCCTATACGAGCGTCCGCTGAGGACGCTGGAGAAAGCAGTGAAAACGGTTGAAGTACTATCTGAGCCTTCCATGGCGGCTGGAAATCGTTCCGGATCCGGATGAGGGCGGGTATGCCGCGTATTATCCGGAGCTTCCCGGCTGCGTGACCGTCGGGGAGACGATGGAATCGGCCGCAGTCAATGCTGAAGATGCCAAAAGGGCATGGCTTGAGGCAGCACTGGAGGACGGGGGCCCGATTGCAGAGCCCTGAAGATTGTTCTCCACGGAAGAAAGGAAGACTCCTGTTCCATGAAACGGCCAAGCTTTGAAGTCTATAAAAGTGCCATCTGCCACAGGGTAAAGGAGAAAGGCGATATCGATTTTCTGATTGACACGCTGGAAGGCAATGAGATCCGCACGTTTTTCGACCGGGGCTGGTATCCGGAGAGTTTCTACCTGCTGGCTATGGTGGATTATCTCAGCCGTGTGAATGGTGTATCTCTGGACAACGAGTTTGACGATCTCAGAGGATACAAACTGGAAAAAACACTTTATCCTGCCGGGATTCTGCTGATCGCCACGGCGGAGGGCAATGACAACGCCCTGAAAAGAGCACTGAAAGAGGCGATTCCGGAATTCCTTCACTTTAACATCGTAGAAGGAAATGTGAGGGACGTTGCCTGAGAGGAAGATCGGTCTGCTTGACAGAGATCTTCCTGCGAGCCGGTTTCTGCGTCCTGAAGATGTTTTGAAATCAAAAAACGTCAGCTGTCCATGTTTCAGACAGCTGACGCTTTTTTCATTCCCACTTTTCCACGAATCCCTCGCCCATGGCCTCGTCCACGTCGGTGATGACGAAGAAGGCGTGGGGATCGTACTTCTTGACGACGTCCTTGATCTGCACGATATCCTTCGAGGAGCAGATGCAGACGAGGACCACCCGGTTCTTTCCGGTGTACATGCCGCGCCCGAGGAGCCCGGTCACGCCGCGGTCGAGCTCGTCCAGAATGGTCTGTGCGATCTTCTCATTCTCATCCGAAAAGATGAGTGCCATGCGGGCCCGTTTGCCCTGGGCGATGAGAAGGTCCGCAACCTTGCCCATGATGAACACGCTGATCAGCGCGTACAGGGTGTTCTCCAGGCTGAAGACGAACAGGCCGAGGATCACGACGATGCCGTCGAGGATCTGGATGATCCAGGCGATGCTGTACTGCCGGAAGAAGTGGTGCAGGCTCTGCCCGAGAAGATCCGTTCCTCCGGAGGTTGCCCGGGCGTTTAAGAGGCACCCGGTGCCTGCACCGAACAGGATCCCGCCGAAGATTGCGGTGAGGAGCAGGTTGTCGCTGATGAGATCCTTCTCCGGCAGGAAGTAGAATTCCGCCGTCATGATAAGCCAGGAGATCGAGGTCCGGTAGATCGCGACAAACCCGTCTGTCTTCATCGCAAAGAGGAAGATCGGCAGGTTGAACAGGAGTGTCGAGAGCCAGAGGGGAAGCCGTCCGCCGGAGAGGGTCTTTGCCACGATTGAAAGACCCGAGACACCGCCGGTATCAAGACCTGCGGGATCGAACAGGTACAGGGTTGCAAGGCTCGTCAGCGTGCTGCCGGCTATGATCCAGAGCCAGTCCACCAGGCTGATGTGAAGATCCTGCCTCGTGATCCGTCTTCTGCGTGTCTTTGCTCCTGTCTTTTCAGTTTCCTTTCTGTTTTCCGTATCCGGCCCGGTCATTTGACCTCCTTCAGAGCATCAAGGATTTTTTCTTTCTCAGCCTTCACGGAGCCCGTCACCATGAGCGGCTTTCCGCCGCCGCGGGCAGAGAGGTTCTGCCGCAGCACCTGGTTCGGCGTCCTTGCATCGTCCGAGCGGGAGCCGATGATGTAGGTGTAGCTGTCTGCGTCCGATCCGCAGAAGACACCGGCAAAGCGGTACTCTTTCTCACACAGGGCGTTGACGAACGCGCGCTGGGAGAGGTTGTTCATCGGGTCCTCGAAGACATAGAGGGCATCGTTTACGGCAAAGGCGCCTTCCGGCAGGGTGCCGCTCTGAATCTGACTCAGGCGAAGGGAGACATACTTGTCCTCCAGGGCGCGGTTCTTTTCCTTCAGCTGTGCGATCTCGCCTGCAAAGCGCTGTACGCCGTCTGCGATCTTCTCCACCGGCGCATTGGTCAGGTGCGAGACTTCCATCGCCTGCAGCTGTTCGTTCTGGGTATAGAGCAGTGCCCGCCTGCCGCAGACAATCGTAAGGCGCATGTTCGTCTTCGTGTGCAGAACGGAGAGGATCCGGATCAGCCCGATCTCTCCGGTGTGCCTGACATGCGGCGCGCAGCAGGCACAGACATCGACACCCTCGATCGTCACGATCCGGACAGGCCCGTCGATTGCCTTCTTGCTGCGGTACTCCATGGAGGAGAGTTCCTTCTTCGACGGATACCGGCAGGTGATGGGGACGTTCCGGTAGACCACCTCGTTAGCCTTGAGCTCCAGATCCCGGATCTGATCGTCGTCCAGCTGTCCCGAGGTGTCGAGGGTCACGGTGTTGTCGGAGAGGCGAAAGCCCACGTTTTCATAGCCGTACATCGAGTGGAGAAGTCCGGAGAGCACGTGCTCTCCCGAGTGGTTCTGCATGTTCGAATAGCGGTGCTCCCAGTCAAGGATTCCAAGGGCGTCCTTCCCCTCCGGGAAGGCGGACGGGTCCGTGCATTCCACCGTGTGGGTGATCACGCCGTCCTTTCCGATCTGCACATCGACGACAGGAAAGCCTGCAAGGGTTCCTCTGTCCGGTGTCTGCCCTCCCTCCTCCGGGAAGAACAGGGTCTCATCAAGGACTACGTTCAGGGCTCTGTCGTTCTTTACGGTGCAGGAGACGACCTTTGCGGTAAACTCTGTGTCATAGGGATACTCGTCATAACGTTTTACGGTCTGCATGAAAAACCTCCGAAAATCTGCCCGGCCAGGTGCCGGGGGCACATCAGGTCAGTATACCTTCTTCATTTTATTTTCACAATCCGCGCCGCTTTCCCCGATTGCTTTGCGCACAATTGATGCTTATAATTATGAATCACAATGGAACCCCGGGGAGATTTCGTATTTCCCCGCAGTAAGGAGAGAAATTGATCATCAGAAAACGCATTCAGAGCGCCGGGGACAATCTCGAGCGTTATCAGGATAACAACGGCAGAAACCAGGGAAACGGCGGAAACGGAAACCGCGGCAGCCGCCCGGGAAGCAGCGGGAACAACAACCACCGGCAGGACATCTTCGTCATCATGATGGCAGTCCTTGTCGTCATGCTTCTTGTCAGCGCCTTCACGCGCTCTGCCGGCTCCTCCTCGACAAGAGAGATTGACTACACCTCCTTCGTGCAGATGGTGGAGGCAGACCAGGTCGCAAGGGTCGAGATCTCGGACACCGATATCCGGATCGCCCCGAAGCGCGACGGATATGACGACGCGGACGCACCTGTTAAGTATACGACCGGAAAGGCCGAGGATGACACGGCCCTGACGGAGCGGCTGTTAAAGCACGACGTCATCATCGTCATGGTGGACAACAGCACGTCCAGTGCCATCGTGTCCTTCCTTCTCTATTACATCCTGCCCCTCGTTCTTGTGTGGGTGGTGCTCTGGTTTGTCTGGCGAAGAGTCGGCGCGGGCGGCGGCATGGTCGGAAACGTCGGCAAGTCCACCGCCAAGGAATATGTTCAGCGCGACACCGGCGTGACCTTTGCCGATGTGGCAGGCGAGGACGAGGCGAAGGAATCCCTCGTCGAGGTCGTCGACTTCCTGCACAACCCGCAGAAGTACTCGACGATCGGCGCAAAGCTGCCGAAGGGCGCCCTGCTTGTCGGCCCGCCCGGCACCGGCAAGACGCTGCTTGCAAAGGCCGTTGCCGGTGAGGCGCATGTGCCGTTCTTCTCGCTGACCGGCTCCGATTTCATCGAGCTCTACGTCGGCGTCGGCGCAAGCCGTGTGCGTGACCTCTTCCGCGAGGCGGAAAAGAACGCACCCTGCATCATCTTCATCGATGAGATCGATGCCATAGGAAGAAGCCGTGACTCCAAGTACGGCGGAGGCAACGAGGAGCGCGAGCAGACCCTGAACCAGCTGCTCTCCGAGATGGACGGCTTCGAGTCCGACAAGGGCATCTTCGTCCTCGGTGCGACGAACCGCCCGGAGATCCTCGACAAGGCCCTGCTGCGTCCCGGACGCTTTGACCGCCGCATCATCGTCGACCGCCCGGACCTCAAGGGCCGTGTTGCCATCCTTCGTGTCCACGCAAAGAACGTCAAGATGGACGAGACCGTCGATCTCAACGAGATCGCCCTCGCCACATCCGGCGCCGTGGGTTCGGACCTCGCCAACATGATCAACGAGGCCGCGATCAACGCCGTCAAGAACCACCGCGAGTACGTCTCCCAGAAGGACCTGTTCGAGGCCGTGGAGCAGGTGCTCGTCGGCAAGGAGAAGAAGGACCGGGTGATGAGCCCGAAGGAGCGCCGCATCGTCTCCTATCACGAGGTCGGCCACGCGCTGATCTCCGCGGTGCAGAAGAACGCGGAGCCTGTCCAGAAGATCACGATCGTGCCCCGCACCATGGGAGCTCTGGGCTACGTCATGCAGGTCCCCGAGGAGGAGCATTACCTCAACTCCAAGGAGGAGCTCCACGACATGATCGTCCAGCTGCTCGGCGGACGCGCGGCAGAGGAGCTCAAGTTCGAATCCGTGACGACCGGTGCCTCGAATGACATCGAGCGCGCAACGAACATCGCACGGGCAATGGTCACCCAGTACGGCATGAGCGATGAGTTCGGCGTCATGGGTCTTGCGACGATCGAGAGCCAGTACCTCGAGAACCGCGCGGCGATGAACTGCGCCGACGAGACCGCAGCAAAGGTCGATGCGGAGGTCCACAGGATCCTCGAGTCCTGCTATCAGGAGGCGAAGGAGATCCTCTCCGAGAACCTCGATGTCATGGACCAGATCGCGGACTACCTGATCCGCGAGGAGACCATCACCGGCAAGCAGTTCATGGACATCTACTACAAGGCAAAGGGCATCACCCCGCCGCCGGAGAAGAAGGACCAGACGCCGGGCGAGAAGTTCGCGGACGAGATCGAGCACAGGGAAAAGCCTCAGGAGGCAGCTCCGGAGGAGAAGAAGGAAGAGCCTGAGGCGCCTTCGCAGGAGACACCTTCCAGTACTTCGGAAGAGGGCAGACCGGAGGAAAAGCCGGAAGAGAAGAAGGACGACAACAGCCGTCCGGATTCGAACGGAACACCGGCCGGATCCCCGAACGGGTCCACAGGCGGATCCCCGAGGGGACGATTCTCCAACACACCGCTCGATGACCTGAACGGAAAGGCATGAGTTTTTGAACTGATTTACACGGCAGGACCGGAATGCTCCGGTCCTGTTTTTTCGCCGGGGAGGATTATGCGACCGGATTTTGATCTCAAGGAAGAACTGCACAAGCTGCCGAAAAAGCCCGGCGTCTACATCATGCACGACGATTCCGATGCGATCATCTACATCGGGAAGGCAAAGGTCCTGCACAACCGGGTGCGCTCGTACTTCCGCAGCAACATCGGCCGGGGACCTGCGATCGACCAGATGGTGAAGCAGATCGCCTACTTTGAGTACATCGTCACCGACTCCGAGCTCGAGGCCCTGATTCTCGAGAACAACCTCATCAAGGAGCACCGCCCGAAATACAACACGATGCTCGTCGATGACAAGACCTACCCCTACATCAAGGTGACAACCGGGGAGGACTATCCGAGAATCCTGTTCTCGAGATCGAGAAAAAAGGATAAGGCGAGGTATTTCGGCCCGTTCACGTCGGCACAGGCGGTGCGGGATACGATCGAACTCCTGAACAAGATGTACGGCCTTCGGGACTGCCGCCTGGTACTGCCGAGGGATGTGGACAAGCAAAGGCCGTGTCTGAACTACTACATGAAGCGCTGCACCGGCCCCTGCATGAGCGGGGCGGTGACGAAGGAGGAGTACGCAAAGCGGGTCGACCTTGCGATCGAGTTTCTCTCGGGGCACTATGACATCGTGATCGACGATCTGACCGCCAAGATGAACGCAGCCTCCGAGGCGCTGAACTTCGAGGAGGCGATCCACTACCGGGATCTCTTAAATTCCGTAAAGCAGGTCGCCCAGCGCCAGAAGATGTCCGAGGGCGCCGGTGAGGACAAGGACATCATCGGCATCGCAAAGGACGAGGAGAACTCCGATGCGGACGCGGTGGTGCAGGTGTTCTTCATCCGCGACGGAAGGCTCATCGGGCGGGAGCACTTCTACATGAACCACGTCGGCGGGAAGACGACGGCGGAGATCCTGTCGGAGTTCATGCACCAGTTCTACTCGGGAACCCCGTTTATCCCGAAGACCATCATGCTCCCGGAGGACATCGAGGACCGGGAACTGTTAGAGCAGTACCTTGGCATCCGGAGAGAGGGAAAGGTCTCCATCGTCGTCCCGGTGAAGGGGCAGAAGGAAAAGCTCGTCGAGCTTGCAAAGGAGAACGCGGCTCTCATTCTCTCAAAGGACAAGGAGAGGCTCAAGCGCGAGGAGGGCCGCACGATCGGCGCGGTGAAGGAGCTCGAAGGGATCCTGCACCTTTCGGGGATCGAGCGCATGGAAAGCTACGATATCTCGAACATCTCGGGCTTTGCGAACGTCGGCTCCATGGTGGTCTACGAGAAGGGAAAGCCGAAGAGATCCGACTACCGGAAGTTCCGGATTCAGAGCGTCTCCGGGCCGGATGACTACGCCTGCATGAAGGAAGTCCTGACAAGGCGCTTCCGGCACGGGCTGGAGGAGAAGAAGGAGCGGCAGGAGAAGGGACTTGACGAGGAGCTCGGCTCCTTTACGAAGTTCCCGGACCTGATCCTCATGGACGGCGGCAGGGGACAGGTGAACATCTGCCTCTCGGTCCTGCACGATCTCGGGCTCTCCATCCCGGTCGCCGGCATGGTCAAGGACGATCATCACCGGACGAGAGGCCTCTACTACAACAACGTGGAGCTTCCCATCGACACCCACAGCGAGGGCTTCAAGCTGATCACGAGGGTCCAGGACGAGACGCACCGCTTTGCGATCGAGTACCACAGGTCTCTTCGCTCCAAGGCCCAGGTGCACTCAAGGCTCGACGAGATCCCGGGAATCGGGGAGACGAGAAAGAAGGCGCTGATGCGAAGCTTTGCCTCGATCGACGACATCGCGGCGGCAGACGTGGACAAACTTGCGAGCGTCCCGGAGATTCCGCAGGATGTCGCACAGAACATCTTTGATTACTTCCATCCAAAGGATGGAGAGAATGAGCCGGAGAGCGGAAACTGAAGAAAAAGACCGGACAGGATCGGAAGGAGTGCTGTTCATGCGCTTCGGCGCCTTTTCGGGAGCAGGCAAATGTACTAAAATGATTCCATGCTGTACGGCGCGGGGGATGCGCCGTAAGGGAAAGGACCGGGGATTATGGCATCTGTGAAACTTCGGGAGGTTATCGAAAAGGAAAAGCTCGTCAACCTGACGCCTGAGATCGACTGCTCTCTCATCAAGATCAAGCAGCCCGACATCAACCGGCCGGGTGTGCAGCTGACGGGATATTTTGAACACTTCGACGCAAGCCGCATTCAGATCATCGGCTTCGTCGAGCACTCCTACATGCAGGGCATGAGCCATGAGAGGCGCGAGGAGATCTATGACAAGATCCTCGCGAAGAAGTCGCCCTGCTTTATCTTCTGCCGGGAGCTTGAGCCGGACGAGGAGTTTCTGGCAGCGGCAAGGCGCTACAACGTGCCGGTGCTCATGACCAAGCAGTCGACCTCCGTCTTCATGGCGGAGCTGATCCGCTGGCTCAACGTGCGCCTCGCACCCTGCATCTCGATTCACGGCGTGCTCGTTGATGTCTACGGCGAGGGCGTTCTCATCACGGGCGAGAGCGGCATCGGAAAGTCCGAGGCTGCCCTGGAGCTCATCAAGCGCGGCCACCGTCTCGTCTCCGATGATGTCGTCGAGATCCGCAAGGTCTCCGAGGAGACCCTGGTCGGCACGGCGCCGGACATCACAAAGCACTTCATCGAGCTTCGAGGCATCGGCATCATCGACGTGAAGACCCTGTTCGGCGTGGCAAGCGTCAGGGACACCCAGAACATCGATCTCGTGATCCAGCTCGAGGAGTGGGACAAGGACAAGGAATACGACCGGCTCGGTCTTGAGGAGGAGTACACGGAGTACCTTGGCAACCGCGTGGTCTGCCACCGGATTCCCATCCGTCCCGGACGCAACCTTGCCATCATCTGCGAGGCGGCGGCCATCAACCACCGCCAGAAGGAGATGGGCTACAATGCGGCGCAGGAGCTGTACAACCGTGTGCAGAAGGCGCTTGCAAACAAACATGAAGAGGAAGAGGACTGAACTTGAACAGTGAGAAACAGAGCGCGGCAGAGGAGGCGCTTCTTACCTTTCTGAACAGAGACAGAGTGCGCCGCGATGAGCCGATGGCTCTGCACTGCTCCTTCCGCGCGGGCGGAAAGGCGGCGCTGTACGCGGAGGTTACAACCTTTGAGGAGCTTGTCCGCGCGCTGTCCGTGTGCGGACAGGCAGGGATTCCATTTTTCGTGATGGGGAGGGGGACGAACCTCCTGGTTTCGGACGGCGGCTTTGACGGCCTGATCCTGCAGGTTTCGGGAAATGCGGCCCTGCCGCGGGAGATGGAGATCCCGGGCCCGGTTTCCGGCATGGAGATGCTGGATGAGGACGCGGCGCGCGCCCTTTTATCGGACAGTGTGTCCGGGATTACCGTATCCGGAAACAGGATCCTTGCGGGGGCGGGCGTTTCCCTCTCCGTCCTTGCAAAGTGCGCGGCGGACCACGGCCTTTCCGGCCTTGAATTTGCCTCCGGGATTCCCGGCTCTGTCGGCGGAGCGCTTGTCATGAACGCGGGCGCCTACGGCGGCGAGATGAAGCAGGTGGTGGAGAGTGTCTTCTGCCTTCTTCCCGGCGGGGAGCTCTGGCAGATTGACAATGCGAACATGAAGTTCGGCTATCGGGAGAGCATGCTGCGGCACCTGCCGGCGATCGCGATGGAAGCGGTTTTTACCCTGACGCCGGGGAATCCCGATACCATCCGGGCGACCATGAATGATCTCAACGCAAGACGGCGGGAGAAGCAGCCTCTCGAGTACCCGAGCGCCGGCTCGACCTTCAAGCGGCCGGAGGGGTACTTTGCCGGGAAGCTGATCCAGGACGCGGGGCTTGCCGGATACCGGGTCGGCGGGGCAGAGGTTTCGACGAAGCACTGCGGGTTCGTGATCAATAAGGACCACGCAACCGCGACGGACATCTGCACCCTCATCGAGACGATTCAGCAGAAGGTCTATGAGAACAGCGGCGTAAGGCTCGAGCGCGAAGTGATCATCCTGGGTTCCTGACAGCAGACTTAAGCGAGGTGGATATGCGATTTGTAGTTGTGACTGGCATGAGCGGCGCCGGCAAGGCGAGCGCGATGAAGATCCTCGAGGACGAGGGATATTACTGTGTCGACAACCTGCCGGTGCGGCTCATCGGCAAGTTCATGGAGCTGGTCTCCATGCCGGCATCCGACATCACAAAGATCGCACTGGGCCTCGATGTCCGCTCCGACAAGCCCTTTGCCTATGTCGAGGAGGTCCTCGCGGAGCTTCGGGACAAGGGCTACAAGTATGAGATCCTGTTCATGGACGCATCCGACGAGGTGCTGATCCGGCGCTACAAGGAGTCGAGACGAAGCCACCCCCTTGCCCCGGAGGGACGGGTCGAGGATGGCATCCGGAAGGAGCGGGAGATCCTCAAAGGCATCAAGCAGAAGTCGGATTACGTCATCGATACCTCAAGGCTCCTTGTCCGGGAGCTGCGGCAGGAGCTGATCAGGATCTTCCAGGAGAACAAGAACTACAACTCCCTCATGATCTCGGTCACCTCATTCGGCTTCAAGTACGGGATCCCGGCCGATGCGGACCTTGTCTTTGACGTCCGGTTCCTTCCGAACCCCTACTACGTGGAGGAGCTCAAGCACCTGTCCGGCAACGACAAGCCGGTGCAGGACTTCGTGAAGAGCTTTCCGCAGACGGGGCAGTTCATGGACAAGCTCGTCGACATGATCTCGTTTCTGATCCCCTACTACGTCAAGGAGGGAAAGAATCAGCTGGTCATTGCCATCGGCTGCACGGGCGGGCGGCACCGGAGCGTGACCCTTGCCAATGAGCTGTATCAGAGGCTCCTCGGCCACGGGGACTACGGGATCCAGCTCTATCACCGCGATATAAACAATGACACGAGAAAGTAGGTGCCATGTCCTTTACGGAAGAGGTGCGCGCCGAACTCGGGAAGACGATGGCCCCCTCGACGCTGGAGCAGGAGAGTGAGCTCGGTGCCCTGCTTTGCTGCACGGCCCGGTTTGAAAACGACGGGCTTCTTGTCACATCGGACTCCCCCGCGGTGCGGACAAAGTGCTTTACTTTGCTTGAAAAAGCGTCTAAGATATCGAATATGCGTGATTTTGGGCTGCCTGAAGGGGAGGATGGCGTCTTCGTCCGTCTTCCCGGGCGGGATCTTCTCCGCCTCCGGGGGTGGTTCCGGAAGGACGGGACGCTTGTTCCCTCCCTTGTCGGATCCGGGAAGCAGGAGAAGGCCTACGTGCGCGGCATGGTGCTTGGTACGGGGACCTTTGCGGACCCCGCAAAGGAGTACTTCACCGAGCTCACGTTCCGGAGCATTCCCCAGCGAAGCCAGATGGAAGAGATCCTCTCCCGTTACAGTGTGGATCTTCGCGAGGGAACGCACCACAGGCTCCCCTCTCTCTATGCCAGAGATGCCCAGGCGATCGCCGATCTTCTCGCGCTGTGCGGCGCCGGGGAGAGTGTTCTGGCTCTGGAGAACGCACGGGTGCTCCGGCAGTTCCGCGGCAACATCAACCGCCAGGTGAACTGTGAGACGGCGAACATCGCAAAGACGGTATCGGCATCCAGAAAGCAGATCGAGGACATTGATTATCTCGCAGATCACGGTGTCCTTGAGACATTGCCGGAACCGCTTCAGGAGATGGCGCGCGTCAGACGGGATCACCCGGACGCATCGCTCCCGGAACTGGGATCCCTTCTGGATCCGCCGGTTGGAAAGAGCGGGGTCAATCACCGCCTGCGCAGGCTCTCAGAGGCTGCAGACAGGGCACGGAATCAGGGTCGAAACGAAGAAACGACAGTGGACGCCGGGAACATGGAGGAACAGTGACCGAACAGTGACCGGCAAGGAGGATGATTATGGTAAAGAAGTCTATGACCGTCAAACTCAAAGGGGGCCTGGAAGCCCGTCCCATCGCGGAACTGGTGCAGGTGGCAAGCAAGTACGACAGCAGGATCTACATTGAGCTTGGCACCAAGCGCGTCAATGCGAAGAGCATCATGGGCATGATGTCTCTGGAGCTGGACAACGGCGATGAGATGACGGTGTCTGCGGACGGCAGCGATGAGCAGGCCGCGATCGATGAGATCGAGCAGTTCGTCACGGCGCCTGAAGTGGCAGCCGAAAAGTAAAAAAACAGGATCGGACAAGGAAGTCGTCTCAAAGGCAGTTGATGTCTTTGAGACACTTTGCTATATGGAGGACAGTATGATGAAAAGAAAAATGATCTCTTGCTTACTTGCTGCGGGCATCGGCACCATGATGCTTGCAGGCTGCGGCTCGTCCGATTCGGGCAGCGCAGCCACCTCATCTGCGGTAGCTTCCACCACGGCCGCTGCAGAGGAGACCACGGCAGCTGCAACAACTGCCGCTGCAGAGGAGACGAGTGTAGCATCCACGGATTCTGCCGCCGCTGCCGCAGGCACCACCTATAAGGTCGGTATCGTCCAGTACATGGACCACGCTTCCCTGAACCAGATCACGGAGAACATCGAGTCCGAGCTGGACGCACAGGCAGCTTCCCTTGGTGTGACCTTCGATTATTCCGACTACTTCTTCAACGGCGAGGGCGATCAGTCCCTTCTGCAGCAGCAGATGGCACAGCTGAAAGATGACGGCGTCGATGTCGTCGTCTGCATCGCAACTCCCACCGCTCTCTATGCCCAGTCCGCTTTCGAGGACACCGATACCCCGATCATCTTCTCGGCTGTCACGGATCCGGTGGGCGCAGGCCTTGTTTCTTCCAATGACGCGCCCGGCGGGAACATCACCGGTACCTCCGATGCGCTGAACACCGATGCGATCATGGATCTGATCTTCGCGCAGAATCCGGATGCCGACAACATCGGCCTCCTGTACTCCACCTCTGAGGATTCCTCGACGCAGGCGATCGCCGATGCGAAGGCATATCTTGACGAAAAGGGAATCTCCTATGACGAGAAGACCGGCACCAACAACGATGAGGTCTCCCAGGCCGTCGATGCGCTGATTGCAGACGGCGTGGACGCAGTCTTTACGCCCACCGACAACACGGTCATGAGCGCAGAGCTCTCGATCTATGAGAAGTTCATCGACGCCGGCATCCCGCACTACACCGGCGCAGATTCCTTCGCCTTAAACGGCGCGTTCCTGGGCTTTGGCATCAACTATGCGGACCTTGGCACGAAGACGGCTGACATGGTTGTCGATGTCCTTGTCAACGGCGCAGATCCCGCAACAACTCCGGTCGAGACGCTCGACGACGGCATTGCAACGATCAACACCGACACCTGCTCGGCATTAGGGTATGATCTTGCAACGGTTGAGGACGCCTTCAAGCCGTATGTCTCGAGCATTGTCGAGACGACGACGCAGGAGAACTTCGACTGATCGTTTCCCGATGAACTCTTTCAGGGTATAATGAAACCCGGCAAAGGGGCGGCAAAAGGCTGCCCTTCTGCCGGGTTTTTCTTTATGGAAAGGAAGAGACAATGGGTTTTCTTACTCCGAACATCATCGAGACGGCCGTCAACAACGGCCTGATCTACGGGTGTGTGGCGCTATCGCTCTTTATCAGCTTCACCATCCTGAACATCTGCGACCTCTCGACCGACGGCTGCTATATCCTCGGCGCCGCAGTCGGTGTCTCCGTGACGATCGCAGGGCATCCGATCCTCGCGATCTTTGCCGGCATGGCGGCGGGCGTCTGCTCGGGCTTTGTGACGGCCTTTCTCCAGACAAGGCTGAGGGTCCCGGATATCCTCGCCGGCATCGTGGTGAACACGGGACTCTACACGATCAACCTCATGGTCATGGGGCTTCGGACGAACCTGAACATCGTAGGTACCGACACGGTGTTCAGCATGTTTGAGAGCCTGAATGATTCCGCCTTCTGGCAGGGCTGGTCCGATACGATCCTGCTTCTCATGATTGTGGCGGCCCTGTGCCTTTTCATCTACTGGTTCCTGACGACGCGCCTCGGTCTTTCCATCCGGGCAACCGGTGACTCGGCGCCTATGGTTCGCGCATCCTCCATCAATCCCGCCTTCACGATCACCGTGGGGCTGTGCCTGTCGAACTCGTTCACCGGCCTTGCCGGGTGCCTCATCGGTCAGTACACGAAGACCGCCGAGATCAACCAGGGCACCGGCATGGTGACCATCGCCCTCGCATCTCTCATCATCGGACAGATGATCTTCGGCCGGGGACCGATGATGGTGCGCATCATCGGAACGGTCGTGGGATCGGTCCTCTACCGGTTCATCATCGCCATCGCACTTCGCCTCAATGTCCCGACGCAGGCCTTCCGCCTCGTCTCGGCCGTCATCGTCGCGATTGCCATCGCAGCCCCTGCGATCCGCGATTTCGTGCGCTTCTCGATCCGGAAGCGCTCGGTCATGCGCGCCCACAGGGCAGAGCGGAAGGGAGGAGAGACGCATGCTTGAGATCACGGACATCAGCAAGACCTTCAACCCCGGAACGATCAATGAGAAACAGGCTCTTCGGGACGTCTCCCTGACCCTGCAGGACGGGGACTTTGCGACGATCGTCGGCTCCAACGGCGCCGGCAAGTCGACCCTGTTCAATGCGATCGCGGGCTCCTTTATCGTCGATGAGGGAGCGATCATTCTCGACGGGAAGGACATCACCTTCGAGAAGGAGCACCGCCGGGCGGTGTACATCGGGCGTCTCTTCCAGGATCCCCTGATGGGCACGGCGCCGCACATGACGATCGAGGAGAACCTCTCGGTCGCCTACCTTCGCGCCTCACAGCACAAGGCAATGTTCTCGAGAATCACGAAGAAGGAAAAGGAGCTCTTCCGGGAGCAGCTCTCCCTCCTGCACATGGGTCTTGAGGACCGGATGACGCAGCCGGTGGGACTTCTCTCCGGCGGACAGCGGCAGGCTTTAACGCTCCTTATGGCAACCGTCGTGACCCCGAAGCTTCTGCTCCTTGATGAGCACACGGCAGCCCTCGACCCCGCAACGGCCGACAAGGTGCTGACGCTGACGCGGGATATCGTATCCGAGCGCAGGATCACGTGCCTTATGGTCACCCACAACATGAATCAGGCTCTCGAGATGGGGAACCGGACGCTCATGATGGACTCCGGCCGCATCGTCCTTGATGTCTCCGGTAAGGAGAGAGAGAAGATGACGGTGGAGGATCTTCTCATGGCGTTTGCAAAGAATGCCGGATCAAGCCTCGACAACGACCGGATCCTGCTCTCGACAAAGAAGGACAGGGAAGCATGATCTTCTATTTTTCCGCGACCGGCAATTCGAAATATGTCGCAGAGCGCATTGCAGGTAAGACGGGAGACCGCCTCGTTTCCATCGGCTCTGCGATAAAGAATGACGAGATGAGCTATGAGCTTGCTCCCGGAGAGGATCTCGGGTTTGTGACCCCGGTCTATTTCTGGGGCATCCCGGAGATCGTCCATACGTTTCTTCGCACCGTGTTTCTGACGAGCGGTGGCGGAGAGCATTACATCTATCATGTCGCAACCTTCGGCACTGTCACCGGCGGGGTGAGCGCGATGATGTCGAATGACCTCCGGGCCATCATCGGCCTTCCGCTCACGGCCTGCTTTGCGATCCGCATGGTGGATACCTGGACGCCGATCTTTGATGTCTCCGATGAGAAGAAGAACCGGGAGGTCCTTGAGAAGGCAGAGCCCGAGATCCGGGAGATGATCGGAAAGATCAAAGAGAAGACAGCCGGCGATTTCAACTACTACCGCGGCGCCTGGGCGCTTTTCTGGCCGGTGGCACAGGCGTTCTACGGCCCGGCAAAGAATCCGAAGCACTTTTCCGTGACAAAGGACTGCATCTCCTGCGGCCTCTGCGAGAGGCAGTGTCCCACGGGGACGATTAAGCTGCAGGACGGGCACCCTGTCTGGAGCGGTAACTCGTGTACCCTGTGCCTTGGCTGTCTCCATCGCTGCCCGAAGGGCGCGATCCGCTACGGCACGAAGGAAAAGACCGTGCGCCACGGACAGTACGTCAATCCGGACACGGATCTTGCAAACAACAATGTATGATACCACCCTTCATCTCAGAACAATCGTTGTTGCGGGGAAAGATCCGAAGCGCTCGGAGGAGATCGCAGGGATCCTGACGGAAGAGCTTGCCGGAGTCACCGCAGTTCCGGAAGCCCTGAAGGATATGGAAGCTGACGCAGTAAAGAGCACAGGACAGAGAAACTTCCCGAAGGCGAAAGACAACGGGATCCTGTACCTCACCGACAGCCCGGCCTTTCACGAAAGGGCACGGAAAGAGGGACAGGCCTGTGCCTGCTTTACCGATGATCCCACCTCTTCCGGTGATTTTCCCGGGGCGCTGTACCTTCTGACAGAGCCCGAGTGGGTGGACCTTGACTCCTACGAGAAGATCTACGAGCGTCTTAGCGGTCTTCCCTGGACGATTACGGTGACAGAGCGCCTGATCATCCGGGAGCTGTCGATGGAGGATTTTTCCGATCTCATGGCGCTCTATGATGATCCGGAGGCAAAGAGGTTTCTTGCAGGACCTCTGCAGGACAAAGCACTGGAGAAGGAGAATCTCTCCCGCTATATCCGTCAGGTCTACGGCCTGTACGGCTACGGCTACTGGGCGGTGGAGGAGAGAAAAAGCCATTCGCTTGTCGGCCTTGCGGGATTTCAGGGAAAGCTCACGGACAGGGGCGAGGCAGAGCTCGGGTTCCTCGTCCGGAAGGATAAAAGACGTCAGGGCATAGCCACAGAGATTTGCCGGGGAATCCTTGCCTTTGCGCGGAAGGCCCTTCCCTTTACCGGTGTAATTGCGACGTGCGATCCGGACAATAAGGGGTCTGCTGCCGTCCTCACGGCTCTTGGATTCCGACAGGAAGAGAGGGCAATTAAAAAAACGGACAACGGTGTGGAAGAACAGCCTCCCGTTCTGTACTATGTCCTTGATGAATTCCATCCGCAGATGGTGTAAAATGCCATCTCGTGCAACAGCGCAATGGATCGTGAAACCGTCATCAGTTCTGCAAACAGGAGAGAAGAAGAACAATGATTGAATTACTGAAAGCGGCCCTCTACGGCATTGTCGAGGGCGTCACGGAGTGGCTGCCCGTCTCCAGCACCGGCCACATGATTCTGCTGAACGAATTTGTGAAGCTGAACACCAGCGAGGAATTCTGGAACATGTTCCTGGTGGTGATTCAGCTGGGCGCCATTCTTGCGGTGGTGCTCCTGTACTGGAAGGAGATCTGGCCGCTTGGCATCTGGAAGCACAGGAAGCGCACCCGCATCGTCTGGAAGAAGAACGTCCTGCAGCTCTGGGCAAAGACGATTGTCGCCTGCATCCCGGCGGGCGTTGTGGGACTTTTACTGGACGACTGGATCGATGCCCACCTCTACAACCCGCTTGTCGTCTCGATCATGCTGATCCTCGTCGGTGTCGTGTTCATCATCGTCGAGAACCGGAAGGCTCAGGACGACAGACCTGCAAGGGTTGAGGAGCTTGAGGATCTCACCTATAAGGACGCGTTCAACATCGGCCTCTTCCAGCTCATCGCCGCGGTCTTCCCCGGAACGAGCCGGTCCGGCGCTACGATTGTCGGCGGCCTGATGCTCGGTGTCTCGAGAACCTGCGCCGCAAACTTTACCTTCATTCTCGCCATTCCCGTCATGCTGGGAGCGAGCCTTCTGAAGATCGTGCGGTATCAGGGCACGATGACCGGCATGGAAGCCGGGATCCTCGCGGTCGGCATGATCGTCGCCTTCGTGGTATCCCTTTTCATCATCCGCTTCCTTCTTGGATATATCCGCAAGCACGACTTCAAGGTCTTTGGCTGGTACCGCATCATCCTCGGCATTCTCGTGATCCTCTACTTTGTCCTGAGCAGGCAGTCGATGACGGGAATCCTCGCACAGTAAGAGACAGCAGGAAAGATGGAACAGGGCACAGTCTCCGCGGGAGGGGGCTGTGTTTTTTGTTACCGCAACTATTCGCGAAAAAACATAATTCGTGGTGAAAACCGCACAGGTCAGGCACTGGTGTTTTAGTGAAATGGATTTCATACGATGAAAACTGGGCAAAATCGCGACTGTAAACGGGCAGAAATAACAATTTTCGTGCAATAATTTCAGGCAGTTTTATTGACAGTCAATTTTGGAAGTGCTAATTTGTTAAAGAACTTATAAAATGATCTTTTGTAAGGTCTGAATTCAATACAATCTGTGTAGTATCTGTGGTTCAAGTGAAAGGAGACCGTTGATCCATGAGTGAGGAGAAGACGAAAACCGCCAAGACCGCGCCCAGGGCGACTGTAAAGTCCAGCTTCAAGAGGGGCACGCCGGTGGAGACGACTCCGGTTGAAAAGAAGCCGGCGAAGAAGTCCACGCCAAAGAAGACCGCCAAGACCGCCGCTGCCACGAAGAAGGCAGAAGTCAAAGAGGTATCAACGACAGCAGTTCCTGTCGCGGAAGAACACATTGAGGAGAAGAAAGAGGTAAAAGAAATGGCTACTAAGACGACAAAGACTACTGCAACCGCTGCCAAGACCGCTGCTGCACCGAAGGCTGCTCCGGCTCCCAAGGCTCCTGCAAAGAAGCCCGCTGTCAAGAAGGCACCGGCTCTGAAGGCAGAAGTTGTCCTTCAGTTCGAGGGCAACGATTACACCGAGGAGAGACTCGTCCAGTCCGCAAAGGATGTCTGGCAGTATGACCTTGGCAAGAACGTCGCTGACATCAAGACCCTTCAGCTCTATGTAAAGCCCGAGGAGAAGAAGGTCTACGGTGTTGTCAACGACACCGATGAGCTGTCCTTTAACATCTGATTGAAACAAAGCTTAAGAAGTTTACTCCCGGCCCGGCTGCTGCATTCTGCGGCGGCCGGGCTTTTCTATATGTAGAAATGGAGATACCTGCCATGCAGACATTCAGAGACAACAACGAGACATCGAAACAGAGCGGAGAAAGCCGGGAGAATGCCCGGGGCGAACTGCTGGAACTTCTTTCGCAGGCAGAGGAGGACGTACGGGAGGGCCGGGTTGCACCGGTCACGGAGACCTTTGCGGATCTTCGGGCACGGCTTCGGGAATGCTGAGGTTCTTTCATAAGTTGATTGTTTTTACCGGATGGGATCTTTCCTGTCCGGTTTTTTGCTGCCTCGTGGCTTCTTTCCTGCGCTTTTCCGGAGTATCTTCCGGGTTTTGCTGCCATTTTCTTCCCGCACAGTTCATCATTTCTTTAGATTCGACTTGTTGACATCATATGAGGAGCGTGCTAGATTATGTCATGTAAGTTAGCACTCAACGAGTGAGAGTGCTAACAGGTTCCGGAGCAAGCCAGTTGAATAGGGAAGGAGGTGCGGCATGGAACTGCAGGAACGCAAGAAGAAAATATTGCAGGCCGTGATCCGCAACTACCTGGAGACTGGGGAGCCCGTGGGAAGCCGGACGATTGCCAAGGATTCGGACTTGAAGCTCAGCTCCGCGACGATCCGCAATGAGATGCAGGATCTCGAGGAGATGGGACTTCTGACATCTCCCCACACGTCGGCGGGACGCATTCCCACCGATCAGGGATATCGGGTGTATGTCGATGACATGCTCCAGAGCGAGCGGCAGGAAGTCCGCAAGATGCAGAACGTCCTGATCCAGAAGCAGGATCATCTGGAGACGCTGCTCCAGCAGGTCTCGAAGATGCTTGCCAGTAACACCGAGTACGCCTCGATGGTGTCGGCTCCCGCGATCCGCAAGAACAAGATCAAGTTCATTCAGCTCTCGCAGATCGATCTGAAGACGATCCTCGCGGTCATCGTGATCGAGGGCAACATCGTCCGCAACAAGATGATCCACGTGGAGCAGCCGCTGGATGCAAAGACGGTGCTTCAGCTGAACCTTCTCCTGAACAACAGCCTGTGCGGGCTTGCAGTCGAGGAGATTGACTTAAAGCTCATCACCCAGATCAAGCTCCAGGCGGGTGTCCACTCGGGCATTGTCTCCAACGTCATTGATGCGGCGGCGGAGGCGATTGTACCGGACAAGGAGCCCAGGATCTACACGAGCGGTGCTCCGAACATCTTCAAGTATCCGGAGCTTTCCGGTGACAACGCCGGCCGCCTCATCTCGGATTTCGAGGAGAAGCAGGCGCTGACCAGCATTGTCCGGGAAAGTCTTCAGGACAACACAAAGGATGGTCAGAACGCCATTCAGGTCTACATCGGAGACCAGATGCCGGAGAGCATGAAGGACTGCAGCGCCGTGACCGCAACGTACGATCTCGGCGATGGCATGAAGGGAACGATCGGTGTGATCGGACCCAAGCGAATGGATTACGACAAGGTGTTCAGCGTGCTCAAGAACATCATGGAGCAGCTGGATACCCTGTACAGGAAAGAATAGACAGAGGATAACAGGGTATGACAGAAGAAGAAAAGAAGACCGCGGATACCGGCCAGCAGGAAGAAGCAAAAAAGCCGGAGACGTCCGCTGAGGGGACGAAAGAGCAGAAGGAAGAAAAAGCTTCCGCAGATACCAAACCGGAAACCGAAAAGAAGGCGGACGGCAAGGAAGAGGCTGCTGCAGCAGATGCTTCTGCAAAGGACGACAAGAAGACCGCCTTCTTCAACAAGAAGAATGACAAGAAGGAGAAGGAGCTGCAGGACAAGATCGATGCGCTGAACGATCAGCTTCGCCGGCAGATGGCGGAGTTCGACAACTACCGCAAGAGAACGGACCGCGAGAAAGAGCAGATGTTCTCGAACGGCGAGGCAAACGTCATCGAGAAGATCCTGCCGGTGGTCGACAACTTCGAGCGCGGCTTTGATACCGTGCAGGACGAGGACAAGGACGATGCCTTCGTGAAGGGCATGCAGAAGATTTACAGCCAGCTCCAGAAGGAGCTGACGGACCTGGGCGTCAAACCCATCGACTGCGTCGGAAAGCCCTTCGATCCCTCGTTCCACAACGCAGTACAGCAGGTCGAGGACGATACGAAGGAGTCCGGAACTGTGGCGGTTGAGCTGCAGAAGGGTTACATGTATCACGACAAGGTAATCCGCCACAGCATGGTCGCCGTAGTAAGTTAACTGAATGACCCCGCAGCAATGCGGATCAGATAGATAAATAGATTTGGAAGGAAAAACGGAAATCCTTTCGGATTCCTGTTTTGGAAACGGAGAGAACACACTATGGGTAAAATCATTGGTATTGACTTAGGTACTACCAATAGCTGTGTGGCAGTCATGGAAGGTGGCAAGCCCACAGTTATTGCCAACAAGGAAGGTGCAAGAACAACCCCTTCCGTTGTCGCATTCACAAAGAACGGCGAGCGTCTCGTCGGTGAGCCGGCAAAGCGCCAGGCTGTCACGAACGCAGACAACACCGTCATGTCCATCAAGAGAGACATGGGCACGGACCACGGCCGTGTGCTGCAGGGCAAGAAGTATTCTCCGCAGCAGATCTCGGCAATGATCCTCTCAAAGCTCAAGGAGGACGCTGAGTCCTACCTTGGCGAGAAGGTCACCGAGGCCGTCATCACGGTTCCGGCATACTTCAATGATGCACAGCGTCAGGCAACCAAGGATGCAGGCAAGATCGCAGGCCTTGATGTCAAGCGTATCATCAACGAGCCTACGGCAGCAGCTCTGGCGTATGGCCTGGATAACGAAAAAGAGCAGAAGATCATGGTCTACGATCTCGGCGGCGGCACGTTCGATGTCTCCATCATCGAGATCGGCGACGGCGTCATCGAGGTTCTGGCAACCAACGGTGATACACACCTTGGCGGCGATGACTTCGATAACTGCATCATCAGATGGATGGTCGATGAGTTCAAGAAGCAGGAAGGCGTCGATCTTTCCACCGACAAGATGGCCATGCAGCGCCTGAAGGACGCAGCCGAGAAGGCGAAGAAGGAGCTCTCCTCCGCCACCACGACTGAGATCAACCTGCCGTTCATCACGGCAACGGCTGACGGCCCGAAGCACTTCGACATGAACCTGACGAGAGCAAAGTTCGAGGAACTGATCTCCGATCTTGTCGACAAGACCGCAATCCCGGTGCAGAACGCAATGCGCGATGCAGGCCTGCAGAACTCCGATCTTGGCACCGTCCTTCTGGTCGGTGGTTCCACACGTATTCCGTGCGTGCAGGACAAGGTTCGTGAGCTGACCGGCCATGAGCCGAGCAAGAACATCAACCCTGATGAGTGCGTCGCTATCGGTGCAGCTATTCAGGGCGGCAAGCTCGCAGGCGATGCGGGTGCCGGCGATGTCCTTCTTCTGGATGTCACGCCTCTGACCCTTTCCATCGAGACGATGGGAGGTATTGCAACACCTCTGATCGAGAGAAATACCACGATTCCGACCAAGAAGAGCCAGATCTTCTCCACGGCTGCCGATAACCAGACGGCCGTTGATATCAACGTCCTGCAGGGCGAGCGTAAGTTCGCAAAGGACAACAAGTCTCTCGGCAGGTTCCAGCTCGACGGTATTCCGCCGGCACAGAGAGGTGTCCCGCAGATCGAGGTCACGTTTGATATCGATGCCAACGGTATCGTGACCGTTTCCGCAAAGGATCTTGGCACTGGCAAGGAGCAGCACATCACCATCAGCGGCGGTTCCCGCATGTCCGATGAGGAGATCGACAAGGCTGTCAAGGAAGCCCAGGAGTACGAGGCTCAGGATAAGAAGCGCAAGGAAGCCATCGATGCCAGAAATGACGCGGACTCCTTCGTCTTCCAGACCGAGAAGGCCATGAAGGAAGCAGGCGACAAGATCGATCCTGCTCAGAAGAAGACCGTTGAGGACGATATTGCATCGCTTCGCACGGTTCTCGACAGAACGGCAAACCAGACCGATATCTCCGATGCCGATGTCGATGCCTTAAAGAGCGGCCGTGACAAGCTGATGAACGATGCGCAGGCTCTGTTCGCACAGATGTACAATCAGCAGAACGCAGGCGGTGCAGGTGCTGGCGCAAATGCAGGCGCAGGTGCCGGCAGCACGAACCAGGGTTCTTCGAACGGCTCCGGCAAGGGCGATGATGATGTCGTCGACGGCGAGTACAAAGAGGTATAAAAATCAACAAGGCTGAATTCGGGCCCGGGACTGTCTTTTGACTGTTCAACGAGGACGGAATCGGGTAGAATAATGCAGTGATTTTTCTGTCCGGGGTGGACTCATTATCCATCCCGGACATTGTGGTGGGAAAAATTCCGGAGGAGATTTCCCTTCGGGTTTTGCCCTGAGGTAATAGCTGGTTCATGCGTTTTTGGGAGAGAATCCATTCATGGCAGAACAGAAACGAGATTATTATGAGGTTCTCGGTGTAAGCCGCGACGCGTCCGAGGAGGACATCAAGAAGGCTTACCGTCAGATCGCAAAAAAGTATCACCCGGATGTCAACCCCTCGAAGGAGGCGGAGGCCATCTTCAAGGAGGCCTCGGAGGCTTATGCCGTCCTCTCCAACAAGGAGAAGAGAGAGCAGTATGACCGCTACGGCATGTCAGCCTTTGACGGCTCGGCAGGAGGCGGCGGATTTGGCGGGTTCGATGGCGCCGACTTCAACGACATCTTCGGAGATATCTTCGGGGATCTGTTCGGCGGCGGTGCGTCGCGCCAGAGGAACCCCAACAGCCCGATGAAGGGCCAGAATATCCGCACCAGTGTCCGGATCTCCTTCATGGAGTCCATCAAGGGGTGCGAAAAGAACATCACGGTGACGCTGAAGGAACCCTGCCCCACCTGCAACGGGACGGGCGCAAAGCCGGGCACGAGCCCGAAGATGTGCCCGAGGTGCGGTGGCAAGGGCCAGATCGTCTACACCCAGCAGTCGTTCTTCGGCACGGTCCGGAACGTCCAGACCTGCCCGCAGTGCGGCGGCAGCGGCAAGGTGATTGAGGACAAGTGCACGACCTGCGGCGGCAGCGGTTATACGTCGAGCCGCAAGACGATTGCGATCTCCATCATGCCCGGCATCAGCAACGGACAGTCCATCCGCATTCGCGAGAAGGGCGAGCCCGGCATCAACGGCGGCCCGAGAGGAGACCTCATGGTCGAGGTCATCGTCGAGCCGGACAGCAGGTTCGAGAGAAGCGGCGATGACATCTTCTCGACGGTGAAGATCAGCTATGCGATCGCAGCCCTCGGCGGCCCGATCACGATCGAGACCGTGGACGGGAACGTCATTTATGAAGTGAAGTCCGGCACGCAGACCGACACGAAGATCCGTCTTCGCGGAAAGGGTGCCCCGAATGTCACCTCTCCGTCGGTTCGCGGCGATCATTACGTCCTGCTCGTTGTCGAGACACCGACGAGGCTCTCGAAGGAGGCAAAGGAAGCCCTCGAGAAGTTCGACGAGCTGACCGGCGGCTCTCTTCATGCGGCTACGAATGCCACGAAGGACGGCGATACCGCGAACGGCGCAAAGATGGATGCGGCATCGACCAAGACCCGCAAGAAGAAGGGCTGGTTCAACAAGTAGCGGCTTTGTATGGTACAATGAGGCGCGGAATAGAGGTTCCGCGTCTTTTTTGTATGGTTTGAGGTAAAACAGATGCGCTGGATGCGATTCAAGGTTCGGACAACGGCAAAGGCGGAGGATATCCTGGTGGCGGGCATGACCGACATCGGGCTCTACGGGGCACAGATCGAAGATCATGTGCCCCTGACCGCTGCGGAGAAGGAGCAGATGTTCGTCGACATCCTCCCCGACACGGGAGAGGACGACGGATCCGCCGTGGTCTCCTTCTATGTGGAGGAGGCAGAGGATGGGACCCTGCTTCTTGACGAAGAGGAAAATGATGTAGGAGAGTCGGCAGCAAGCGGCGGGAGCCTCTCTTCCGTTGAGCACGGGGAGCGGAAAAAGGTCACCCCGGAGGAGATGAAGAAGGCAATCGATGACAAGATCAGGGAGCTCAAGTCCTACAGCGATGTCATCGGCGACGGGACGGTCACCATCGAGGAGACTGCGGACGTCGACTGGATGAATTCCTGGAAGCAGTACTTCCATCAGTTCTGGATCGATGACATCCTCGTGATCCCGTCCTGGGAGACCCCGAAGGATACGGGCAGGACGCCTGCTGTCACCTTCCACATCGATCCCGGAACGGCCTTCGGCACCGGCATGCACGAGACGACGCAGCTTTGCATACGGCAGATCCGGAAGTACCTGACGAAGGAAACGAAGATCCTCGACATCGGCACGGGCTCCGGGATCCTCGCGATCCTGGCACTCCTGTTCGGGGCATCGTCAGCGGTCGGAACGGATCTCGACCCCTGCGCGGCACCGGCAATCGA
Source organism: uncultured Lachnospiraceae bacterium (assembly GCA_900315055.1). Classification (GTDB taxonomy): domain Bacteria; phylum Bacillota; class Clostridia; order Lachnospirales; family Lachnospiraceae; genus CAG-791. Next base: position 48,972 of record OMXP01000012.1, read on the forward strand.
CGAGAACCTTACAGCCAACGGGATCGCGAAGAATCGCTTTACCTTCATTCAGGGGAACCTCATCGATGACAAAGCGGTACAGGATAAAGTCGGATACGGGAAGTACGACATCGTCGTCGCGAACATCCTCGCCGATGTCCTGATTCCTCTAACTCCTGCGGCCGTGGCAGCCCTTGCCCCGGGTGGGGTGTTCATCACCTCGGGAATCCTTGCGGGACGGGAGAGGGATGTCGCCGATGCCATGAAGAAGGCAGGGCTGACCATCGAGTCGATCACGGAGCAGGGCGAGTGGCGCTGTGTCACCGGAAAGAAGGCATAGATGCTGCACCTTTTTGTGACGCCCGATGAGCTGCAGGGAGATACCCTCATCATCACCGGGGAGCAGTTCAACCACATGAAAAACGTGCTCCGCATGAAGGTCGGCGAGGAGTTCTCCGCGATGAACGGCGCCGATGAGAAGGAGTACCGCTACGGGATCGAGACGATCACGGACGATGCGATCACGGCACGCCTTCGGTTCGTGAAGGAGGCAAACAACGAGCTTCCGGTGAAGGTCACGATCTATCAGGGACTTCCGAAGGCCGACAAGATGGATCTCATCTGCCAGAAGTGCGTGGAGCTTGGTGCCTGCCGGATTGTCCCGGTTGCGATGGCGCGTTCTGTCGTAAAGTTCGATGCGCAGCGGGGAGCCAGGAAAAAGGACCGCTGGCAGAAGATCGCGGAGGCCGCCGCGATGCAGTCAAGACGTGGGATCGTGCCGGAGGTATCCCTTCCGATGACCATGGAAGAGGCGGTGGCGGATGCGAAGAAAACCTGCACCGTGGGACTTCTTCCCTATGAGCTGCAGAAGGACGACGGGAGCACGAAGGGAATTCTCGAGAGTTTGACGCCCGGGCAGTCCCTTGCGATCTTCATCGGACCCGAGGGCGGCTTTGAGGAGAAGGAAGTGGAGATGGCAAAGAAGGCCGGAATCCGTCCCATCTCCCTCGGAAAGCGGATTCTTCGCACGGAGAGCGCGGCGATGGTCGTTCTCTCCTGGCTGATTTACCTCTTTGAGGTGTCCTGAGGACACTTTTGTGGTAGAATGGCCATCGTTTTGGAGATTGGAACTATGGAACGCGAATGCTATCTGGATAACTCGGCAACGACCAGGGTCTTCCCCGAGGTTGCCGCACTCATGAATAAAATCTATCTCGAGGAGTACGGAAACCCCTCGAGCATGCACCACAAGGGGGTCGAGGCGGAGCGGGAACTTCGAACCGCCAGGGAGACATTGGCCTCGATCCTGAAGTGCGAGCCGAAGAACATTTACTTTACGTCCTGCGGCACGGAGTCCGACAACATCTCCCTCATCGGAGGCGCCCTTGCAAACCAGAGGGCCGGGAAGCACCTGATCACGACAAAGATCGAGCACCCGGCGATCCTTGAGACCATGAAATATCTCGAGTCTTTAGGGTTTGAAGTGACGTATCTCGACGTCGATGAGAACGGCCTTGTGACACCAAAGGAGGTCGCGGACGCGGTGCGGCCGGACACGATCCTCGTCTCCGTCATGCACACGAACAACGAGATCGGATCCCTCGAGCCGATCACGGAAATCGGAGCCGCCATCAAGGAGAAGAACCCGAACACCCTCTTCCATGTGGACGCGGTGCAGGGCTTCGGGAAGGCAAGGATCGTGCCGAAAAAGCAGCACATCGACTTTCTCTCCGCATCCGGCCACAAGATCCACGCGGCAAAGGGCGTAGGACTCCTGTATGTCGGCGACGGGGTGAAGGTAAAGCCGATCCTCTTTGGCGGCGGACAGCAGGGCGGCCTTCGCTCCGGCACGGAGAATGTCGCGGGAGCAGCCGGCATGGCACTTGCCGCGAAGATGATCTACGACGACTTTGACAGTAAGATCGACAAGCTCTACCAGATGAAGGAGTACTTCATCGAACAGGTCTCTTCGATCGAGGGTGTCCATGTGAACGGTCTGCACGGACTCTCCGTTAGGCAGACAGCGCCCCATGTCATCTCGCTCTCCATCGAGGGCGTTAGGGCAGAGGTGCTGCTGCATGCCCTTGAGGAGAAGGGCATCTACGTCTCCTCGGGCTCTGCCTGCTCGAGCAACCGCCCGCATCTGTCCCAGACGCTCCTTGCGACCGGGACGCCGGAGCAGTATCTCGACAGCACCATCCGGATCTCGACGGGTGTGATGAACACAATGGATGACATGACCTATGCGGCAGATGCCTTAAAGGAGCTCCTGCCGTTCCTTCGGCGCTATACCAGACAGTGAGGTAAACCATGCAGTACCATGCATTTCTGATCAAATATGCGGAGATCGGCATCAAGGGAAAGAACCGGAACCACTTCGAGGAGGCGCTGGTCCAGCAGATCCGCCTTGCGCTGAAGCGGTGCGAGGGAAAGTTTGCGGTGGACAGGACATCAGGCCGCGTCTTTATCTACTGCGAGGCAGAATATGACTACGACGAGGTGGTCGATGCCCTGCAGCACGTGTTCGGCATCGTCGGCATCTGCCCGATGGTGATCCTGCAGCGCGTGCCGGTGCCGGAGCTTTTGAAGGAAGCTGCAAAGTTCTTCGGCGGCGAGTATCCGGACCGGAACGTCACCTTCAAGGTGCACACAAGGCGTCTTGACAAGAACTATCCCATGGAGTCCATGGAGATCAACGCCGAGATCGGAGAGGAGATCCTTAACGATTACCCGGAAGCAAAGGTCGATGTCCATGAGCCTGAGGTTCTGTTAAACGTGGAGATCCGGGAGCGGATCTATCTCTACTCCCATGTCATCCCGGGACCCGGAGGACTGCCTCTTGGGGTGTCCGGAAAGGCCATGCTTCTCTTATCCGGCGGCATCGATTCACCGGTTGCGGGCTACATGTGCGCAAAGAGAGGCCTTAGGCTTGATGCGACCTACTTCAACGCACCGCCCTATACGAGCGAGCGCGCCCTGCAGAAGGTCATCGACCTTGCCCGCATCATCTCGCGCTACACGGGACCGATCTACCTCCACAACATCAACTTCACGAAGATCCAGCTCTACATCTATGACCGCTGCCCGCACGATGAGCTGACGATCATCATGAGACGGTACATGATGCGGATTGCGGAGCTCATCGCCCGCCACAGCGAGTGCGAGGCCCTGATCACCGGAGAGAGCATCGGCCAGGTGGCAAGCCAGACGACGAGGTCTCTTGCCGTGACGAACGAGGTCTGCGCGATGCCGGTGTTCCGTCCCCTGATCGCCTTCGACAAGGAGGACATCATCACGATCTCGAGAAAGATCGAGGCCTTTGACACCTCCATCGAGCCCTACGAGGACTGCTGCACGATCTTTGTCGCAAAGCACCCCGTGACCCGCCCGAATGCAGGCGTCATCCGAAAGCACGAGCACAACCTCGACGAGAAGATCGACGGGATGGTCCTCGAGGCCTTAAAGACCGATGAGATCCTCTTCGTGGATCCCGACGGCTCCCACGTCATCAAACACAGGGAGGACGAGAAGGAAGACATCGCCCAGATGGACGAGATCCACCTCGAGAACAGCCCGGAGCGCTCGGCCTTTGGCGGCAGGGACATGGAGCTGTAATTCGTAAGCCCCCTGGAAACGTGCCCTGGAAACTGACCAATACCTCCATCCGGAACGGGCCATGCCGCAGCTTTTCCGGGTGGAGCTTTTCATGTGCAGCAAAGCCTTTGTAAGACAACGCCCGGAAGAGAGGAGGCTGTCATGTATCGCCTGTATGATAAAGACCGGTATGTCGCTTCCTTTGAGCTGACAGGCGACGTGCTCGGCAGTCCTCTGCGGATCGTCGAACACGGGAGTGCTCCCATGCCGCTTGGTGTGCAGGATGAAGACTTTGCGGCATGGCTGGACAGCCGGAAGGCCTCCAGACACAACGGGCGTCTTCTGCGCCTGATGCGGGAACTCGGGTGTGACAGGCTGGAAGGCTTTATCGCCGCCACGCATGCGGCCTCCCTCGTCGACACGTACTGGGTCAGGGAAGAGAGCGAAACACTTACCTGGCGGGATGTTTCGCTGTACCGGAATTCATTTGACGAGACGATGTCGAAGCTGGCGTTTTTCGGCCTTGACATACCGGACAGCCCGTTCACCGCGACAGCCCCGGAGCTTACGACAGACGGACAGTATCCGAAATGCTTCACGAGGAAGGAAAACAATGAGATTTACCTGCATAAGGCAGGTTTTTCCAGGAAGGAGGCTTCCAATGCCGGCCTGGAACCATACGTTGAATGCATGGCATCGGAACTGGCACAGATGATCTGTGCCCATGCGGTACCGTATACGCTGGACAGCATATACGGCGTCCGTGTATCGAGCTGCAAATTATTTACATCGGAAGAGTACGGCCATGTTCCGATGGCCAGGATTCTTGACTGCCGGTCCCATCTCGACCGGATCCTGAAATATTATGCAGGCCTCGGGGCAGAAGAAGAATGCCGGCAGATGTTTGTGCTGGACTCCATAACATTCAATGAAGACCGCCATTTTGGAAATTTCGGCGTACTGGTTCAGAATGATACGCAGGAGCCGATCACCATCGCTCCGGTTTTTGACATGAACCGGGCTCTGCTTCCATACGAATCCCTGGAAGGACTTCGGGATATCGGCTATACTCTGTCCAAATATGCGCCAAAGATCGGCGATGATTTTCTGCAGATCGGGCAGGAGCTGTTAACAGACAGGATCCGGGATACCCTGAAAGGGCTTGAGGGCTTTCGGTTTTCGTTTCGAGGGGATGATGTTTTCCCGGCAGAACGGGTAGAGATACTGGAGCAGATGGTAAACCGGGCAGTCGAAGGGATTCTCAGGCCGGAGCGCATCACGACGCAGAGCATTTTCCCGTCAGGAAGCTTTAAACAGCAAAAAAGCCGTACTTGCACAGGGTACATAGTTCTGCTGGATTTTATCAAAATGAGGTGAAGACTTGCCTAAAGCCCATCTGTACAGCTATATGCGCCCAA
>OMXP01000073.1 GCA_900315055.1 uncultured Lachnospiraceae bacterium
CACGTTAACGCCCTTGGCTTCGGCTGTACTCTTCCCACTGCCGGGCGAGTTAGGGACTTTCACCCATTAGAGCGTGCGCCCGCCGGGCGCACAAAAAGGGAGAGGCCGAGACTCTTCTCGACCTCTCCGAAATTGACGCCGTGCGGGAGCAGCTGCCGCTCCTTTCCGCAAGGCGTACGGATCTGTATCAGCTTGTCAGTCGGTGATGACCGACGTTAAAAGAAACGGTGCATCCTGCCGCCCTGCCTTTACAGCCCGGAGGGTTAACGTGTGGTCCCCGAAGGGCCCGTGATCCCGAAGGATAGTGAGAGCCAGGTTCTCGCCCCAGGTCTCCGGGAAAGCGCCGTCCAGGATCACGGCGTGTTCCGTATCCTTGTCGATCACCGCGGACACACAGACCGCCGGCCGGTTCGGTACCTGCCGGTACTGCACGGCAATCGAGGAGCAGTCGGGAAGAGAAAAGGTAATCGCATCCCCCTCCTTATCTGCCGCAAAGCAGTCGTGGAATACCTTTGTACGCTCTGCCGCCGGGCGCGCAAGATACGAAAATCCGGAAAGAGACGGTGAGGCATTCAAAGCCGTATACCGTCTTGTGTGTTCATAGCCATTTCTCGTAAGGGGCGCCGGGATGGCACTTCCATTTTCTGCCCTCGCTGCACCTCTTACCTCTTCCCGGATCTCAAGAAGCCTTTTCTCGATCAGCTCTGCAAGTTTTTCATGCCCCAGATCATTCGGGTGAAGTCCGTCCGGGGTGATCTTAGACATCTTTGTTTTCCCATTTCTCACGTCCTTAAAAAAGGCGCTTTTCTGCAGACTCACCACGGGGATCCCGTAGTGATCTGCAATCTTCTTATGAACCGCCTCAAAGGTTCTCCCGTCGTCATAGCGGGCGTTTGCGAGGACAAGGAGCGCCGGCTGTGTCCGTGCGTTCAAAAGCTGCCGGACCACGCCCTCAAAGGTCTCTTCAAAGAACGCCTCGTCCCCTTCATCATTGACTGAAAAATCGATGCAGACAAAGTCCGGTCCCTTTGCGATCACATCGTCATGGACCCTCGCCGCCCCGAAGTGGGACGTGGTCCCGCCGACGCCGGCGTTGACGTACGTAAAGTCCGTCTTCGGGAACATCTCCTCAAACCAGAGAAACACCCGATACGCAAAACAGGTATCCTCTGAGGAGGCAAGGCTCCCCTCCGTGATCGAGCCGCCAAGGAAGGCAATCGTCAGGGGTGCTCCCGTCTCAGCCTTCTGAAACAGCGTAAGATACTTCTGACGTTCTCCCACAGCTTTTCTCCTTCTCCGGCCAGATCCCGAGGGATTCGATGTGCCGGATCATGTCCTTTGCCATCTGCTGCTGTTCCGGGATTCTCGGATGTCCCGGCGTCGTTTTTCCGTTTCCGGTAAAGAGAAGGTGCGAGATCTGCGGGCTGTCCAGCCTTCGAACCACCCGCTCGATTGCCTCGTCGATTCTCCCGTCGTGCCTGATGATCCCGGTCGCACAGACAATCCGGCAGTCCGGATAGACCCGGAGAATCATGCAGAGGAACGCCTCATACGCACTCTCCCAGCAGGAGAGGTTGTCCGGGGACAGGTTCCACCCCGGATGGCAGTCATTCTGCCCGAGGGCTACGATCACCACATCCGGGGTATACCTTGTAAAATCCCAGCGTGTCACCGGTCCAAGGTCCTCATTGTACTGTACCTTGTCGAAGACCTGGCACATGCCGATCGCGCCCCGGTCCTCATGATAATACCCGGTATGAGGAAGGAGGGCGATCCCGCCCTGGGCGATATCGTGGAGCTGTGCATGGAAATGACGAGCCGTAATCCAGGGCCAGGAATAGAAGCTGTTGGAGTACTCCCCCTCATGCTCCGGATCTTCCTGTCCTCTGTAAAAAAGTGCCTCGCAGCACTCTCCGGCGCTCACCGAATCCCCGAAAACCTCGATCCGGCGGTCCGGAAGGGCCGGCGGATCCAGAAGCTGTGCTTCCTCATCCAGGAGAAAGGCCTGAATGGTCACCTCGTTGCAGGCATCCTGCCGCTTAAAGAGGGTGATGTCGTGCTCCGTCGCGTCGGGATCCAGCGGTATGGAAAGCCAGGAAGCGCCGGATTCCGGCACCGGAAGAACACTCTGCCTTGTTCCCTCCAGAACACCCAGCGCGCTGTTCCAGTAGTCATGATGGTTTTCGACAAGGACCTGAAGAGAGCTCCCCAAAAACCTGAGGCGAAGGTACGATGCCGGGAAGATGAGGCGTCTTGCACCGCCCTCCTCTTCCCCGATTCTTCCTAAGGATTGAACATGCGGATCATCCGCAAAGAGGTAGATCATGACAGGAGCCTTTCTGCCCGGCAGAGAGCGGCAAGACCTGCCCCGTGGCGAAACTCTCCGTTCCTTGCAAGTTCTTTCAGCTCTTCATATGGGATTTCGACGGATTCAATAACCTCGCTCTTTTCCAGGTGTGCCCCTGTCTTTGTGTCACACCAGGCGGCAAAGAGATGGATTTTTTCGTTGGTTGATCCAAAGGACGGGTATACAATGCCAAGGCTCTCGATGCGGGAAGCCGTATAACCGGTCTCCTCCAACAGCTCCCGCCTTGCCGCATCCTCCGGGCTCTCTCCGGGATCGATGTAACCTCCCGGAAGCTCCAGCTCAAAGGACCGGATCGGATACCGGTACTGTCTCTGCGCAAGAACGTCCCCGCCGTGAAAGGCGAGGACGCATACTCCTTCCCGGATCAGCACATAGTCATACTCGATCCGTGTATTGTTTTTTGCTACGAGGACATCATCCTGGAGAATCGTCAGTCTCCCCACGGGGACAGCTTTTGAATCCAGCGTTTCAAACGGTTTCATGTTGTCAAAGGTCTGTGACAGCGCCAAAACAGCTTTCCTCCCTGATCTGCTGAATAAGAGGCGGGACAGGTCTGCGGTCAAAACGATCACTGTCCGAAAAAAGTATCCTCCCCGGGAAACCGGGGCATGTCAGAAAGCCTGTTCCTTCACTCTCTTCATCGAATTGATTTTAGTTTATTCGTCTTAATATATCGTGGCAAGTTAAATATTGTTTCAGTCATATATTTAAGTTAATTTAAGAAATTGACACGTTTTCCTCCTCGATCCCGGGAGACGCAGGCATAAAAAGTATAACGCCGTACTTGCACAGGGTACATGATAATAACCGTTCAAAGCCTATATTTCAGGCAATTTCTTTGCATAGAGCCTCCGATACCGGACCAATATGGAATAGCTGTACAGATGGGCTTTAGGCAAGTCTTCACCTCATTTTGATAAAATCCAGCAGAACTATGTACCCTGTGCAAGTACGGCTTTAAAAGTATAAAAGCATGCAAAAATCCCCGGCACAGGGACTGCCCATGCCGGGAACATTGTAAGCTGTTCGATTGGAACTTTACAGGTTTGCCGCGCCGATCATTCCGGCATTGCTGCCAAGCTGTGCAATCGCAATCTCCGGGATCTGCCCCGCGGCTCCGCCAAAGCAGTCCTCCTCCATGATCTTACGAAGCTGCGGAAGGAGTGCCTCTGCATAGGCGCTCATCTCGCCGCCGATAATGATGAGCTGCGGACGGAAGAGGTTCACGATGTTGACGATGCCCTGCCCGAGAGAGAGGGTGTAATTCTCGAGGACCTCCTGCATGTCGAGGTTCCCCTTCTTTGCACTCTCAAAGATCTCTGCAAGGCTCATGTCCTTCCCGGCCGCCTGGGATGCTGCGCGAAGAAGTGCCGGGACCGAAACATAGGCCTCAAGGCAGCCCTTTCTGCCGCAGGTGCACAGGCGCCCGTTCACGCGAATGACCTGATGGCCGACCTCGGAGCCGCCCATCATGCCGCCCTCGAAGACCTCGCCGTTCAGGATGATGCCGCCGCCGACACCGTTCCCCAAAGTAAACATGACGACGTCGCTGTCGTCCTTTCCGGCACCTGCCAGTGCCTCGCCGAGAGCCGCGCAGTCCGCGTCATTTGCGATCCGCACCGGGCAGGGAATGACCGCGCCGAGCTTCCCGGCAAGGTCCACATCCTCCCAGCGAAGGTTGTTGGAGTAGATGACTCTGCCGGCTCTCCTGTCGATCGTTCCCGGAACGCCGACGCCGACCCCGATGCACTGATCAAGGGGAACGTCATTGTCTGCAAGGATCTTCAGAGTCCTGTCCGCGACGTCCTTTATGATCTCATCGGGCGTTCTCTTTCTTCCGGTATCGAATTCCTCTCCTGCCACGATGTGCTGATGATCGTCGACGATGCTGATCCCCGTCTTCGAGGATCCGATCGTGATCCCGACCCGCATGGGACTTGCCTTCTCGCGGATCGTGGTAAGAAGCGCATCGCACGTTCCTTCGATCTGATAGTCTCCGCTCCCGGCCGGGATAAACAGGGAATCGCCCTTCCGGTAGGGCAGGCGCTGCGCACCGCAGCTGATGGAGCCCTCTCCGTCGAGGATCAGGATCGAGAGGAAGGTCGTCTCATCGACCCGGCCCTCCATGCGGCAGGTGAGCTTCCCGTCGAGGTCGAGCTTGTCGACCGTGAAGTAGTCGCAGTCCGCCACATGCGGATAGTTCGAGCCGCTCCTTACGATCGGCACGCGGTTTGTGACCGCAAGAGCCTTTTCGATGTGCAGGTCTCTCTTCTTTCCGTCCTTCCCGACGCGCCCGTAATCATAGACGCGGTAGGTAACGTTACTGTTCTGCTGGATCTCCGCGATGAGGATGCCCTTTCCGATCGCATGGATCGTTCCGGACTCGATGAACAGGGCATCGCCCTTCTTTACCGGCACCGCGTTCAGGACCTCGAGGAGCGTGTTGTTCTCGATCCGCTCCCGGAACTCCTCCTTGGAGATCTCCTTCTTGAAGCCGTAGTACAGGAATGCCCCGGGCTCTGCATCGATGACATACCACATCTCGGTCTTTCCGTACTGCCCCTCATGGGAGAGGGCGTAGCGGTTTCCGGGGTGAACCTGAATCGAGAGGTTGTCCTTCGCATCAATGAACTTCGTCAGGATCGGAAACTCCCGAAATCTCCGGCAGTGCGTCCCGAGGACCTGCTGTCCCTTCGCTTTGATGTACTCGGCAAGGGTCTTTCCCGCAAAGGGCCCGTTCTCGATGACGGATGGGCCGTCCGGGTGGCAGGAAAGCTCCCAGGCCTCCGCGCAGACGGGACCGTCATAGTCCACGTGATATTCATCAACGAGGCGGTGTCCGCCCCAGAGATAATCCTTGCAGGCAGGTTTGAGTTTTAAGATGGACATTGTTGTCACTTCCCAAGGTAGGCCAGGTTCTTGTCAATGAGTTCGCACCGCTGCACCACGCAGTCGCGGCTTCTGCCCGGATCCTCCGGGGTGTTGAAGACATAGTCGGTGAGACGATCAAGCGTTGTCGTCGCCACATGAACTCTCGTATCGCTCGATGCATAGTAGAGATACACATCGCCGTTCTCCCGAACGATCGCGCCGTTGGAGAAGAGAACGTTCGACACGTCGCCGACACGCTCGGATCCGCGGGGCCCAAGGAGCAGTCCCGAGGGCTCTGCGATGACACGGGAAGGATCGTCAAGCGCCGTTGCATAGGCATAGAGGACGTACCGAAGGCCGGCCGCCGTATTGCGGACACCGTGTGCGATGTGAATCCAGCCCTTTTCTGTCTTGATCGGCACGGTGCACTCGCCGTTCTTTGCCTCGGTGATCTGGTGGTACTTTCTGCGGCTTAAGATCTTCTCCTCATCGATCACCGCGTGGGTGATGTCATCGCACAGGCCAAAGCCGATGCCGCCGCCGGATCCCGTGTCGATGAAGCTGTCCATGGGACGCGTGTAGAACGCGTACTTGCCGTTGACAAATTCCGGGTGAAGGACGACGTTCCTCTGCTGCGGGGAGTGGAGTGTAATGAGGTTGTCCAGTCTCTCCCAGTGAACAAGGTCGTGGGTCCGGACAATCCCGGCCGCCGCGACCGCTGCCGACAGATCCGGATTGGTCTTATCCTTGCTCTCAGAGCAGAACACGCCGTAAATCCAGCCATCCTCGTGCTGGGTAAGACGCATGTCGTAGACATTGGTCTCCTCCGGGCAGGTATCCGGCAGGATCACCGGGTGATCGTCAAAGACAAAGCCCGAGATGCCGTTGTCAGACCTTGCCACCCCGAAGAACGACTTCCTGTCGTTCCCCTCGATGCGGGCAACCAGGCAGTACTTGCCGTCGAGATAGATGGCACCGCTGTTCAACACCGCGTTGATCCCGAGCCGCTCCTCAAAGAAGGGGTTCGTCTCCGGGTTCAGGTCATAGCGCCAGAAAAGCGGCACGTGGTCCCTTGTCAGCACCGGATTCTCGTAGCGGGACAGGATCCCGTTGTAAAACTTCGTCTTGTAGTTCGGGCGGGAGAGCAGCTTCTCCTGCTTCTCCTTTTCGATCTCGTACTGTTCACAGAATTTCATCTTCAAACTTCCCTCTCAATGACGTTCAGGCACATGCGGCCGTTGTGGTAGGGGCACTTCCATGGCTCCACGATGGGATCATGGGAAGGCGTTCCGTCAGGGTTTGCATACCAGAACCACTCGGAGCCTTTTCTCTTATCGATGATGTAGCGCTTTATGTACTCCCACTCCGCCTCTGCGGCCTTCACATAGTCCGTGTGTTCCGGGTGACGGTCAACATTTTCGAGGAAACCGTTGATCGCTTCCGCCTGGACCCACCAGACGCGGTCCCCCTTCACAACACCCTTCTCGCACTCCACCGGGATCGACTTCCCGTCGAATCCCTCGCGGTACACCTCATCGACCAGCGTGTCGGTGATCTGGTGCATCTCTTTGGTAAGATCCGGATCCCCCACCGCATCCAGTGCCCGGTCGATCAGCCAGGCGGCCTCGATGTCGTGACCGTAGCTGTAGAGATCAATGAGGCTGTGGTAATCCGCATCAAAGAAGACACCGAGGCGCTTTTTGTCCGGAAGGTAGATCTTGTCCCGGGTGATCATCAGGGCTTCCCGTAAGGCTGCCCTTGCGTCCTTATCATCGGTTGCCTCGACATATCCCGTGTAGGCCTCGATGACGTGAAGGATCGTGTTCATCGTCCGCCCGGCAAGCACCCCGTTCTCCGAGAGCTTTTCGTTGGAGACCGGATGGAAGGTGTCATCGAATGCCTCGAGATATCCGCCTTCGTCCTTCATACGGCTCTCAATGAGGTGAAAGAGCGATGCGGCAAGTGCCTTCGCATCCGCATTCCCGGTGGCTCTGTAGTACGCAGAGAGCGCATAGATCGCAAAGGCCTGGTTGTAGGTGTGCTTTGTCGTGTCGACAGGCTCTCCTGTTGCCGAAACGGACCAGTACACGCCGCCGTTTTCCGTGTCCACGCAGTGGTCCACAAGGAACCGGTACGCGCAGTCCGCATAGGGAAGAAGGGAAGGATCCTTCAGGACCCTCGCCGCCTCCGAGAAGAACCACAGGATCCTGCTGTTCAGGATGACACCCTTGCCCGCGTTCTTATCAAGAATAAGGTCATAGGAGAGATACCCGTAGAACCCGCCGTTGTCCGGGTCCCTGAGTCCCTCCCAGAACGGGATGATGTGACCTTCGAGCTCCTCTTTGATTTCACGTCTCATCGATGTCTCACTCATCGTCTTCAGCGTCTTCCTTCTTCCGTATCGGTTTGTGTCACGCGGCTGTTTGCCTTGATGTAGTCAACGACCGTATCCACGTCGGTGAATGCAAGGCCCACATACGTGTCCGCGCAGCCGTAGTAGATCGCGATCTTTCCGCTGTCCGGATCCTGCAGCGTTGCGCACGGGAAGCAGACATTCGGAACAAAACCTCTCTCCTCGTACCACTCCTGCGGGGTGAGGAGGAACGTGGAGCAGCGGTACCTGACCTTCGACGGGCAGTCGATGTCGAGAATGGCGCCGCCGATGCTGTAGACAAAGCCGTTGCAGGTGTTCGTGACGCCGTGATAAAACAGCAGCCACCCCTCGCTCGTCTCGATCGGAGCCGCGCCGCCGCCGATCTTCACGTTCTCCCACCACTCGTCTGCCTTGCTCATGACGTGGCGGTGGTGTCCCCAGAACTCCATGTCCGGGCTCTGTGACAGGAAGATGTCACCGAACGGCGTGTGGCCGGAGTCCGAGGGGCGGGACAGCAGCATGAAGTTTCCGTTGACCTTTCGCGGGAAGAGGACCGCGTTCCGGTTGAAAGGAACGAACGGGTTCTCGATGCGCGTGTAGGTCTTAAAATCCGTGGTCTTTGCGATGCCGATCGATGCGCCGTAGAAATCCTGGCACCAGATGATGTAGTAGGTATCCTCGATCTTTACAAGGCGCGGATCATACGCGTACTTTGGCATGAACGGATTCCCGTTCTCATCGACAAAGGGGATCTTGTCCGGATCGAACGTCCAGTGGATGCCGTCGCTGCTGTGCCCCAGGTAGATGAAGGGAATGCCGTTGGTCTGCTCGCCGCGGAAGGCGCCGATGAAGGCGCCCTCATAGGGAACGACCGCGGAATTGAAGATTCGTGCAACCCCGGGGGCGGGGTTGCGTTCAATGATGGGATTTTCTGAATATCTCCAGAGAGGAAGCCCGGTCCTGTCATCAGCGGGCCGATCCTGCCAGGGGATATTCGGGAGGGAGGTACCGATAATTGTTGTCTTGCTCATAAGAGTTATCCTTTCACAGCGCCGTTCGTGAGTCCTGAGTAGATCTGCTTCTGGAAGAGCAGGAACATGATCAGGGCGGGCAGCATCGTGATGATGACGCCGGCGCAGATGTAGTTGTACTGGTTGCCGAGAGGTCCCGTGAACTTGTAGAGCGAGGTTGCGACGGTGACAAGCTTCGTCTTGTCCTGCAGGTACAGGTTCGCGTTGTAGTATTCGTTGTAGGTCGATACGCCCTTGAGGATCATGACCGTGACGATGGCGGGCTTTAAGAGCGGCAGCAGAATCCGGAAAAAGACACCGAAGTAGGAGCAGCCGTCCATGATCGCCGCCTCATCGAGAGACACCGAGATGTTCTCGAAGTACTGAATGAAGATGTAGATCGAGATGACATCGGTGCCGCACATCAGGACGATGTAGCCGGGGATCGAGTTGATCCAGTGCAGCGTGTACATGATCTGGTAGACCGAGACCTGCATCGCGATGCCCGGAAGGAGCGAGGCGAACAGGAACAGGTTTTTGATAAGGGCGTTGCCGTGGAACTTGAATCTCGAGAGCACGTAGGCGAGCATCGAGCCGGTCAGAATCGAGCCGAACAGGACGAACACGAGAATGATCACCGAGTTGCGGAATGCAAGCGCCATGTTTGCCTGGCTCCAGGCATCAATGAAGTTCTGGATATAGGCGAACGATGACGGGAGCGTCATGACGTTTGTTGACTGGTACTCTTCCGGGGTCTTGAACGCCGTGATCACGCAGGAGACGAGGGGCAGCAGCGCCCAAAACGATGCGAAGATGAGGACCGCGTATTCCACGATGCGGGCGATGATTTTCTTTCCTTTTGCCTTCGAAGAGTGTGTCATCATCTGCCTCCTTTGTTCGTTCCTTCCGCATAGGCTTCTGCCAGTTTGTTACGTTTCTTCATCTTGATCTGCTCAAGCTTCGAGTCGTGTTCGAAGTCTCCCAGGAAGAACCAGGAGAACCACTTCTGGAACAGCGTGACCAGAAGGATCAGGAAGATCAGGACAACAGCCATGGCCGATGCAATGCCGACCTTGTTGCTGTTGTGGGCGAGTTTGTCCATCACGACGAAGTAGGTCGCGGTGCCGAACTCACCGCCGGTGGTGACGTAAGGCGGCTCGAAGACGGACAGGGATCCGGAGATCGAGAGGATCAGGTTCAGGACGACGATTGTCTTGATGCCGGGGAAGGTCACATACTTGAACTTCTGCCAGCTGTTCGCGCCGTCGATCGATGCGGCCTCATACAGGGTCTTGTCCACCGATGCCATCGCGCCGATGAACAGGACCATGTTCTGGCCCATGTAACGCCAGATGGAAGTCGCTGCCAGGGAGATGTTGTTCACCTTGGTGTCTCTCAGCCAGTAAGGGAGGTTGTCCAACTGAAAGCCGAACCACTGGAGCACGGTATCAAGAACGTATCCTCTGGTGTAGAAAAACTTGAAAATGAAACCGACTGCAATGCCGCAGACGAGGTACGGGAAGAACAGGAAGCCCTTGAACAGGCCGCTGCCCTTGATGTTTCCGGTCAGCATCGTCGCAAACAGCAGCGCCAGTGCCAGCTGAATGAAGGCGCCGACCAGGTAGAACAGAGACAGTCTGAGTGCCTTGAAGCAGTCATCCCGGGTGAAGACCGAGATGTAATTCTTCAGGCCTACGAACTCACGGGATCCGATGTATCCCATGTCGTAGAAGCTGAACTGTACCATCCTCGCAAAGGGAAGGTACGTGAAAACCAGAAGCAGGATCAGCGGAAATGCGGTGAAGACGATGATGCATAACCGTTTGTTCACCTTTCCGGACGTGATCCACTTTGCAAAGGACTGTTTTTGCTTTCTCTCCATAATCCCCGTTCCTTTCTGTGACATCACTGTCAGACAAAATTCACACAGCGGATTCTGAGTCCGCCGTGTGAAACCTGCTTGTCAGGATCTCAAAGATCAGACTTTATTGATCCTCATGTATGTCAGTGGGTAACACCGTTGTCTGCCTGTGCTGCGGTCCACTTCTCGTTCCACTCGTTTGCGAGATCGTCCATGGTCATGTCGCCCTGGACAGCATGTGTCACGACTTCCGTTGCGCACTCACCGGAGACGTTGATGCCAAGCTCGGACTCGTCGTTGATGTCGTTGAACAGCGACTCCTTGCCTTCCGGTGCCGGGTTGTTGACGATGGTCTTGACGGTGTCGGAATCAAAGGCTGCAAGGAAATCCGGAAGCGTTGCATCGACGACGCAGTCAATGCCGCCCTGCGTTGCCGCATAGCCGGACTTCTCAACGAGGTACTTCACATACAGCTCTGCTGCAAGCTTCTCGTCATCGGTGTCGTTCGCGTTGATGCCGTAGAAGTAATCCGGGCCCTCGGTTGCATACTGCACGCCGTCAATGGAGATCGGGAACGGCATGTAGGCGATGTCATCGGCATTGTCGCCGGCACTCTGCATCTGCGGAATTGCCCAGGAACCGAGCACCATGCAGCCGATCTGGCCGTTGTTGAGCATGCCCTTGGAGCCTTCCCAGTCGGTCGTGGTCGGATCGTCCTCGGTCAGGCCTCTGGAGACTGCCTCATACAGCGTGTCGTACACGGCATAGGGGCCGGTGCCGTCGCCTCTGTCGGAGAACGGATTCTCGCCGCAGGTCAGACCCTCGTACTGGAAATCGGGATCACCGGTTGCGCAGCCGTCGATGTAGGCATCCCATGCGGACATCGTCCAGCCTGCCGCGAAGTTCGTGTACAGCGGAATGGCGTCGGTGTTGTCCTTGATCTTCTGCAGATCATCGAGGAACTCGTCCGGGGTCTTCGGCGTGTCGGTGATGCCGGCCGCCTCAAAGACTGCCTTGTTGTAGACAACGCCGGACAGGTTTGCCATCGACGGAATGCCGTAGGCCTGTCCGTCATAGGTGAAGTTGTCGAGCAGCGTGTACTTCTTCGTCAGATCATCGGTGGAGCCGTAGCTCATGAAGAAGCTCGAGAGGTCCTTCTTCTGCACGGTCGTCGGGATCATGCAGATGTCGCCCCAGTCGCCGGTGGAAAGACGGGTCGTAATGTCATCGGCGTAATTGGTCATGCCCTCGTACTCGATCGTGATGTTCGGATACATCTTATTGAAATCTGCGACATAGTCCTTGAAGGCGGTGTCCACAAGGTCCGTGCGGTTCGTGAGAACGTGGAGCGATGCGGTGATGTCCGTTCCGTCGGTCCCAAGCTCCAGATCCGCGAAGTTCTTTGCGGAGGAATCTGCTGCTGCATCAGTTGATGCGGTGCCTGCAGCAGAAGTATCCGCTGCAGCTGCGGTATCCCCCGCCGCAGAACTTGTCGCAGCACTTCCGGAATCGGAGCTTCCGCATGCTGCAAGTGCACAGCACATGGTGCAGGTCATGACAACTGCAAGAATCTTTTTCTTCATCATACCCTCCTGATGTTATCAGTTCCGGTGCCTTGGCACCGTTTCATTTAAGTTGATTTTAGTTTATCCAGCTTTGCGTGTTGGAACAAGTTAAACATAGTTTTAGTTTTCAATTTAAGTCGCGTCAATAAAATCAGCTCTCGTGCCGCTTTTCTGCGCAGAATGAACAAAAAGAACAGCGCGCCAGACAGCGTGCTGTTCAGATCAATCGCAGAACACAAAGGGAAGGTTCCGATCTCCTTCCTGGGAAATTGCTTTCGTGAGAGCTTCAGGAAAGTGCCTTCACACTGTCCCTTACGACGATCTTCCCGGGGACATAGCGGATCCCGTAGTGGGTTTCCTCCCCGTGCACCTTGCCGAGAACCCGGCGAACCGCCATCTCTGCCATGGCGGCAAGATCCACGTTGTAGGTGGTGAGGTGATGGGAGAGATCATTCCAGGGCAGGTAGTTGTCGTAGCTGATAAGCGAGACATCGTCCGGCACCCGGATTCCCTTTTTCTGCAGGGCCTCAAAGGTAAACTGCGCCGCAAGGTCGCCGCTTGCCGCAAAGGCGGTCGGCATCTCATCCGGCAGAGTGACATTCATGCAGTGGTTTACAAGGTCTCTGTCCTCAAGGCGCCAGCCCTTATGGACCGGGATCTCATACTCTTCCATCGCCTTCCGGAAGCCGAAGTACCGGTCCATGATGTTCTCATTGGCATAGATCGAGCCCACAAACGCGATCCTTCTGTGCCCGCGCTCAAGAAGATACCGCGTCACCTTGTACATGCCGACGTAGTTTGCACTCATCACGCAGTCGCAGGCAAGACCGCGCACCTGAAAGTCAAGGAGCACCACCGGCACCTGTGCATGCTCCACGATCTGCCGCACATAGGGCTCAAAGAGATACCCGATGATGATCAGCGCATCACAGAGGTGGTTTTCCAGAATCCGGGGCTTTGGCAGGTGGCTTCGGTTCGTGTCGTCGATAATCTCGAGCGTTGTCATGCTCCCCGCCTTCGCCGCAGCCTGGACCACCTGCTGATAGAGTGCCCAGTAGAAGGAGTTTCCGACCTCAAAGTAATCGGCACTGACAAGGACGCCGATCATGACGCCCTGGGATCTGGTCTCATACCGGGACATGTCATATCCCATCTGCCGGGCCACCGATTCGATGTGATCCCGCATCTGGCCGCTCACGCCCTTCTTGCCCGAGAGGGCATTGGAGACCGTGACCGTGCTGACCCCCACCGCCTCAGCGATGTCCCGTAGCTTCACGTTTTCCATTTGTCCTCCTTCTGTAGCGGACGCTCTCTCCGTGGATCAGCGTCCCC
The DNA here is from genome assembly GCA_900315055.1 of uncultured Lachnospiraceae bacterium. Classification (GTDB taxonomy): domain Bacteria; phylum Bacillota; class Clostridia; order Lachnospirales; family Lachnospiraceae; genus CAG-791. The sequence goes on from OMXP01000073.1 coordinate 13,382, forward strand.
TCGACAAACCTGACGCCCTGGGGCTCTGCCCCGTCCAGCCGGTTCATCATCGTCTGCACGGCAATCCGTGCGATCACCTGCGGATCATTTTTATACGTTGCAAGCCGGATTCCATCCGGGTGCGGCGGGAAGTTGTCAAATCCTGCCACCGAGATCTCGCTCCCGATGTGGATTCCCCTCTTTTCGAGAAGCTCCATCACCTTGTAAGCCGTTGTATCGCAGTTGCAGAGAAAGGCCTGCGGCAGGGGATCCGGAAGAGTGGGCGTCATCAGGATCCCTCTCTCCGTCCGGTCCGGAATCACCCTAAGCGCTGCCGGGTCCCGTCCCACCCGGATCAGCGCCTTGCAGCAGCCAAGATACCGGTCGCAGATGTTCTTTGTCCCGTGGACGTTGCCGACAAAGACAAGGTCCGAGAGCCCCTGGTCGAGGAGAAGTCTTGTCATCTCCTCCATTCCCCGGAAGCCGTCGGTCACGACACAGTCGACATCATCATCGACATCGTAGTAGTCGACAAAAATCAGCGGGGTATCCAGAAGCGCAGCCTTGAGTGCGTCCAGGTACGGGCGCTTCATCTCCCCGATCACCATGCAGGCATCCTGCGGGCTCTCCGGCATCTGCGGGACGATGGCCTCGTTCTCCTCGTCCTCCGTCACGATCCGGAGGGTCAGAAGAACCCCCCGCTTCATCGCCTCGTCCGCAATGCAGCGGTACACCTCCATATAGAAGGCGGGACTCTCCTGGAGATAGCGCTGGGCGATGAACACCTGCGCCATCGCCGCCTTCTCCCGGTCCTTCCCCGTATCCCGCGGCTGGTTCTCCTCGTAGCCAAGCTCTCTTGCCTTCTCGAGAACCAGCTTCCTGGTCTTTTCTCCGACACCCTTTTTCCCGGATATCGCAAGAGAAACCGCCGAGACCGAGATTCCGGTCTCCTTCGCGATGGTCTCCAGTTTGATCTTCTTTGTGCGCCCCATTCCGTCCTCCGGCCGGGAATCTCCCGGTAATTTGCTTAATTTTAGTTCATATTGTTTGAGGTGACAAGGGTAGTGATGCGACGAAACTTAAGTTTCGTTCCGATTTGTACAGGTTGCCGTAGAGTCCAGATAAATTTCGGGCGATGTGACCATGCCGCTCCGGCTGACAAAATGCAGGCAGTTGCGCTAAAATGTCAGTCAGACAGGCTTGTAGGAGAAAGCCTGCGGGGGACTGGATATGAGGTCAGAAGTTTACGGAAAACGGGATCCGAACATGGAAAGACTGTGTGCATCTGTGCTGGCGCACAGTGATGGCCAGACAGCCATCGACATTGCATGGGTTCCGAGAGATGCCGCATCGTACAAAAGCCTCATGGACAGCCTCATCACCGTGCTCTCGGACGAGCTTCCGGCACTTCCCCTTTATATCCCGCAGGAGATCTTCCGGGACTTTACCGGTCTTTCCGAATCCGAACTTCCGGAAATGCTTGAAAAGCGTCTTCTTCGCATCCGTCGTGTCATCCTCTTTATCCGCCCGGATATTTCCTCCGATACCATCTTCAAGGCAATCACCTGGATGGCCGAAAACGTCGATACCGGCTTCTCACTGCCCGACGTCACAAAGCACTGCTATCTGAACCGCTATTACTTCAGTTCTCTCTTCCACGAGGCCACGGGAATCCGCTACTGCGACTACGCAAAGATCATGAAGGTCGAGCGGGCAAAGATCCTGCTCACCGGTCCCTCCAGAAAGCAGACGGTCGCCATCGCCGCAACACTCGGCTTTCGCGATCCCCAGTATTTCTCGGACATGTTCCGGGAGGTGACGGGCGTGCGCCCTGCAAAGTATCAGTATGACGTGGAGGACGACCTGAAGAACTACCTTCCCCGCCTTGCAAAGAAAAAGGAGACGTGCCTGCAGGAAGGCGCAGCCGCAGAGAACTAATCCCGTTCGGGAATCCCATCAGAAAAGATAGAAATTCAGAAGAAGAAGTCACAGGACATAAAAAAAGGACAGAAGCGGAATCTCTTCCGCCGCTGTCCCTTTCTCTTTCCATGTCTTTTTCGGTGCCGGTCACCAGAATCTCGTCGATCGGCGTGTCAAAGATCACGCTCAGGATTCCGAGGTTTCTCGTCGTGGGAACGTCCTTTCCGGACTCCCAGTTGGAGATGCTCGCCGTGGAAACCCCGACGAGGGTTCCCAGCTGTTCCTGCGAGATCTTCGGCACACACCGCTTGCGAAGTGCCCGGATCCTCTGTCCGGTCTTTCTTGCATCGACGGTGAGCAGCATGTAGTCGCGCATCAGATCCACACGGATCGCCTTGTGTTCCTGTTCCATAAGTCACCTCCTGCTGATGCCAGATGAACGAGGGACTTTAAAGTATATCGCAGGGTGGAAAGACCGTCTATTGGTGCACTCCTACAAAGATCCGGGGTCTGTTTTGGTGAATTTATCAGTCAATCTCCATCTCTTCCCCGGGGTGGAGGTAGAAGGCGCCCTCCGGGGCAAACTTCCCTGCATTCTTCTCATCGTAGAGTGCAAGGTTTGCATCGCAGGTGTGATAGGGAACGGAGCCCCCTGCCTTCACAAGCTCTGCGCACGCTTGTGCCTCTGCAGGATCCATGTTGTAGACGCCGTCGCAGCAGAAAAGCGCCACACTGATATGCCGTTTTGCAAGCTCTTGCATCTCTTCCGTCTTCGAGGTATCCCCGGAGATGTACAGGGTCTTGCCGTCGGAAAAGGTCAGGACAAAGCCCACGCATTTTCGAATGTCGTGATTCCTGTTGTTCCCCGCCTGCACGGCCTCGACCTTGCAGAAGTCAAAGGCAAAGGTGTGGTAGACGCCGTGTGTCAGGGCATCCGCATATGTAATCACCCTCGTCTCCGGTTTCCTTCTCACAAGCTGTACCTGGTTGTGGTCGAAGTGATCATGGGTTACCAGAATGAGGTCTGCAGCTTTTTCATAGTCTTCTTTCCTTCCCGCAAAGGGATCCACATACAGGACAGCCCCTTCCGGGGTCGTGATCCGAAGGCTTGCATGGCCGATGTAATGTAACAGAGCATGTGCTGACATTTCTTTTCCTCCTGATAGTCTTATAGTTCCACCGGCTCCGTGCCGGTATCATAGGACGCGTTTTCCGTCTGCTCCTTCCGATAACGAGCCACCTCATCCGCAAGGCATTCCACCTCGCGCTTTCCATCCCCGGGCAGGATGCCGTGCTTTTTTTCCGGCGGAAGATACGCCTCCACCCCGTACCATCTCTCCCCGGTGCGACGATGGAGGATCGAAAGGAGTGCCTCCCGGACATCCTTTTCCCGGATCGCGGGGATATAGATCCTTGTCCTTTTGTGAACGCTCCCGTCCAGGACCTCTCCCTTCACCCTGTCATACCCGCAGCGAAGACACCAGCCGTCCTGCAGGATGAGAAACGCCGTATCACCGACCAGAAGATCGGGCTTTTGTCTTTCTTCTGTCATAATAGAGAATCCAGGCCGCAGTGGAAACCACGGGGCTTGCCCCGTGCCGCGAAGCGGGGCGGCCGCCCTCCTTCCTTCAGGCAAATACAAGCCCCCGATTGTGGCAAATCACCCTGCACTGGCGAATCGGAGCCTCCCTGCAGATTCCCTTTTCCACAAACTGGTATCGGTCGTTATGCTTGCCACTGACGGTAAGCGTATGTCCCTTGTACAAAACTAGCGCTCCTGGCAGTTCACGTTTCATATCGTTGTATCCGCGTGTACTCTTCCTGACAGACAGCCTGGATATCTCATGCGGGTGCTGTGCCCGATACTCTGCCAGGCTGATATACTTTGAAACCCCGTCCGTCTGTCCGGTGCGTTTATGCCTGTTCTTGCAGACAATCCTGTCGTCCAGACAATAGGTCCGTTCTTTCTGGTAATGAATTCTCGCTCTGTCGTGCCGTCTGAACTGCAGGATCATCTGCCTGTTGGAAAACGTCGGTATTTCCTCTGGGCAGATCCCCATGGCATCAACAGCGATAATCCACGCATCGATGTGATGGGTATTATCGTCCTTCTCCTTTTCGGGAAGACCATATTCAATACGGCTTCGGTGTGTTTTCTGCCCTGTCGTAACATAGGTCGGGTACAGGGCCGAGAGTTCTGTTAACAGGCGCTGCATGATCTGATTGAGTACGCTGAGTGCGTGATATTTCTTCAGCTGGCCCTGTTTCTTTCCCTGCAGTTTTGCCGAGGCAGTCTCGTTTTTATGCACAAGCTCATGACATTTCGCACACAGGCCCGCGATGTTATCGATGCTCTCCGAGCCTCCACGGCTTCTCGGAACAATGTGGTGATAGTGCTCGATTTTCCGTCTTCCGCAGAGCAGGCATCTGCCATGCTGCAGAGAAAAGACTGCCTCGTCACAATCTGCGCAACCGAACAGTTTTCCTTTCTGATACTGCCAGTTCAATATGCCGGGATTCTCCATCTTCGCAAAGTCGAAACGGCTGATCTCGATCGCAATGTTCCGGATCGGATAATACTCTGCAAGACGTTTTACCACCTGAAGATGGGTGTCCAGCAGATTCCGGGCAGTCGGCGTAAGCCATCCTTCCGGGCGTTTCCTGTTGTTGAACCGCGCCTTATTGTTGCGGATTGACTTGCATCTGATCGGTCTTTTGCAGCCCGGCAGCATGCGGTAGATCCTGGTCTTTCTTAACGTGCCTGTCCAGTCTGCGGAAACAGCCCGTCTCTGGCGGCGCTTCCGTTCGCCGCGCCTTGATGCCTGCCGATGGATTCTGCGGTCCTTCATGTGCGTCGGAACAGCTTTGTTGTCCGTCTGAAGGACATAGGAGCCGAGGCTCCTTCCTTTGCCGTCAATCAGTGCCAGACCGATATTTGTTCTTCCGGGGTCGA
>OMXP01000023.1 GCA_900315055.1 uncultured Lachnospiraceae bacterium
ATTTATGTATTAGCTATGCAAAAGTCAGAAAAATCAGGCACCCCATATGGAGTGTCTGATGCCAATTTAGCCTATTCGGTTAGGCCGTGAACTGTAACCCTTTGAGATATTCCCGGTTTTTCTTTCGAAAATCGCCAGGGAACTGGTAGAGGAAAAATGGCAGAGATGCAAAGAACCGCGGATAGACAGGAGTGCTATGATAGGCCGCAGGGCAGCAGCCCTGAGATTCCATCGTTTGGTATTTTGGAAAGCAGGCGGGAGTGAAACGGGAAGAGAGAAAAGACGATTATCTGATTTATGACAATCCGATGAAGGCGCTGTTCGTGTTTGCGATCCCGCTGATCCTCGGCAACCTGTTTCAGCAGATCTACAGCATCGCGGACTCGGTGATCGTCGGCCAGTTCGTGGGAGAGAATGCCCTGGCGGCCGTCGGTGCATCCAGTGCCCTCACCAACGTGTTCATCTGCGTGGCAGTCGGAGCCGGGACCGGTGCGTCAGTCCTCGTGAGCCAGCGCTTCGGGAGCAGGTCCTTTGCCGAGATGAAGCGGACCGTATCGACGGCCATGGTCTTCTTCCTGATCCTGAGCATCGTTCTCGGGGCTGTCGGCTTCGTGTTCAGCGGTCCCATCATGAAAGCATTGAACACACCGGATGAAGTCATCGACATGGCGGTGGTCTATCTTCGCGTCTACTTTGCCGGTTTCCCGTTCCTGTTCATGTACAACGTGATCGCGAGCACCTTTACGGCGATCGGGGATTCGAAGACGCCGCTGGTGTTTCTGATCTTCTCGTCCCTTCTGAACGTGGGTCTGGACCTGTTCATGGTGATCAGCCTTCACATGGGCGTGTTCGGCGCAGCTCTTGCGACCCTGATCGCCCAGGGAATCTCGGCGGTCCTTTCCTTCCTGGTGCTTCGAAAGGCTCTCCGGCAGTACGAGGGGACGGGAGAGGTGTTCTCGAGGGAGGACCTTACGAAAATCCTCGGCTTTGCAGTGCCCTCCATCATTCAGCAGTCCACCGTATCCATCGGCATGATGCTGGTGCAGTCCGTCGTCAACAGCTTCGGCGCGGAGGCGCTTGCGGGCTTCTCTGCGGCAGCCAGGATCGAAAACCTGATCGCCGTCATCTGGGTCTCCGTCGGCAATGCGGTATCCCCGTTCACCGCCCAGAACTACGGGGCAGGAAAGAAAGGGCGAATTACGGAGGGTTATCATGCGGCCCTGATCCTCGATCTGTTTTTTGCGGTCGCCGTCTTCTTCCTTGTGGTACCCCCGGCAAGGTTTATCGCATCCCTCTTCCTTGGAAGCAGCGGTACGGAAGAAGCGTATGAGGTCGCGATCGGCTACCTTCGCTGGATCGGCACGTTCAGCTTCCTTCTCGGGGCCAAGATGGCAACGGATGGCGTGCTGAAGGGCGCCGGCAGGATGCGGATCTTCATGATTGCAAACCTGTGCAACTTAACCGTTCGCGTCCTCGGAGCCATGCTCCTTGCACCGCGCTTTGGCATCTCCTTTGTCTGGTTCCCGGTCCCGGTCGGCTGGTCGGTGAACATCCTGATCTCCCACACGGCGATGGCAAAGTACCGGAAAGAGGGCTTTTCAGCGAAGTAGGAGAAAGTTGATCTGATCGGGATGAGAAAATGGCAGGGGAATTGCTTCTCCTGCCATTGCTGTTACAGATCTTTTTCTTTCTGATTCGGCTTGTCTGCTTATCAAAGAACCTCATGAACCCGTTTCTGCAGTGCAGGAACCACCTCTTCCTCAAACCAGGGGTTCTTTGCCTGCCAGCGGAAGTTCAGAGGACTTGGGTGGACGATCGGGAAATAGTCCGGGAGATATTCCCTAAAGGCCTCGACCGTCTCCGTGAGATTTCTCTTCTTCCGGTCTTTGAGGTAATAGTCCATCGAGTACTTGCCGATGAGAATCGTAAGAGAAATGTCCGGCATGAGATTCAGGATCTCCGGGTGGTATTCCTCGGCGATGAACTTCCTCGGCGGCAGATCGCCGGACTTGCCTTTGCCGGGATAGTAGAAATCCATGGGGACGATCGCGATCTTCTTTGAATAAAACGTCTCTTTGTCGATCCCCATCCAGGAGATCAGCTTTTCTCCGGACTTGTCGTTGAACGGAATCCCGGTCTCCTCGACCTTCCGCCCCGGTGCCTGCCCGATGATGAGAATCCTGGCGTCCTTGTCCACCTGAAAGACAGGGGATACGCCCCGATTCGTATAGGACTCGTTTCTCTTGTCCTGTTCCAGCTGCTTTATGATCTCTTCAACTGTCATTTCAATCTGCCTCCCCGGCCGCCTCATCACCTGTGTCTTCGTCTGTTCTCAGGCCTGTTTTTATCATAGTACCGATGGAACAGAGAATGCGTTGCGAGGGCAACGAAAGAGGAACTGCATTGGAGATCTCACCTTGCTGCTTTGGAAACACTGCCGCCTTTGATCCGGACGAACCGGTAGTCGCAGTAATTGTCACCCTCCGCGACGGACATGGTCCGCTGATAGTGGATCCCCCGGATTCCCGTCATGTAGACCTTGTCCATGGCACAGATGGAAGGGGTGGCCTCCGGAACACCCATGGTCTTCATCGCCTCATAAACCGGGCACTGAAGGACATTCAGCCCGGCGGTTGTCTCCGTCACCGGGAAGAAATCGCTTTTGTATCCCCGCTCCTCCCCGCCGGTCTTGTGCATGATGGTATCGAAATTCTTCCAGATGAGGGCAGAGACACCGGGAATACCGGTGAGGCGATGGATGAGAACACGCATCTTTTCTCCGAAGCGGTGTCCGTAGGTCAGAAGAAAGGAGACAGCCTCATCCCGGCCGATTCCGTTTTCCAGCATCGCAGAATAGATGGCTGCAAGGGGGAAGACATACTGTCCAACCTTTTTGTAATCGATGGACGGGTACTTTGCCGGACAGGTCTCGACGAGCTCGCCCCCGCGCTTCCAGATCTTTTCTGCGGTGTCCGTTCCGTACGCTTCCTCCAGGGACTTCTTTACGTCCTTAAAGAGGAAGGATTTATCAAGCTGATTTTTTCTCCCCATACAGCTGTTTCTTTTCCGGATTCCCCCTGTCTGCCTGAATATACATGGCTTACATTACTACTATACAACAAATAACTATAAGATATGTATAACCATCACGACCAATACCGGGGATCTGTTGTGGTCTTTGGAGCTGTCAGGGAAAGAAAGTCTGAGAAGGAAACGATGGCTCTTTCTGCCCGGAACGGTTACAACAGAGGTATCGACATGTGCACGGGAAAGGAGGCTGCCATGGCAAGTGATTTTGAAAATGACAACAGGAAGGCTGAAGGTGCGCACTCCGCTGAGGATCCCTGGGCAGCGGTGCGGCAGGTCATCGGCATGTTTCCGGAGGATTTTCTGACGGACCGGAACCAGCCTATTGTTTTGGCTGAACCGAAACGGGAGGATTTTTGACGGTCTTCGTGCCCTGTTTGTGTCTTGTGTGTAAGGACTTCCAGTCGGAGGTCCTTTTTTTGCGCCTTTGTTTTCTGCTCTCTGCTCTCTGCAGCTTTTGCGGACAGGTTCCCCAAAGGATTTGAACACTTTCCTGACAGAATGCCGGGAAACGTAAGACGTCTCTGCAACCTCTTTCCTTTCTATTGTGCGAAATGCACAAAACCGGAAACGGTTCCCTTGTGCATCCATCCGGAAATAAACTTATGCAAAAGAGTATTAATACAGGCCGGAAATCGCGCAAATATGGGCTTTTCGGACACAGATCAGTAGCCGATTCGATAACAATCGGGAAAGCGTACCAGATTTTGTAAGCATTTACATCCTTTGTGCATTTATAATGGCGATGTGCCTGAAAAAAGCGAACAGATCGTCAAAAGGAGGGAAAACGGGATGGATTTTGAGGTGCGGACCGTCACAAAGCACAGCCTGGTGCTGGAAATGGACAACACGTCCATCGTGACGACCGCCCCCTTCACCGTTTCCCTGAACGGGACGAAAGCCTATGCAGGAAACAGCAACGTCGTCACCCTGACAGACCTTGCACAGGATATGGAGTATCAGATCGAGGTCATGCAGGGAACGGAGAGAACCTCCCGTGTGATCCGGACAAAGACGGAGACCTGTCTTTTAAGTGTTTCGGACTTTGGAGCAAAGGGAGACGGAAAGCAGGATGACACCGCCTTCCTGCAGGCCGCCATCAGCGCCTGCCCCGCAGGCGGCACGGTGATGATCCCGAAAGGAACGTATCTTTCGGGGCCGCTGTTCCTGAAGAGCCACCTGTCCCTGTACCTTGCAGAGGGTGCTGTCCTTCTTGGAAAGACAGACCGCACGGCATACCCGGTCCTTCCCGGGGAGAGAGGAAACCGGGTGCTTGCCACCTGGGAGGGAGAGCCGAATGACTCGTTTGCGTCAATCCTTACCGCAATCGATGCCACGGACCTCGTGATCGAGGGACAGGGCATTGTCGACGGGAACGCGCAGAATGCGGACTGGTGGGTGAAGCCGAAGGAAAGGCGCATCGCCTGGAGACCGAATCTCCTGTTCCTCAACGGCTGCCGCGAGGTGACCATCGCAGGTCTCACGTTCCGGAACTCACCGTCCTGGACCCTGCACCCGTTCTACACGGACAACCTGAAGGTCCTTGGCGTGACGATTCAGAACCCGCCGGATTCTCCGAATACCGACGGTCTGGACCCGGAGAGCTGCAAAGACGTCCTGATCCTCGGGGTGAGGATCTGCGTCGGCGATGACTGTATCGCGATCAAGTCCGGCAAGGCGGCGATGGCAGAGCGGTACCCGATGGCCTGCGAGGGCCTGACGATTCGGAACTGCATCTTCGAGCGGGGCCACGGATCGGTGACGATCGGCTCCGAGGCCGCAGGATCGGTTCGAAATGTCACGGTTTCCCAGTGCCGCTTCGACGGGACGGACCGGGGACTTCGGATCAAGACAAGGCGCGGGCGCGGTCCGCACTGCGTCTACGAGAACATCGAGTTTTCCAATATCGAGATGACGGGCGTTGCAATGCCGGTCACCGTAAACATGTTTTACTTCTGTGACCTAGACGGGCACAGTGAGTACGTCCAGAGACGGGATCCTCTCCCGGTGGACGCCTATACACCGTTTGTAAAGTCGATCAAAGCATCGAACATCACCTGCACCGGTGTCGAGGGAGCGCTCCTTTGCGTGATGGGCCTTCCGGAACAGCCGGTGGGAGAGATTGAACTCTCGAATATCAGCGCCAGCTTTCTTCCGAAAGCGCAGCGCACGCCGAGGGAGGTTCTCATGATGGACAACTTCCCGAAGATGGAGGGAACTTCGATCTTTGCAAGAAACGTCAGTCGCCTCGTTCTGAACCATGTGAGCTTTTCGGGGGAAGACATCAGTGACATATCCGTTCAGGACGTGAAGGAGTTTGTAAGGTCTTAACCAAAGTAACAATGTGGGGGTTACCCATTGCAAGAGGAGGTAAATGAAATGAAAAAGAACATGAAGAAGATCGTCGCCTGCTCCCTGGTAGCAGCGATGGCAGCAGGTCTTGCGGCCTGCGGAAGCTCCAGCTCGTCTTCGTCCGCGTTGACGAGTGCTTCCGACACGACGAGTGCAAGTGCTGCAGCAAGCACGGAATCTGCTGCAGACACTGCTTCCAGCACGGCAGATGCGTCCGGATCGGGTTCGGGCACGCTGCGCATGAGCTGGTGGGGCGGTGATTCCCGTCACAATGCAACTCTTGCCGCCATCGACGAGTACGAGAAGGCAAATCCGGGTGTTACCATCGACTCCGAGTACGGCGCATGGAGCGGCTGGCAGGACAAGATCGCAACACAGCTGGCCGGCAATTCCGAGGCCGACATCATGCAGATCAACTGGAACTGGATCTATCAGTTCTCGTCCGACGGCACCGGCTTCTATGACATCAACAACGTCTCCGATACCTTTGATCTGTCCCAGTACGATCAGAAGTACCTGGATCTGATGACCATTGACGGACATCTCCTCGGCATTCCGGTTTCCACGACGGGCCGTGTGTTCTACTGGAACAAGACCACGTTCGAGAAGGCAGGACTTGAGGTCCCGAAGACCTTCGAAGAGCTCCTTGCAGATGGCAAGATCTTCGAGGAAAAGCTCGGCGAGGATTACTACCCGATGGCATGCGGCGAGTACGATCTGACCCTGCTTCTTACCTACTACATGCAGACCAAGTACGGCAAGGCATGGGTCGAGGACGGAAAGCTCAACTACACGATCGACGAGCTGACCGACGGCTTCGACTTCCTGAAGAGCCTTGAGGACAATCACGTCATTCCGACCCAGGAGAAGCTCACCGGCGACGGCGCAGACTCCCTGGACAAGAACCCGAACTTCATCGATGGCCACTATGCAGGCGTCCTCGAGTGGGACAGCGCCGTTGCAAAGCTGACCGGTGCTCTGGATGAAGGTCAGGAACTGGTGATCGGCGACTATCCGAACGACATCGGCACGCCGGCAACCGTCTTCAAGATTTCGATGGGCTTTGCCATCTCCAAGAACTGCCAGGATCCGAAGGCAGCAGCTTCCGTTCTTGAGTACCTGCTCAACGGTGACGGCGTCTCCACGATGGCTCTCGAGCGCGGTGTTCCTGTTTCCAAGAAGGCTCAGGAGACCCTGCAGGCTGACGGAACGCTTTCCGGCATGACCTTCGAGGCAAACCAGCTGGCAGCAGACAATGCTCCGTTCGCTTTAAGCCCGTACTATGAGGACTCCGAGCTCAAGGATTCTTCCGAGGGCGCTTACTACGAGATCATGGACAACATGTCCTATGACGATGAGGACAGCGCAGACCTTGCTCAGGAACTCACCGACGCCGTCAACCAGGTTGAGGCGGAGAACGCACAGTAATTTGCAGGAGATTTGTATCAGAGGACAGTTATGGCGGGTACAAAAGCAATGACCGCACAGCAGCAGACGCCTACTGCTGTGCCACATAAAAAAGGATTCTGGCAGAGAAACCGGGGACTGCTGTTTGTGCTCCCCTGGCTGTTCGGGTTTATCGTCTTCAAGGGCTATCCCTTCCTCTCGAGCCTGGTGTACAGCTTTACCGATTACAACCTCTTCGAGGGCATCACAAAGGCAGGACTGTTCAACTACGCGGAGGTATTCACGGACAAGAAGATCCAGAGGGCGTTCGGCGTGACGTTCCGTTACGCATTCATGACCGTCCCGTTAAAGCTGATCTTCGCGCTGTTCATCGCCTATATCCTGAACTTCAAGATCAAGGGCGTGAAGATCTTCCGTACGATCTACTACATTCCGTCGATCCTCGGCGGATCCGTCGCCATCGCGGTGCTGTGGAAGGCAATCTTCAAGGAAGACGGAATCGTCAACATGATTCTGGGCTTCTTCGGGATTCAGGGACCCAACTGGCTCGCAAACGGCTCGGCAGCCGTGTTCATCATCGTGCTGCTCCGTGTCTGGCAGTTCGGTTCTTCGATGGTCATCTTCCTCGCAGCCCTGAAGGGGGTTCCGCAGGATCTGTATGAGGCGGCGTCTCTGGACGGCGCCGGCAAGTGGAGACAGTTCTTCAGCATCACCGTACCGCTCATCACACCGGTTATCTTCTACAACCTGGTGACCCAGCTGGTGCAGGCGTTCCAGGAATTCAACGGCCCCTACATCATCACGCAGGGCGGCCCGAGAGGTGCGACGACACTGGTTTCGCTGCTGATCTACAACAACGCATTCAAGAAGTACAACATGGGTCTGGCAAGTGCCGAGGCGTGGGTGCTGTTCATCGTGCTCATGATCTTCACGGCGATCCTCCAGTGGAGCCAGAAGCACTGGGTGTACTACTCTGATGAGGACTGAAAGGAGGGACATCATGAGCGCAAATACTGCTGCAGTAACAAGAAAACCGATGTCCCGGGAGAAGCAGCACAAGGTCTCCAATGCCATCAAATACCTGGTTCTGATCCTCGTCGGTTTCATCATGATCTATCCGCTTCTGTGGATGATCGGAGCTTCGTTCAAGTCGAACGCCGAGATCTTCTCGTCGATCGGCTTCATTCCGAAGAACCCGACCCTGCAGGGCTACAAGGACGCACTCAAGGGCTATGGCGGTGACATCGACATCTGGAAAGCCATGCTCAACTCCCTGAAGATCGTCATTCCGAAGGTCATTCTCACGGTCTTCTCCTGCACGATCGCGGCCTTCGGGTTTGCACGCTTCCACTTCAAGGGTCATGATGTACTGTTCGCACTGCTGATGTCGACTTTGTTCCTCCCGAATGTAGTCCTGAACGTACCGCAGTACATCATGTACAACCAGTGGAACTGGATCGATTCCCCGATCTACCTGCCTCTCATCGCTCCGACGCTGTTCGCACAGGACACCTACTTCGTGTTCATGCTCATTCAGTTCATGCGGAACATTCCGAAGGAACTCGATGAGGCAGCAAAGATCGACGGCTGCACGGCCTGGGGAACGCTCTGGAGAGTCATCGCGCCGGTGCTAAAGCCCGCCATGGTCTCCTGCGCACTGTTCCAGTTCATGTGGAGCTACAACGACTTCATGGGGCCTCTGCTCTATGTTTCCACGCCGGCCCGCTATCCGGTATCCATCTTCGTCAAGATGAGCATGGACGCCGACACGGGATTTGCATGGAACCGCATCCTTGCACTGTCTCTGATCTCCATCGTCCCGAGCCTCGTGCTGTTCTTCATGGCACAGGATCAGTTCATCGATGGCGTCTCTGCAGGAGCAGTCAAGGGCTGACGCACAGATTCACTGTCGCGGACGGACACAGCAGTCCGTCCGCGGCATTTTTTTGCTTTAAGGAGACAACATGCCACAGGAAACGCAACAACAGCAGGACGCGGCAGCACTCCTTCTTCCCTACGTGGACACGGTGCTTGAGAATTCCGATGCCGGGCACCCCTACTGGAACCGGGAGGTGATACGAAGCGGGGAGGAGAACCGCTGGAACTACATCGACGGCTGCATGATCCGTGGTATTCTGGAGCTGTATTCCATCACGGGAAAGGAAAAGTACCTGACCTTTGCGGACCGGTATGTCGGGGACTTCGTGCAGGAGGGCGGGAGCGTCCGTACCTACTGTCTCGAGGATTACACCCTCGACAACATCAACGGGGCAAGGAACCTCTTTCTTCTCTACGAAAAAACCGGGAAGGAAAAGTACCGGAAGGCCATGGACCTGTTCCGCTCCCAGCTCGACACCCAGCCGCGTACCTTCGAGGGAAGTTTCTGGCACAAGAAGATCTACCCGGATCAGGTCTGGCTCGACGGGATTTACATGGCAATGCCCTTCTATGCGCAGTATGAGGTCGTATGCCGGCGCTGCGGCATGGTCTCCCGCTCGATCAAGGGGACGGGGATCGAGGACGTCTGCCGGCAGATCGAGCTTGTCGGGGAGCGCATGAGGGACCCGAAGACCGGTCTCTACTATCACGGGTACGACGCCTCAAGGCGTATGTACTGGGCGGACAAAGAGACCGGGTGCTCGTCCTGTTTCTGGCTCCGGGCAATCGGCTGGTTTATCTTAGGCCTTGCCGATGTGCTGGAGATTCTCATGGATCTTCCGGAGTATCAGGCACATGTCACAAAGATCGGGACGATGTTCCGGGACCTTGCCGGGGCGCTTGTTCCGTATCAGGATCCCTCGGGGCTCTTTTATCAGCTGGTTGACCAAAAAGACCTTCCGGGGAACTACCTCGAGTCGTCCGGCTCGGCACTTGTTGCCGCGGCGCTCCTTAAAGGTGCACGGCTCGGGTTCCTTGACGATGACCTGAAGAAAGCAGGAGAGCGCTGTTTTGAGGGACTGGTCAGGGAACGGCTCACCAAAGGAGAGGACAACGAGCTGCATCTTACCGGGATCTGCCTGGTGGCAGGCCTCGGGGGAGTGACGCACCGGGACGGGAGTCCTGCCTACTACCTTTCCGAGCCCGTGGTGGACGATGACGCAAAGGGCATTGGCCCGCTGCTTCTTGCATTCACCGAGAGGCTCAGGACAGAAGGCGGTTTGAATGGATAAGGATCTTTACAACTCCGGCAAGGGAGTGGTGTTTAAGGAGAAGATACCGGGACTTCGCGTGAGCGAGGCCGTCCGGCACGAGGAGTTCGAGATGCGCGCCAAGCACGTGCACGAGACGATTGAGCTCTTCTTTCTTCTCGAGGGGCACCGTTTCTTCTTCCTGGAGCAGGAGACCTATCTCCTGGACGAGGGCTGCGCGATGCTGGTCAATCACGACCTCATCCACAGGACCTCCCCGGCGGAGGGGTATGCGCCGGATCACCACAATTTCATCCTGCAGATCGACCGGCAGGTGTATGACGGGGTCCTGAAGAGCCTCTTTCAGATGGACTTCGATACCTTCGGGAGCCTGAACAACGGCATCGCGAGGTTTTCGGAGGCGGACTGGCAGCTGATCCTCTCTCTCATCGATGCCTTCAAGCGGGCCGACAGGGACGAGGATGCGACGGAGAAGAACCCCTACCTTGTCATGCTCGCGGCAACGCTTCTTGCGACCTTTGCGCGGGTGCGCCGTCAGGGGAACGAGATGGACTACAACCGGATCACGAAGAGCCGGGTGGTGAACTCCGGCATCTACCGGAAGGTCCATGAGATCTCCATGTATCTGCAGAACAACTACGCAAAGAACCTCTCCCTCGATGAGCTTGCGGGGAGGTTTTACATGAGCAAGTCGTACCTGACGAGAATCTTTCGGGAGGTCACCGGGTTCTCGGTTGTCGAGTACACGAACTTTATCCGGGTGCGCCGTGCCCAGGAGATGCTCAAAACCACAAAGGAGAGCATCACGGACATCGCGGCGGCCACGGGATTCGGAAACATCACCTATTTTGAAAAGGTCTTCCGCGTTGCGACGGGCCAGAAGCCCTCGCAGTACCGGAAGAAGTTACAGGAGGAGCAGCAATGAGGATTGCGGTACATGGAAAGTTCCACCCGGAGCCGCCAAAAGCGGAGCTCGAGCGGGACGACAGACTGGTTCTTTGCTGGGAAGGGGAGTACCGGCGGGGAGATTACATCGACTTTGAGGGGCTGACCCCGAATACGTTTTACGTCATTCATGCGGACGCCTGCCTTGATGCCTCGATCATCTTTGTGACATCGGAATCGATCCGCTACACGGTGCCCTTCTATGAGAAGAAGGAGAACTACAACCCCCTTGCCTTCTCCGGCTGCCGGCACGTGATTGAACTCCGGAAGGCGGAGGACTGGGAACTTACAGGACGCAGAAACCTTGCCTTCAATCCCTTTGATCAGCAGGAGGTCGACACCGTGTTCCCGCATGCAAGTGCGAACACGCAGACAAGGGGCGAGTCCCAGTTTGCACCCCGGAATGCCATCGACGGCCTGACCTGCACGAGGAGCCACGGCAACTGGCCCTATGAGTCCTGGGGGATCAACAGGCAGGCGGACGCTAAGTTTCGCCTCGACTTCGGCCGCCCCGTCGACATCGACGAGATCCGGCTCTACACCAGAGCCCAGTTCCCGCACGATTCCTGGTGGACGGAAGGGACGCTCTCCTTCTCGGACGGGAGTCAGATCACCTTCCCGATGGAAAAGAAGATCGACGATCCGCACGTCATAAAGACAGAGAAGCAGGGCATCACCTGGCTCACATTGGGGAACCTTATCAAGGCGCCCGACGAGAGCCCGTTCCCGGCCCTGAAACAGATCGAGGTCTACGGGACAGAACACAGAGACTGAAAGAAGCATGAAGGAAGAAATGCTGACGCTCTCCGGGGGGATTTTCCCCGGGGAGCGCTTTTACAATACAAAGGATGGCTGCCTCCGGATTCAGGGAAGCAGCATGGACAGAACAATCCTCACAAGATGTGCCGGGGGTTTTGACCCCGCACCGGTTCCCGGGGAAGAGAAGCTCGGGACCTTTCGAAGCTATACGCTGGGGATTATCGGAAAGAAAGTAGTTCTGTCGGACCTTACGGTTGAGAACACCTCGACGAACGGACAGGCGGTGGCACTGCTCTCCGCTGCAGAGGAGGTGGAGGTTACACGGGTGCACCTTGTAAGTCATCAGGACACCCTGTTTCTTGCGCCGCTCCCGGAAAAAGAGCGGGAACAAAACGGCTTCCGGGGACCATTGGAAAGCGGGAGACGGTATCCCACGCATCAGGTGTTCCGGGACTGTGTGATCGAGGGAGATGTGGACTTTATCTTCGGGGGCGCGGACGCGCTCTTTGAACACTGCAGGATCATCTCGGTAAGGCCCGGCTTTGTCTGTGCGCCCTGCACACCAAAGGGGCATCCGGGATTCCGGTTTGTCGACTGCAGGTTTGAGGCCAAAAAAAACTGCCCCGCGGGCAGTGTCTATCTGGCAAGACCCTGGCGTGACGGGGCAGCGGCGGTATTTGAGCATTGTACCTTCGGAGAGCACATCCATCCAAAGTACTTTACCGGCTGGCGGTGTGAAAGACCGGATCCGAAGACCCGGTTTGAGGTTCGTTCGTAATCAGAAGTCCGTGGTGCTTCTCCGGACGATGAGGGGCTCGATGCTGACGGTCTTTTCGACATCGGTCTTTCCGGAAAGGACGGACAGGAGCCTTGCCGCAGTCTCGTGGCAGATTTCCTCGACTCTGCCGTCGATGCTGGTAAGCTCCGGCGTTGCCGCGATGGAGACGACCGAGTTGTTGTAGCCCGTGATCTCAAGATCCTCCGGAACTTTGAGACCTTTGATCGCCGCGTACTTCATGACGCCCACCGCGATCGTATCCTCGACCGCGACGGCGGCATCGAAGGCAAGGTTCTGATACTGGAGAAGGAGATCCCTCACACACCTGATCTCGTGATTGCCGAGCGCCAGCCGCAGCTCCCCGAGAACCGGAAGGCCGTTTGATGTCAGGGCTTCCTCGTAGCCTGCAAGCTTTTGCTGGGCGGAGTAGGAGTGGGAGTCCGAGAGAAAGAGGATCCGCTTCCGGCCGCGCTTTATGAGAAGGGTTGTGACATCGCGCGTTGCCTTCCGGTCATCGCAGACCGTGCAGTACACGTTGTCGCCCTCGACAAGGCCGTTCACCACAAACACGGGAACGCTCTTTGCGGCATCCCGGATGTAGTCGGTCTGGGCACTGCTTCTGCCATCCCCTGCATAGGTGGAGCCGACGAGGATCAGCGCATCGATGCGCTTGTTGAGGAGCATTTCCACGTGGTTTTTCTTCCGTGCAAGGTCGAAGCCGCTGCAGCTCAAGATCACCTCGTAGTTGTTTGCGTGGAGCTCCTCCTCGAGGAAGTTCACGCAGGTGGACATGTACAGATCGGAGATATCCGGCACGAGAATGCCGACGGTGTGCATCGTATTGAGACCGAGGCCCTGGGCGAAGACGTTCGGGGTGTATCCCTCGTCCTCAATGACCTGGAGCACCCGCCTTCTTGTCTTCTCACTGACCTTGTCCGAGCCGTTGACGACCCGGGAGACGGTGGCGATGGAGACGCCGGCGAGCCTGGCAATATCGTAAATGTTGCGGGTGTTATCCGACATGGCATATCCTCCACTGATGTCAAAACTTGTGGAATGTAACTGCTTTCAGATGCTGCCCTCTATTTTACAGGCAGGGGGAAAGGCACGCAAGTAAATAAAATGGCTGAAATATCGTCAGTTTGCCCCGCGGAAAGTGGGCTTCAAGGCTTGCAAAAACGGGCAAAGTATGAAAAAATGTAAGCGCTTACAAGGAGGGAGGCATATGGCCGATTTTATCCGTATCACAGACAGGGACAACGTCGCGGTAGCTCTTCGGGCAATCGAAAAGGGCACTGCGTTTACAGAGGGCGGCAAGACCGTCACGGCGATCGAGGACATCCCGCAGGGCCACAAGATGGCCCTGCGTCCCATCAGCGCAGGGGAACTCATCATCAAGTACGGCGTTCCCATCGGGCACGCTACAGAGGACATCGCAGAGGGCGCACATGTCCACACGAACAACGTCAAGACAAATCTCTCGGGCGAGGTGAAGTACACCTATCACCCGAAGGTGACAGACCTTGCAGGGAAACAGGCTCCGACCTTCATGGGGTATGTGCGTCCTGACGGCAGGGTCGGCATCCGGAACGAGATCTGGATCATCCCGGTCGTCGGCTGCGTCAACGACATCGCAGGAAAGCTTGCAGCAGACAATCAGGACCTGGTATCCGGCAGCGTTGAGGGCATCTATTCGTTCCATCACCCCTACGGCTGCTCCCAGACCGGGAAGGATCTTGAGACAACCGGAAAGATCCTGACAGGGCTCGTGCGTCACCCGAATGCGGGCGGCGTCCTGGTGCTCTCTTTGGGGTGCGAGAACCTGACCCACGAGAAGTTTCTCGCTTCTCTCGGGGACTATGACCCGAACCGCGTGAAGTTCATCACCTGCCAGGACGAGGAGGACGAGTTCGAGGCAGGACGCAGGGCTCTCGAGGAGCTTGCAGCCTATGCGGGAAAGTTTAAGAGACAGGAGGTCTCTGCGGATAAACTTGTCATCGGCCTCAAGTGCGGCGGATCGGACGGACTCTCCGGACTTACTGCCAATCCGACGGTCGGGCGCGTGTGCGATACGCTCTGTTCCATGGGCGGCACGGCGATCCTCACCGAGGTGCCGGAGATGTTCGGCGCGGAGGATCTGCTCCTGTCAAGATGCCGCAATGAGAAGGTGTTCGACGATGCCTGCAATATGCTGAACGGCTTCAAGGATTACTTCATCAACCACCACGAGGTGGTCTATGACAACCCGAGTCCGGGAAACAAGGCGGGCGGCATCACCACCCTCGAGGACAAGAGCTGCGGCTGCGTGCAGAAGGGCGGCTCCGCTCCGATCGAGGCAGTCCTTGGATACGGCGAGAGTGCAACGGTCCACGGCCTGAACCTTCTCACGGGACCCGGCAATGACCTCGTCTCGACGACGGCTCTGACCGCTGCCGGCGCAGACCTGATCCTGTTCACGACGGGACGCGGCACGCCGTTCGGCGCACCGGTGCCGACGGTCAAGATCTCGTCGAACACCCCGCTGTACGAGAAAAAGAAGAACTGGATTGATTTCAACGCCGGCGTTGCAACGCAGGGCGTGAGCCTTGACCAGACGGGAGAGGATCTGTTCTCCCTGATTCTGAAGGTTGCAGGCGGGCAGAAGACAAAGCAGGAAGAGATCGGAGCAAGGGACATCGCCATCTTCAAGGACGGCGTGACGCTCTGATCATACGAGTATAAAAAGGAGAGGGCTATGGAAATCAGAACCGCATCCTCACCCGAGGACGAAAAGCACTATGACACAGACAGACTGCGCAGAGAGTACGTACAGGAGAAGATCTTCGTAAAGGATAAGATCTGCCTGACCTACAGCCACATCGACCGCATCATCTTCGGCGGTGCGATGCCGGTGGAGAAGGCACTGTCCCTGACCGCAGGAGCAGAGCTTCGGGCACAGTACTTCCTGGAGCGCCGGGAGATGGGCATCATCAACATCGGCGGCGCAGGAACCGTCACGGCAGACGGCACGGTCTATGAGATCGGGCCGCGGGACGGCATGTACATCGGCCGCGGGACAAAGGAAGTGGTCTTTGCAAGCACCGACGCAAAGGACCCTGCAAAGTTCTATCTCTGCTCCGGCCCCGCACACCGCACCTGCCCGACAAAGAGAATCCTGAAGGACAGAAAGGCAGAGCACGACTATGATGTCGAGATCCTGCCGGAGAACAAGAAGGAGCTGGGATCCCTTGCAGGCAGTAACCACCGGACGATCAACAAGTACATTCTGCCGGGACAGGTCGAGAGCTGCCAGCTCGAGATGGGCATGACGCACCTCGAAGAGGGCTCTGTCTGGAACACGATGCCCTGCCACACCCATGACCGCCGGATGGAAGTCTATCTCTACTTCGATCTTCCGGACGACGGCTTCGTCGTCCACCTCATGGGCGAGCCCAATGAGACGAGACACCTCATCATGCGCAACGAGCAGGCGGTCATCTCTCCGTCCTGGTCGATCCACGCAGGCTGCGGCTCCCAGAACTACACGTTCATCTGGGGCATGGTCGGCGAGAATCAGGACTTCGACGACATGGACGAGGTACGGATGCAGGATCTTCGCTGACAAAACGTCAGCTGATGCTGACGTTTATCAGCTGACGCTGATTTAGATTGGGAGGTAAACATACAATGGGAGTCATGGAAAAGTTCCGCATTGACGGAAAGGTCGCCTGGATCACCGGCGCGGCCTACGGTCTTGGCATGGCCTATGCAAAGGCTCTTGCCGAGGCGGGTGCAAGGATCGTCTTCAACTGCAGAAGCCAGGAGCACCTCGACCACGCGATGGAAGAGTATAAGGCGGCAGGCGTTGAGGCCTATGGTGCCATCGTCGATGTCACGAAGGAAGAGGAAGTAAAGAAGTTCGTCGCCGACGTGAAGGAGAAGTTCGGACCGATCACGATCCTGTTCAACAACGCCGGCATCATCAAGAGAATCCCGATGACCGAGATGAGTCTTCAGGAATGGAACCAGGTCATCGACATCGATCTCACCGGTCCCTTCATCTGCTCCAAGGCCGTCATCCCGGACATGATCGAGCAGGGCGGCGGCAAGATCATCAACGCCTGCTCCATGATGTCGGAGCTCGGGCGGGAAACCGTCTCCGCCTATGCGGCAGCAAAGGGCGGCCTGAAGATGCTCACGAAGAACATCTGCTCCGAGTACGGCCAGTACAACATCCAGTGCAACGGCATCGGACCCGGCTACATTGCAACGCCGCAGACGGCACCGCTCCGCAAGCCCCAGGAAGACGGCTCGATGAATCCGTTCGACCGATTCATCCGCTCGAAGACACCGGCACAGCGCTGGGGCACCACCGAGGACCTCATGGGCCTTGCGGTCTTCCTTGCATCTCCTGCCAGCGATTTCATCAACGGACAGATCGTCTACATCGACGGCGGCATCCTCGCCTACATCGGCCAGGATCCCTCGAACCTCGACGAGTCGAAGTTCAGGGGCGTAAAGGAAGAAGAGAACATCGAGGTGAATGACAAATGAGAATCGCACTGATCAATGAGAACTCCCAGGCGGCAAAGAACGGCGTGATCTGCGCCGCTCTGAAGAAGGTCGCCGGCGAGAAGGGTTTTGAAGTCAGGAACTACGGCATGTACAGCGCAGACGATGCGGCACAGCTGACCTACGTGCAGAACGGCATCCTTGCCGCAACGCTGCTCAATGCAAAGGCAGCGGATTTCGTGGTGACAGGGTGCGGTACCGGTGAGGGCGCAATGCTTGCGCTGAACTCCTTCCCGGGCGTCATCTGCGGCCACGTGGAGACGCCTCTCGATGCCTACACGTTTGCCCAGATCAACGACGGCAACGCAGTGTCCATCCCCTATGCTTTGGGCTTTGGCTGGGGCGGAGACCTGAACCTCACCTACATCTTCGAGAAGCTCTGGAGTGAGCCGTTCGGCGGCGGATATCCGAAGGAGCGCGCCGTTCCGGAGAAGAACAACAAGAAGATCCTGGACGGTGTGAGGAAAGCGGCGTTCCGTCCGCTGGTTGACATCCTGAAGGATCTCGATCCGGCACTGGTAAAGGGTGCCTATGCAGGGGAGCATTTCGAGGAGTACTTCTTTGCGGACGCAAAGGATGAGACCATCAAGGCCTATGTGAAGGAGGTCCTCCATGGCTGATATTATTGAAAAAGATCCGAACTGCGGTTACTGCATGCTCGATGAGCATCTCGATGCCTTCGGCATCTACATCTGCGAGCTCTCCGTGAGCCACCTGATCCTGTTCAGGGAGCAGAGCCATAAGGGACGCTGCATCGTGGCCTACAAGGACCACGTGAGCGAGATGACAGACCTCTCCGATGCGGACCGCGATGCGTTCTATGCGGACGTTGCACGGGCATCGAAGGCCATCCACAAGGCATTCAACCCCGATAAGGTGAATTACGGCTCCTATGCGGATACGGGACATCACCTGCACATGCACCTGGTGCCGAAATATAAGGACGAGTTCGAGTGGAACGGTGTGTTCCTCATGAACCCGAAGAAGAAGTTCCTTTCCGATGCCGAGTACAGGGAGATCATTGACAGGATCAAAGCCTGCCTGTAAGGGAAAAAAGAAGCATGAAAAAGAGGTCCGGGCAATCCCGGGCCTCTTGTTGATGTTTTCTGTTTTGTCAGTTCCGTTCCGGTTTGTTCAGCGGCGGATATCGAAGCCGTTTTTCATGAGGGAGCGGATGGTCTCCACATCGTCGGTGAGATTTGCATCGCCGCGGATGGTATGCTTTAAGGCAGAGGATGCGACGGCAAAGTCCGTCATCTCCTGTATCTCATACC
Organism: uncultured Lachnospiraceae bacterium; assembly: GCA_900315055.1. GTDB lineage: Bacteria > Bacillota > Clostridia > Lachnospirales > Lachnospiraceae > CAG-791. The sequence continues at coordinate 18,303 of OMXP01000023.1, forward strand.
CGTTCATCATCGCATAGATGAGGCCGCTCGCGAACGCATCGCCTCCGCCCACGCGGTCGAGGATCGTGAAGGTAAAGAGCCTGCTCTCATACGTCTTTCCCTGATACCAGACGTAGGCCTTGAGGCTGTTCTCGGAGCCGGAGGTCACGTACCGGACATGGCGTGCGATGCACCGGATGTTCGGATAGCGCCGGGTAAAGTGCGAGGTGATCTCCTCCTCCTGTTCGAGTGTCGGCTGTCTCGGGATTCCGTCCTTCCAGTCGCCCTTTGCGTGGTCATTTTCGTCCTTCCAGAGATGGTAGGGCTCGACCCCGAAGAGCACGTCGACGTAGGGAAGGCAGCGGGTGCAGAAATCCCGTGCCGCATCCCAGGTCCAGAGACTGGAGCGGAAGTTTCCGTCGAAGGAGACGGTCATGCCCCTTCTCTTTGCAGCCTTCAGGGCGTTCAGGATAAGATCGGCACAGGACGGCGAGAGCGCCGGCGTGATGCCGGACAGATGAAGCCAGTCGTAGCCGGAAAGCAGGGCATCGAGATCAAGGCGCGAGTAGTCATACTCCGAGAAGGCGGAGTGCTTGCGGTCGTAGATCACCTTGCTCGGGCGGATTCCGAAGCCCGTCTCGAGGTAATAGGTGCCAAGGCGGTTTGTCGGGGCATCCTGTTCCGAGGCATAGATCACCGGCGAGCAGTGGACGTCGTTGGCACGAAGCGCACGCACGGCGCTCTTTCCGAGGCTGTTGTCCGGGACCACGGTGAAAAACGTGGCGTCCATGCCAAGGTTTGCAAGCGAGATCGCGATGTTCGCTTCCGATCCGCCGTAGGTTGCCTCAAACTCCGTGGCGGTGCGGATCTTGTTGTAGTTTGGCGGGGTAAGACGCAGCATCACCTCGCCGATCGTGAGAAAACGCTGCATATGGCCTCCTAGTCCTTGACGAAGTCTTTGCGGTACGGGGTGAAGGTGTCGAGGAGAATTCCCTCCTCGAGGCAGACACAGCCGTGCTCGACACTGTTGGTCTTGAGCAGAGTGTCCCCGGGTCCCACGATCTTCGTCTCGTCACCGATCGTGAAGCTAAACTTCCCGCTCACGACATAGGTGATCTGGGTGTTGGTGTGATGGTGCATGGCGCCGACGGCGCCCTTCTCAAAGTGGTTTTCCACCACCATGAGATCGTTCGAGTAGGCGAGCACACGGCGCACGACGCCGTGACCGTTGTCCTCCGGAACCGTGTTTTCGTGAAAGACAAAACGATCGTTCTTCATTTGCGACCCCTCCGGTTTTTCCAGGCTTTCCCGATCAGCACCCCGACAAGAAGCGCGAGCATGCAGACCAGGAAGTTAAACAGATCTGACATTGGGTGATACCTCCCGATGATTCCATTGTCGGGGGATTTGAGATTCCGTGCAATAGAAACTCTTTAAGAACTTTGGAAATATTTGGAAACCCTGAGGAAGGAGGATCCGTGAAAAAGGGACAAAGACCGAAAAAACGCAGGAGCCTGTACCTTGTCATGTCCGTCGGGGAGAAGGGAAATCTCCAGCTTCTCGTGATGTTTCTCTCCATCCTCATCATCTCCGTGATCAGCCTGTACTTCATCCGGCTCTCCTCGAAGGAAACCGGACAGATCCTGACACAGATCTCCCGCTGTGAGAGGGTGCAGGACAAGCTGGGCAAAGAGGAGAGCGCCCTCAAGGCGTATCTGACGGAGACGACAGAGGCCAACGAGAAGGCACTGCAGAAGGCCTGCACGGCGACAAAGGCGGCCGTGGACGAGCTACCCTATGATGTCACGGACATCGGCGCCGAGCGGTACGCCCGCACCTGGAACCTGAAAAACGCCTACGAGACCTACGCGGGGCAGCGGGACGAGGTCCTGACCGACGGGAGCCCCATCAGCCGGCAGTACGATCTGCTGGGACTTTTCGACTACCTGGATACCTATGCGCGGAACCTGACGCAGCTTACCGTGGAGGCGGGCGGCAGCCGGTATGACACGATCTCGCCCTTCCTGCAGTACCTGCCGTATATCGTTCTCATTGTGAGCGCCGTGCTCCTTCTTGCGGCAAGCTCGGTCTCAAGGTCCGTCACGAAGACCATCGTGGAACCGGTGGATCTTCTCGTGAAGGACGCAAGGCGCATGGCAGAGGGGGACTACAGCGGGGGAGACGTTGTCGTCGAGAACGAGGACGAGATCGGCGAGCTGGTCCGGACCTTCAACCGCATGAAGAAAGCGACGAAGGACAACATCGAGACGCTCGAGGAAAAGCAGAAGCTCGAGACGGCCCTCCGCGAGGAGGAAGCGCAGAAGGCGGAGCTGACCCACAGGCTGGAGACGACGCGCCTGGATCTATTAAAGAGCCAGATCAATCCGCACTTTCTGTTCAATACCCTGGGGACGATCGCGAGCATGGCAGAGCTTGAGGATGCGGCAACCACCGGAAAGATGATCCTCTCGCTCTCGAACATCTTCCGGTATAACCTCAGGGCCAGCGATTCGTTCACCTCGCTTACCGCGGAGATCCAGAACGCGAAGGACTATCTCTATCTGCAGAAGATGCGCTTCGGCGACCGGGTGCGGTACGAGTTTCACCTCGGGGAGGGCGTCAATCCCGACCGCATCGAGGTGCCGGTCTTCCTCCTGCAGCCGGTGATCGAGAATGCCTTAAGCCACGGCATCGCAAAGAAAGCGGAGGGCGGACGGATCGACATCAATGCAACACTGGAAGATGGGGCACTTCATCTTTCGGTGAAGGATACCGGCGTCGGGATTCCGAAGGAGAAGCTGGACAGAATCCTTGAAGAGCTGCACAGCGGACATACGGGTCATGAGGTCCACATCGGCGTCGGAAACATCTACCGGAGGATCCAGCAGCTGTACGAAAACGGCAGCATGACCATTGAAAGCACGGAAAACATCGGGACTACCGTTACGATGGTGATCCCGCAGGGGGAAAAGGGTAATGATGGAAGAACGAAAGACGATACTGATCGCGGATGATGAGGTGCTCGAGCGCCGCGTACTCTTAAAGAAACTCGAGCGCAATTTCGGGGACGTCTGTGACATCTACAGCGCCGCCAACGGACAGGAGGTACTTGATCTCTACGAGAAGGTACATCCGCAGGTGCTGGTGCTGGATATCCAGATGCCGATCATGACGGGACTCGAGGCAGCGGAGGAGATCCGGAAGAAGGATACGGAGTGTGAGATTCTGTTCCTCACGGCCTTCGAGGATTTCTCCTATGCAAGACGGGCGGTCCGGGTCAGGGCCCTGGACTATCTGTTAAAGCCCTGTCAGGAGGACGAGCTGGTTGCCGCCGTGGAGGCGGGACTTGCCGGGAAGACGGAAAGCAAGGCAAAAGAAGAGGGGGCAGAGATGCTAAGCAGTACGGGGGCGCTTCCGGAGCGCATGGCAACCTATATTGAAGCAAACTATATGCACGACCTGTCGGTACAGGACATGGCGACCCATTTCGGGTATGCGGACGCCTACTTCTGCAAGATCTTCAAGCAGGCCTTCGGCAAGAGCTTCATCACGTACCTGACGGATTACCGGATCCGGAGGGCCAAGGAATATCTTTCGATGCCGGGCAAGACGATCAGCGCCGCAGGGCGGGCTGTGGGGTATGACGATCCCAACTATTTCGCCAAAGTGTTCAAACGCGCCACGGGTTCCACACCGAGCGAGTACCGGACATCCAGACAGGATGCACAATAAACGGGCCAAAATCCTGTTCACAGTGACAAATCCACCCAAAAACAGGAAAATATCCTACCCGAAAAGTGAAAATCTTACCATGGCATCCCGATAATGTAAGCGGTTACAATATCAATGTAAACAAAAGACGTCCGGCCAAAGTTCCGGACGTGTCTGGGAGGGACATTGATATGAAGAAAAAGATGGTTAGTGCAATCCTGACAACCGCTCTGGCGGCTGCAGCGCTCGCAGGCTGCGGACTTTCGTCCTCAACCTCTTCTACGACGGCGTCCACGACGGCTGATACCACAGCCGCTGCGGCATCGACCGAGGCAGCAGATGCTGCGACAACCGCTGCAGCAGAGACCTCGACCGCTGCGACCGAGGCAGCTTCCGACAGCACGGATTACACCGTAAACGAGGCAGCTGCGGCCGATCCTGCAGTTACCCTGACAATGGCTGAGGTCAACCCGACCGACAACACCATCTGCGGCGCCATGGACACCAAGTTCAAGGAAGCCGTTGAGGCAATGAGCGGCGGTTCCATCACGATCGATCTGCAGGGCTCCGGCGTCCTTGGCGCTGAGGCAGATGTCCTCGATGGCATGATGGGCGGCACGGGCACGGTCGATATCAGCCGTATTTCCGCATTCGCACTTTCCAGCTACGGCGCACAGAAGTCCGTTCTTCTGTCTCTGCCTTACACCTTCGTAAACCGTGATCACTTCTGGAACTTCGTCAACAGCGATCTCGGAGCTGATTTCCTGAACGAGCCTGAAGAGCTGGGCCTTGGTCTCCGCGGCCTGTACTACGGCGAGGAAGGTTTCCGCAGCTTCTTCACCGTCAAGGATCTGGTTGTCAAGACTCCTGATGACATGAAGAACAAGAAGATCCGTGTCTCCAACGACCCGATCATGACCAAGATGGTTCAGAGCCTTGGCGCTACTCCGTCCCCTGTTTCCATGAGCGAGGTTTACTCCTCCATGCAGAACGGCACCATCGATGGCGCTGAGCAGCCGGTTGTCAACTACCTGAGCAACAGCTTCCAGGAAGTCGGCCCGAACCTCACGCTCGATGAGCACACCCTCGGCGCTATGGAGACTGTCATGACCGATGCGTCCTGGAACAAGCTGACTGCAAACCAGCAGCAGGTTATCACCGATGCCGGCAAGATCGCTTCCGATTACTGCCGTCAGGTCTCCGAGCAGAAGGAGCAGGAAGCTCTGGATACCTTAAAGAGCCAGGGCATCAACGTCATCACCGTTGACGACAAGAGTGCATGGCAGGAAGCCTGCAAGCCGATCGCTGATGAGTATGCAAAGGATTACGCAGACCTGTATCAGCAGATCCTGGATATGGCAGACTAAAGCCTGAACCAAAACTCTGAAATAAGGTTTTTGGGGTGCTCCGGTGAAGAGCCGGAGCACCTTTTTTCTCTGAAAATACTGGAGGTTTGCTTATGAACGGTTTCATAAGTGCCATGAAGAAGATTGAACCCGTCTATGCATGGGTCTACAAGATCTTCATGATGATCTGCAAGGTGCTGCTGGTCGCCGATATCGTCATCACCACCTGGATCGTCCTTGCACGTTACATCACCGTAATCCCCGCACCGAACTGGGGCGAGGAACTGATTCTGACACTGATGGCCTACATGGCCGTCCTTTCCGCAGCACTGGCTATCCGCCGCAACGGCCACATCCGCATGACCGCCTTCGACCGGTACCTTCCGGTGAAGGTTGTCGAGGCTCTGGACCTGATCGCCGATATCGCGGTCATGTTCCTTGCCCTTGTCATGCTGATCATCGGCATGCAGTACTGCACCGGCATCGGCGCAAAGGGCACCTACATTTCGATGCCCTGGCTGTCGAAGTTCTGGCAGTATTTCCCGGTCCCGCTTGCGGGTATCGCAATGATCTTCTTTGAACTGGAGCGTATCATGATGGATATCGAGCATCTGGCTGGTCACTACGGCGAGTTCGGCATCGATACGGAAGCCGAAGAGCTCGAGACCATGACAGAGAAGGAGGAGAAGAAATGACGTACAATACAACAGCTATTGCCATTCTCCTCGTTTCATTCCTGGTAATGGTTTTCCTGCGTTTCCCGATCGCCTACGCGGTCGCGATCAGCGCAATTTTCTGTCTCACGTATCAGGGCCTTCCGCTCTCCACACTGGTGCAGCAGATGGTCAAGGGTATCAGTTCCTTCTCCCTGATGGCCGTCCCGTTCTTCATAACGATGGGCGTCCTGATGGGTTCCGGCGGCATATCGGAGAAACTGCTGAATCTGGCCGATGCACTGGTCGGCTGGATGACCGGCGGTCTCGCGATGGTGAACATCGTGGCATCCCTGTTCTTCGGCGGTATTTCCGGTTCTGCTTCTGCAGATACCGCATCCCTGGGATCTCTTGAGATCCCCATGATGGTGGACCGCGGGTATGATGTCGACTTCTCGACGGCTGTTACGATTTCCTCCTCCGTCGAGGGCATGCTCATTCCCCCGTCCCACAACATGGTCATTTACGCAACGACTGCCGGCGGCATTTCGGTCGGCGCGCTGTTCATCGCAGGTTACCTGCCGGGCTGCCTGCTCGCTCTTTCCCTCATGATCATGAGCTACTTCATCGCGAAGAAGCGCCATTATCCGAAGGGAGACAAGTTCTCCGGCAAGCGTCTGTGGAAGGAGTTTAGAACCAGTATCTGGGCTCTGTCCGCACTGCTCATCGTGGTTGTCGGCGTTGTTGCCGGTGTCTTCACCGCAACCGAGTCCGCTGCAATCGCCGTTATCTACTCCCTGATCGTTTCCGTGTATGTCTACAAGGGAATGACCTGGAAGGATGTCTGGCACTCCATCGACACCTGCATCGATACGCTTTCCATCGTCCTGATCCTGATCTCGACGTCGAACGTATTCGGCTACTGCCTGACCACCCTTCACGTTCCGGAACTTGCAGCAAATGCAATCCGCGGCGTGTCGAACAACCCGTATGTCATCGCACTCCTGATCAACCTGATCCTCCTGATCCTGGGCATGATCATGGATATGGCGCCGATCATCCTGATCTCCACGCCGATCCTTCTTCCGATCGCTACCAGCATCGGCATCAACCCGATTCAGTACGGTATCATCCTGGTCCTGAACTGCGGCATCGGTCTTCTGACTCCTCCGGTTGGTTCGGTTCTGTTCATCGGATCCGCAATCGCAAAGAGCCCCATGGAGAAGATCGTCAAGGCACAGCTTCCGTTCTACTTTGCCATGATCGTCGTTCTCCTTCTGCTGACCTTTATCCCGGCCATCAGCATGGCTCTGCCGTGGGCATTCGGATATCAATAAAAACCTTTGCCCTCTGACGAGGGCAAAGCTCGAGCCTCTCTCTTCGAGAGAGGTTCGGGGAAACGGGTAATAACCTTACCGGACCGGGCAAAACCGGTCCGGTTTGCTTTATGCGGGCCATGTTATAATCGGTACAGGCCTTCAGGCCTGTACTTTTTTTTAAGTTTGGAGATTCTATGCGCTATTCCTATACGTTCCGAAACACCACCGCAGACTTTCTGCTCTTTCGCCTCGGCAACACCTACACCAACTGGACGGGAGCCATCAATGTCATCTGGACGGGTGTCTTTGCCGTTCTGCTCTTTACCCAGTGGAATAAGACCAACATCATCGGCAAGATCCTGCTGCTGATCGGCTTCCTGCTGTTTCTGGTGATCCAGCCGCTCGTGATGGCGATTGTGGGCCACAGGCAGGCGAAGAAGATCCCGGTGGATACTACGGTCACCTTCGATGAGAAGGGCATGCAGATCGAGGTGGAGAAGCATCTGCAGCGGATTCCCTGGAAGGAGATCTATCCCATGGTGAAGCGCCGCTCGATGCTCATTGCGGCACCGGACGGAATTCATGCCTATCTTCTGACAAACCGGATTCTCGGAGACGAGAAGGAGGCGCTCTATGCCTTCCACGAGGAGATGGTGCAGAAGTACTCGAAGTACAAGGACGTCGGAAAGAAGGCACCTGCCGGGGAGAAGCAATGAAACGGGGGGCTTTATCCCTTCTTCTTGCTCTGCTTCTTACAGGCACGGCGCTTTCCGGCTGCGGACAGAAGACCGCTCCCCCGGAATATGTCCTCACCTATGCCGACAACCAGTCGGAGGGGTATCCGACCGTGAAGGGGGCACAGTACTTTGCGGATCTGGTGGAGGAGAAGACGGACGGCAGGATTCAGATCCTCGTCTATCCGGGCGGAGAGCTTGGCGATGAGAAGAGTGTCATCGAGCAGGTAAAGCTCGGGGGCATCGACTTCATGCGGGCCTCGGACGCGCTGCTTCTGGACGAGAGCGACATGGCATCGGAGATCATGATGCCGTATCTCTACGACAGCAGGGACAGCATGTGGAAGGTGCTGGACAGTTCGATCGGCGACAAGGTGAAGACATCCTTTGCCGGCAGCGGCCTGTGCGCCCTGGCCTTCTATGATGCCGGCGTCCGGAACTTCTACACGGCGCAGCCGCTGGATGGCATCGATGATCTGCAGGGACTGACAATCCGCGTACTGGAGTCCGCCCTCATGGCGGACGTCGTGCGATACGTCGGTGCAACACCGGTACAGATCAGCTACAGCGACGTCTACGACGCCATCCGGAAGGGTGAGGTCGACGGCGCGGAGAACAACTGGCCAAGCTATGTGTCGATGCACCAAGAGCAGGTGGCCCCGTATGTCCTCGAGGACGAGCATGCAAGGATCCCGGAGATGATCTTTGCAAGCGAGGTCACGATGAGCAAGCTCTCCAAAGAGGACCAGGACATCATCCGGGAGTGCGCCGAAGAGTCCGGCGTCTATGAGCGCAAGCTCTGGAAGGAGACCGAAGACGAGGCAAGACAGCAGGCCATCGACAACGGCTGCACCGTGGTCTCCGTAAGCGACGAAGACAAGGAGAAGCTGCGGCAGATGGTGGAGCCTCTGTATGAGAAGTACTGCGGTGGCCACGAGGACGTGATCGAACAGATCCGGAAGATCCAGCAGCAGTAGGAAAGAACTACAGACGAAGACGCATAGAGATGAAAAAAACCTGCAGGGGCAAGTTAAAGCCTCTGCAGGTTTTTTAAGTTCGGTATTGCGGAAGATGACGTTCAGGACGCTGACGATCTGACAGGTCCCATCTGTGTTCTACGGCGCGGAAGAAGGATCTGCGGCACTGTCCTCAGTTGTCGCAGCCGTATCTGCATCCCAGCTCAACAGGTCTTTCAGGGCTGCCTTCTTCTCTGCATCTGTCACATCGGGCCACCAGGTAACAGCGCTGCCCATGTCCTGGCCAAACATGCCGTACACCGGTGAGGATTCGAGGTCGTCCGGATCGGTTCCCGGCATGCCGGACATGTCAAATCCGGAAAGATCCAGGGATTCCAGAGGATCTGAGATGAACAGGTACGTCATGTCCGTGACATTCGAGGTGTCAAAGCCTGAGAGATCAAGCGTATGGACCGCCGTTGCCCCGAACATATCAGACATGTTTGTCACATGCCGGGTGTCCATGCCGGTGACATCGATGTTCTCACAGGAGTACAGCCGGAAGAACATTCTGGAGCTGTCCGCATTCAGAAAGACGACAGGCGCCTCGGAATACCAGTAGATGTGATGGTCCTCATACCAGACATACGTCGGCAGGCCGCTTTCCGAAATGTCAATCGCATCGTCTGAATTGTCCGGAGCCGTATCCGAGCGGTCCAGAGAGGTGACGCGAAAGATCGGGTCACCCTGTGCATCCGGGTTTTTCTCTGCGGTACATTTGAAGAATGCATCATTGATTTCCGGACCTGTGATCAGGTAGGAGACATTGGTTTCTACGGGAGTCGTGTCTTCTTCTGATGCGCTGCGGGTTTCTTCCGTTACTGCCGGCTGTTCCAATGTTTGCTGCGTCGATTCCGCTTCTCCGACCGGATCCTGCTGAGAGTTATGGCGGACGATGACCACTGCCATGACGCTGACCGCAACGGCTGCAGCGACAATGATTGCCGCTATTGCAGCACCTCTTTGCCGCATGATGGACATTTCATGATGTTCTCCCTCTGCTCTTCTTTCCGTGACCTTGCGGATAATCTCAGTATAATAGCGATCTTCGGAATCTGGACCTTTCATTTGCCCGGATCGCCGTAAAAATATCCGGATTCGGTTCGCCGCATGAAAAAAGACGGCAGGAATGCGATAGCTTCGCATTCCTGCCGCCTCATCGGGTCAGTCTTCTGATTGCTGTTTCAGGATCCGTTTTACGCCTTCACGCGCACCTTGACGACGACCTTGCGGACGGGCTCGGGCTGATCCAGGGCAACGCGCGGCTTGTGCGCATCCTCCGGGGAGACCACGATGAGATCGCCGGGGGTGAGGACAACGCTTCCGCTGTACTCAGGCTCCTCATAGAAGATCACATCGTTTTCCGGGACCGATTCCTGAACAGTCAGGCCCTCTCTCTTACAAAGACCGAAGCGCTCCCTGCCGGAGATGACGTACTGGATGTCATAGAACTTGTCGTGTGCCTCAAACCGGGCTGTCTTCTCCGGGAGAGTCGTGTACTCCTGGACATTTGCCGTGATGCCCTCACAGATGGGATAGGAGCCGACGGGGGTATGGTCGAGGTCAGTCTCAGCAAGCCATCTGTAGGCTGCCTGGAAGGCCTCATCAAAGGTATCAAAGCGGTTTACGCTTCCGATTGCGGAAAAGAACATGTTTTTTCTCTCCTTCCTATGCGGTAAATCCAGGCATCCCCTCGATCGCGTAGACGCGGACCGGGCAGGAGTCGAGACCGATGATCGGCACCGGTGCATAGCTGATAAAGAAGGTGTCGGTGTGCAGCTGATCGAGGTTCTGCAGAACCTCGAGGAAGGTGACGTTCTTTGCCATGAGGATATCGTGGAACGGCTTTACGTTCTCCACCTTGCCCTCGATCGCAACGCCGTCGCCGAAGCCCACGCACTGCACGTCCCTGTCTGCCAGGTACTGTGCCATGTCCGCACCGACCTGCAGGCGGTGATCCTTGTCGGACCCCGTAAGGCTCGTGAACGGCGGGATGCGAAGGCTCTCGTCGAGGCTGTCGAGGATCACGGTATCATGCGGCCTGATCTTCTTTCCAAGGGCCTTGTCGAGGTCCTCTGCCGTGATGATGTGATCCGCCGGCAGGTCAAGCTTTACATAGATGCCGCGGCCCATGAACTGGGAGACGGGCAGCTCTGCGACGCTCGGCCAGTTGCTGTCGTGGTGGTACGGGCACTCACAGTGGGTGCCGAGATGGCTTCCGATATCGACGTTCGTGTGGAAATCCGGTACGGCTCCGCCCGTGTTGAAGCGCCACAGGTTGCAGCGGCGGCTCTCGGTGGACGGGTCGATGACCTTGGTGAGATCGACGATGCGAAGGCCGTCCTTCTCAAAGGTCTTCGGCGGCAGGGTGACGTTTGCGGCAGTGCGCTTGGGCTTTCCCGCTTCCCAGTCGTAGGTGACAAAATCTGACATGATATACTCCTTCCTTTTGTAAAAATGGGTTTCCCCCCAATGGTTACGAGTTTTCTCTGCTTCGTCCTTCCATCGCGTGAATGAGCTTCAGGAGGAACGAGTGGCCGGGAGTCGGAACCCCGGTCTTCTCACCGGCTCTCACAACACTGCCGGTGATGGCGTCGACCTCGGTTTTGCGTCCGTTTTTAAGGTCGGCGTAGATGCTGGTAAGACCGTCCGGTGCGTTTTCACAGACGGCTCTGACTTCGCGGATCTTTTCCTCTCTGTCAAAGTGCATGCCAAGGGCAGCGGCGACATCGACCGCCTCACCGATGAGCTGACAGCAAAGAGACCAGGCATACGGGTCTTTCACGATGTATCCCAAAGGCACCTGCAGGGCGCCGGTCAGGGCATTTGCGGAGATGTTCGTGAACATCTTGTTCCAGATCATCTCCTGCACCCTGTCGGAGACATCGGCCTGAAGGCCGCACGATGTAAAGCAGTCCGCAAACCTCTGAAGACGCTTTGCATCGCCCGTGATACCGCCAAAGTGCGTCATGCCGCTTCCGCCGTGCCGGGTAATATTGCGGGCTTTGGTGCTTGCGTTGTGCTGCGTGGTGCCGAGGATGATGTGGTCCTCCGGGACGAACTTCCTTAAAACCTCCTCATGCCCGCTCCCGTTCTGCAGGGTGCAAAGGTACGTGTCAGGTCCAAGCAGGCTTCTGTTTGCCGCAAGGACGCTCTCATTTGCCATGGATTTTACAAAGAGAATGACAAGGTCCTGCGGCTCCATGTCCTTTGTGGAGACCAGAGCATGCGGGTGAAAGATCTCCTTCGTGCCGTCCTTTTCAAGGACCGTAAAGCCTTCTTTGCTGATGAGGTCTGCCTGCTCCTCATGGCGGGAGACAAGGGTGACGTCATTGTGACGGCAGAGGTACGATGCAAAGAGTCCTCCCATCGCGCCGGCGCCGAGTACTGCGATCTTCATCTTAAGCCTCTCCTTCTGCCGCGTTCCGGCTTTCCTTCCGGTCACGGATCCAGAGCAGGATCGAGAACAGCGTGATGCCCGCGCAGGAGATCAGGTTGCAGCGCATGCCGGCGCCGAGCCCGCTGTCCGCGGCGACTGCACCGATGATGGCCGGCATGACGATTGCACCGAAGGTACCGATGGGAAGAAGAATCCCCATGCCCTCCGGCGTCATGGCCTTGCCGGCACAGGAGATGATGATCGGGTTCACCGCTGCCATGGCAAGGGCATAGAAGAACAGTGCGATGCAGGCAGGGACGGGGTCGGTCATTCCCATGAGGACAAAGTACAGAACCGTGCAGGCGATGCCCATGAGCGTCAGGGTCCGCCAGCGGTTGCCGACGGGGATGACAAAGGCCATGAGAAGACGCCCGATGAGCGTTGCCGCCCAGAGGATGGTCACCGTGTAGGAGGCAAGGGATCCCTGGAGGATATGCTGTTCCTTGTAGTAGGTCACGAGCCACCCTGTGACGCTGATCTCGGCCGCGTTCTGGCAGAAGAGCAGGGCAGCAAGAAGCCAGAAGGAAAGGCTCTTCAGGAACGCCCGGCTGCCGCCGGATTCCTTTTTCTTCTTTTCGGTCTTCCCCTCAAGAGGCGCCGTAAAGAACATGAGCCACAGGGCAAAGCCTACTAGGGCAACCGCAATGATGGATGCCCGATCGCTTCCCTTCCGGACCCATTCGATGAGGAACGGGCAGAGGAGCGCCCCTGCCGCGTAGCAGGAGTGCATGGCCTGGAGAGAGCGCTGTTTGTCTTTTGCGTGGGAGCCCACGTTAAGGTTGCAGGTGTTCAGCGTACAGCCCTTGGCGGCGCCGATGATAAAGAACGCCACCCCGAGGAGAAACACGTTCCCGGTCAGGGCACTTAAGAGGTACCCCAGCGTGTAGCCGATGGAGAGCAGAAGCGTTGTCTTCTTCAGGCCGACAAGGGAGGGCAGAATCCCGCACAGGATCGAGGCGATGAGCCCGCCGACGGAAATCAGCGAGATCAGCGTGCCGGTCACCGCATAGGGAAAGCCGATGTTCTCCTGCAGCATGCTGACAATGATACCGCTCGAGGTATAGCAGAAGCCGCTGAAGAAGAACGCACTGTCGCAGTGCCGGATCAGGACCTCGTTTTCAGTCGTTGATGATTTCATGGTGTTGTGTGAAGTTATGTGAAGAGAACCTGACCCATGCAAATCTTTGCAGAATGCAAAAACGGCCGCGGCGAAATGTCGCGGCCATGTCAGGTTATGCAGTTACAACAGTTAACAAAATTAGTAAAGCATTACTTTGTAATGCCCGGTGTTACCTGATATTACTTCTCGGGATCTGCAAGAACTGCAGCATAGGCAGCCTCTGCGCCCTGGGTGCGGATCAGGGACAGATCCTTCGTGACCTTCTCCTGGAGTCCCGGGATCTTGGTCAGATCCTGATCCCACATCTTGGTGTTGGAGAGGACCTTCTCGACAAGGGCAGCATCGGAAGCGTCCTTGTTCTCATAGTAGAAGTCCAGAGCCCAGGCATCATCCTGAACCTTGTACTCATTGCCGGCCGGGCGCTTGCAGACAAGGCCGTCTGCCTCGCGGCGCTGAATGTTGGTGGAGTAGAAGGCAATGTATGCTGCAAAGCCCATGCAAAGAGCAACCGGGAGCTTGCCGAACTTCTCGTTGTACTCGAGAAGGCTCGGGAGATCTCTTGCCTTCCACTTGGAGGTGGAGTTCAGGGAGATGCTCATCAGCTGATGGTCAACGTAAGGGTTGTTGAAACGATCGGTTACGGCTGCTGCGAAGTTCTCGCAGTCCTTCTTGTCGAGCGGCAGGATCGGGATGACCTCGTCGAACAGAAGCTTGTTCATGTAGCCGTGGATGGTCTCATCCTGCATGCACTCGCGGACGATGTTCTTGCCGGCAAGATAGGCACCGAGAACGAAGCCGGTGTGTGCGCCGTTCAGGATGCGGACCTTTCTCTTCTTGTAGGGAGCAACTTCCGGAACGACATGGACGTTGAGGCCGGCCTTCTTGAAGGGCAGCTTGTCCTCGAGGGCCTTGGGTCCCTCGATGTACCATACACCGAAGACCTCGCCGACATCGAGGAGGGAGTCCTCGTAGCCGTTCTCCTTGGTCAGTTCCTCGACTTCCTTCGGATCGCGGATGCGGCCCGGAACGATGCGGTCGACGAGCGTGGAGCAGAACAGGCAGTCAGAGGTGAGATACTTCTTGAAGTCCTCGCCAAGGCCCCAGTCATCTGCGTGATGCAGGCAGCACTTCTCGAGTTCCTTGCCGTTGTTGTCGATGAGCTCGCAGGAGAGGATTACAAGACCCTTCTGGCCTGCCTTGAAGCGCTCATACAGAAGAACGGTGAGCTTTGCCGGGAAGCTTGCGGGCGGGACATCGCCCTGCTTGCAGGAGCCGTCATAGACGATGCCGGCCTCGGTGGTGTTCGATGCGATGTACTCAAGATCCGGGGAGACAGCGATCTTCTTGACCGCATCCCAGTCCTTGTACGGGTTGTAGCAGGCATCGACAACGGAGATCACGCGCTTGCGGTTGACCTTCTCTCCGTTCTCGGAGCCGCGAAGGTACAGGGTGTACAGACCCTGCTGCTCGTTGATAAGATCCGTCAGGCCCTGGGCGATGGGCTGCACCAGAGCAACCTTGCCGTTCCAGTCGGCCTTCTCATTGGACATGTCGAACCAGTAATCGACGAAGGCGCGAAGGAAGTTGCCCTCACCGAACTGCAGCACCTTGACCGGTGCGCTCTCCTTGATGTATCCGGTATAGCCGGACTTCTTCAGGACGTCATAATTGAGTTTCTCTGCCATGATTTGATCCCCCTCTTCATTACAGGTCGAAATATCTCTTTGCGTTCTCGTAGCTGATGCCCGAGACGATCTTCTTTAACGACTCCTCATCATCCGGATACTCTCCGTTCTCGACCCACTGACCGATGAGGTTGCAGGCGATGCGGCGGAAGTAGTCGTGGCGCGGATAGGAGAGGAAGCTGCGGGAATCGGTGAGCATGCCGATGAAGTTGCCAAGAAGGCCTAAGTTTGCCAGGGACTTCATCTGTGCCTCCATGCCGTCTCTCGTATCCAGGAACCACCATGCGGCACCAAGCTGCATCTTTCCGGGAACCTCGTCGGACTGGAAGCAGCCAAGGCAGGTCGTGATCTGGTTGAAGTCGCTCTCATCAAGGGAGAAGACGATGGTCTTCGGAAGCTCATTCGTCTCGTCAAGCTTTGAGAAGAACTCGGCCAGCTCGTTGTAGCAGCTGCTCTTTGCGATCATGTCGAAGCCCGTGTCCGGTCCCTCGAGGGCGAACATGCGCTTGTTGTTGTCTCTCGTGCAGGAGTAGTGGATCTCCATTGCGATGTTTTCCTTGTGGTACTTGCGGGCAAGGGCAAGGAGAACGGTGGTCTGATAGCCGTCGATCTCGTCCCTGGTCAGCTTCTCGCCGGCCATGGCCTTCATGAAGATGCGGTTTGCCTCTTCCATCGGGACCTCGCGGTACGGAACGTAGTCAACACCGTGATCGGAAGCGCGGCAGCCGTGCGCCTTGAAGTAATCGATGCGATCCTCCAGAGCCTTGCAGACCTTCTCGGCGGAGTCGATCGTATAGCCGACGACTTCCCCGAGGCGTCCGATGTACTCGGCAAAGCCGGGGCGCTGGATATTGACGGCCTTGTCGGGGCGGAAGGACGGGCAGACCATGAAGCCGAGATCCTTCTCCCTGGCAAGGAGCTCGTGCCAGTGCAGGTCATCGACGGGATCATCGGTGGTTCCGACATAGGCGACGTTCGACTGGCGGATGATGCCGCGGACCGAAAGGTTCGGATCATGCTGCAGCATGTCGGAGGTCTTGTCCCAGATTTCCTTGCAGTTCTTTACGGTCAGGGGCTCGGTGATGCCGAAGTACTTGTGGAGCTCGAGGTTTGACCAGTGGTACATCGGGTTTCCGATGGCCATCTCCAGGGCCTTTGTGAAGGCCACGAACTTGTCATACGGATCGGCGCTGCCGGTCACGACATCCTCCGGCACACCGTTGGAGCGCATGACGCGCCACTTGTAGTGATCGCCGAAGTACGTGCCGTCATCGTTTCTGCCGCCGAGCCAGACCTGCGCGATGTTGTCATAGCGGCGGTCCTCATAGATCTCCTTCGGGGAGATGTGGCAGTGATAGTCGATGATCGGCTCATCCTTTGCATAAGCCTGATACAGGTGTTTTGCCGTATCGTTGTACAGCATGAAATCCTTGTCCATGAATGCTCTCATGATGTTCCCCTTTACAATACAGATATGTAAGTGCTTACAAAACTTATTCTACAGCCTTTGCTTCGGATGTCAATGCAAAAATGTAAACGCTTACATTTTCCTCGGAAGAACAAAGCCCTGCTGCCAGGGCCCTGTCCTGATTTATATTACAGTCTGCCTTCGTGAACGTCCCTGACGATCCTGGCAGCCTCTTTCACCTTTGCTTCGATCTGGTCGAACTCTCCGGCCTCAATGAGGTTCTTCTTGACCATCCAGGAGCCGCCGGCGCAGAAGATCTTCTCATTCTTCAGGTAATCGACGACGTTGGTGGCATTGATGCCGCCGGTGGGCATGATCTTGAGGTTCACAAGAGCTGCGGTGATCGCCTTGATCATCGTAAGGCCGCCCGAGGGCTCAGCCGGGAAGAACTTCACGTGGTCGAGACCCTGACGGATGCAGCCCATCATCTCGGACGGGGTAGCCGTGCCGGGGCAGACGGGGATGTCCTTGTCGAGGCAGTACTGCACGATATCCGGATCGTAGCCGCAGGAGACGATAAACTTTGCACCTGCATCGATGGCGCGGTCAGCCTGATCTCTTGTAAGCACCGTGCCGGCACCGACAAGCAGATCCGGATAGGTCTTTGCCATCTGGCGGATCGACTCCTCGGCAGCTGCCGTGCGGAACGTCACCTCGGCAGCCGGAAGGCCGCCCTTCATCAGAGCATCGCCAAGCGGAATGGCGTCCTTTGCATCATTTAAGACAACGACCGGGATGATCCCGATCTCGTGGAAACGATCGAAGGTTTCCTGTGCTCTCTTCGAATTTGCCATCGTTACATATCCTCCCTTGTTATCTCTTCACTCTTGCGCCGGCGCCGCCCATGAGCGCCTCAACTTCATCAACACTTGCCATCGAGGTATCGCCCGGGGTTGTCATGGCCAGAGCGCCGTGTGCGGCACCGTAGTTGACAGCCTTCTCCGGATCCTGTGTGGTCATGAGGCCGTAGATGAGGCCGGAAGCGAAGGAATCGCCGCCGCCCACGCGGTCGAGGATCTCAAGTCCGTTGTACTCTCTGGACTGATAGACGGTTCCGTCTGCCCAGCAGATGGCCTTCCAGTCATTGACGGTTGCGGTCTTTACGGTGCGGAGCGTCGTTGCGATTGCCTTGAAGTTCGGATACTCCTTTGCGGCGGTGTCGATCATGCGCTTGTAGCCGTCGATGTTGAGCTTCTTGAGGCCCTTGTCCTGTCCCTCGATCTCAAGGCCAAGGCATGCGGTGAAGTCTTCCTCGTTGCCGATCATGACATCGACATACTTTGCGATCTCCTTGTTGACCTCCTGGCACTTCTCAAGGCCGCCGATGGCAGACCACATGGAAGGACGATAGTTGAGATCATAGGAGACGATGGTGCCGTACTTCTTCGCGGTCTTGATGGCCTCGATGACGGTCTTGCAGCTCTGCTCGGAAAGAGCAGCGTAGATGCCGCCGGTGTGCAGCCAGCGGACTCCGAGGGTTCCGAAGATGTAGTCGAAATCAAAGTCCTCGGGCGTTGCCTTGGAGATGGCGGTGTTTGCACGATCGGAGCAGCCGATGGCACCGCGGACACCAAAGCCACGCTCTGTAAAGTTCAGGCCGTTGCGGCAGATTCTGCCGATGCCGTCTGTCTTCATCCACTTGATGAGGGAGGTATCAACGCCGCCCTCCTCGATGAAGTCCTTCATGAGCTTGCCGACTTCGTTGTCTGCAAACGCGGTGATGACGGCGGTCTTCATGCCGAAGCACTTGTGCAGGCCGCGGATGACGTTGTACTCGCCGCCGCCTTCCCAGGCCTTAAAGGAGCGCGCCGTGCGGATGCGTCCTTCACCCGGATCCAGACGAAGCATGACCTCGCCAAGAGAAGCCGCATCGAAGGTGCAGGCACTGCGGTCTTTGAGATTGAGTTCCATTGATAACCTCCCGATTGATGAATCTTTCTGAAAATTCCCTATTGCATTGAGTGAACGGTGAAATGCCCGGAGATGCCCCTCCGGACACAAAGAGTATAGCCCCAAAGTGCCGAAATGTAAACGCTTACATTCGAGAAATCTGTTGCTTTTTACGAAAGAAAAACGGGGAAAAAATGAGGTTTTCCATCGAAAGGAAGTCCGGGGAAAGACAGGTAAGCGCTTTCGCAAAGGAACCGGGCGTTTCAGCGGGTGTTCTGGTATAATGAAGCACCTGAAAAGATGCGGAGGTGTCTATCAGTTGCGGCAGAGTACCACGTCCATTTTGTAGAAATGGGCGTGGATGAATGCCGCCCTTCCTCATTGGTTCTGAATGTATTTTTGCACATTGGCATGGCTGTTTTCACTTACAGATGTAATGAAATAGCTGTCACTCCAAAAAAGTGGTTTCCAATAGTATTTTTTCAGAACTGTTTCTCCGTATTCCTTGCGTGCAA
>OMXP01000125.1 GCA_900315055.1 uncultured Lachnospiraceae bacterium
TGCTTTCACCTATCAGCGGACACTTCCCGGGCGTTTTTGTGACGGGACGTGAAATTTTCCTGCAGGTATATGCGGACCATTCACACGCGATTTTGAACGATCAGCGGAAATTTCTTTCCCGCATACGTATGCGGACCATTCGAAGGCAAATCGGAAATGGAATGAGCAAAAAAATAAGGCCCGCAGACACCCACCAAGGATACCTACAGGCCAACTTGTCACTTTACTCTGATCTTCCATCCCACCTGGATCTGATTCACATTCCGGATGAGTGATGGATTGAGCTTCTGGATTGCCACCACCGTTGTGCCGTACTTCAGGGCGATGGCAGAGAGCGTGTCGCCACCTCGTACCGTGTAGTATTTTGCCGCTGATGCACCGAGCAGCTCATTCACCTTTGCCTGCACGGCAGCGTAGTCGTAACCAGCAGTCGTAATGCGGTTCTTCCGATCGTCGCCGTTGCCCCACTTCCCGGCAAGTACCTCGTGTGCAATCTCGTCCACAGATTTTCTTGGCTGAACCGGAGTAGTCGGCTGCGTGCTCCCCTGCTTGGAGAATCCGTTGAATCCGCCGTTCTTGATGATGCTCGGATAATCCTGATATGCGATATCCATATCCACGTTGCCGGAGATGCCATCTACTCTCCCAGAAGACGAATACTGCCAGATTCCGTATGCCCCGCCATAGGTACATCTCGAAGCATACTGCGCTACCCAATGCGTGAATGGAGTGAGCTTCGAATCGTCCAGTCTGTCCCGGAATCCGGAATAGGTGGAGCTGTAGATACCTGCATAGTATCCGGCAGCTTCCAGCGCTCTGCAGAAAGCGATTGCCGCTTCTGTGGCACCTGCTTTCGCAGATGTAGGCGTAGCCTCCACATCGATAAACACCGGATACTCGAACTGCTTTCCTGCGAGCTGGTTAAGAAATCTCTGCGCATCCGCTTTTCCCGCTTCTGCCGAGGTACAGGCAGGACCCACGAAGTAATACGCGCCGACAGCGATGCCATTTGCCTTGGCGTTCCGGTAGTTCTCTTCCCATCGGGGATCGGTGTAGAACCCAGCATCCGATCCACCTGCCTTGATGATGGCAAACTGGATACCTGCCGCCTTCACCTTTGCCCAGTCGATATGCCCCTGCCAGCGACTTACATCAATTCCTTTGTATTCACTCATGATCTTCTCCTCTTCTTTCCTTGCAAATAGAAAAGCCCTCCGGGTTGTGAAGCCCGAAGAGCCAGTAACGTCCCATTCACGGAAGGGACTGCCGAGATATGAGGATCACCTCCTCTCACTGATTCGTTTTGGTCAGCTGCTTGTAGATCTGGTTCACGCCAGTTGCCGCAAGACCGGATACGATGCCAACAGCAAGGGCGTTGATCACATCCTTTGCCGGGAAGTCCGGCATAAGATACAATCCTGCAATGCCGAGCACCGCGCCGACGCACCCGCAGATCACCGGGATCAGCTCATCCTTCACGGAGCCAGCTGCCTTGCAGCCGATGCCGACCAGATACGCAATCACCGTGATTGCCGCTACACTTGCAATTCCAAAATCCATAGCTTCAATCCTCCTTCTCATTATTTCTGTCTGCCGAAAGCGGCAGTTCCAGACACTTCCTGTACAGAGATTCTCCGGTGCCATTGCCGCCGAGCGCCTTGTATGGCTTGTACAGGTACTCAAGATTGCTCCGGTCATCTGGAGAGCACCATCCCCGGGCAATAAAAAAGCTGCAGGCCTGGTAAATTCGGTCGTGCAGCAATGCCATCATTCCTTCTTTGATTTCGTCATTCTCCTGCTTTCTCCGAAGCAAGGTCCGCCACAGCCATGTGATGACGGCAATGATCAGGGCAAAAAGTTCCTGAATCCAGTAGCGTAGGATAAAGTCTATCAATGGTATCACCTCCCTTCATATCGCATCCGTCAGCGTATACGTGACCTTCATCGACTGAGCAGATGTCTTCACCACCGGTGAGCTCAGGTTACAGATGGTTCCCAGATAGTTGCAGGCAAAGGAATAGTACAGGTTACTACTCCACACCTCAAATCGCTGCAGATGGCCAGTCTCATGCGAAATATAGTAGATCGGGTATCCCACACTGCTGGTAGATTCATCGGTCATCCGGTACTTGCCATCCGGGTAGACGATGCCCGGGCTTCCATAGGTCGTTGTCGATCCGGAAGAGGTGGTACCTGTCCATTCAAATGTCGCAAAGACACCACCGCCGCGCATCGGGAAGATCTTCCTGCAACGAGTACTGCCGAAGTTTACCTCTTTCACGTCAACGGTATTCGACAGGTCCACTTTGTAGAGTGTGTTTTCATCATAGCTGATGAAATACAGGTAGCCACTGGAAACTACAGCGTTCATCTGCTCTTGAAAGTCCGTGCCGCCAGTAGCCTTCGCCGTCACATTTTGCACGGCAATAGTCTGCTCCGCTTCTTCCTGAAACGAAAAATCAGAGATTTTGAACTTTCTGATTCGAATGCTGGCCGTCCCCTGCTGGGTGACATTGGGAACATAAACAGCATACAGGTATCCGTCATAACCATCCGCGACTGCCCAGTAATAGTAGTTTTCAGGATCTTTAAAGGCAAAGTCGAAAACCTTTGTTTCTTCTCCAAGGTAAGGAGTGTATGCTTTGACAATGTTTGTATAAAACAGCTTCTTGTAGATCAGCCCGCTGCTATAGAGATACAGTGTACCTGTACTCTCATCAAAGGTGAGCGGACAGTAGGACCGGTCACAGGTCAGACTTCCTTCACTGTATTGTGCTCCTCTGAAGGGATCCACCCCTGCTTTGGTGTGTGTCAGCGCAAGGGAGGCGATCGTACCATTTGCCTGTGATGTGGAGAAATCCCAGACATTCACATAGCCTGTGTCTGTCCGTCCCGACTCTGCTTTGTTGATCGAGCCTGCCAACTTTGCCGTTGTATTCGTCTCCTGCCCCGCATGGCCGATGAGATGTACGTTCATCGGGAAGTGGACATTGTTCACATCCTCGGTAAGGGCCCCGTCGAACAAGAATAACCCGCCCAACGCCTTTGTCGCTGCCGGGAGCAGATCATCAAATGCATTGACTCCTTTCGCGCCAGCATTTGCCGCCAAACCAAGTACATATCCGAGGGCATTCGTAACCATGTTGTCCTGCTCGATCCGTTTATTCTCTCCTGTGATTTCATTGTGCAGATCAATCTGCAGATGTCCTTTCAGCATTTTTCTCCTCCTCAATCATTCTTATAGGTGATGACAAAGTTCGTGAGGGAGGAGGTAGCTCCTTCGATCATGAACTCAAACCAGATCTTCTTATTCGCCTGTACACCGGAATAGATCGAGGCACAATCCGACGCAAGAAATGTGGCCATGTCAACCGCATCCGTATAGGTGGTTCCATCAAAACTGTACGATACGGTTACCGTCCCTGTGTAAACGGCAGTCATCTGTGTGATGCCATGTATGGTCTCGTGGCTAAGATCTGCGATGCAGTGAATCGTCTGCTTCTTCGGCACGGCCTTCACCGCCGCTTTCATGGCTTTCGGATTTCCATCCGACCAGCGATAGATGACCGGTTTTGTGAGGCTCGTGATCTCATCTGATGTCGGCAGGGTATCAAAGCCCTTCTCCTGAAAGAACGAGGCTTCTCCAAGGTCAGCGGCAACCGCATCCGTGATCTCCGTCACCACACCATCCAGAAGCGTATAAATCTTCCCGTTGAAGTCCGCCAGCAGGTACTTCTTGGCATAGGGCGGCTCCACACCGGTAAACAGGAGATACCCGATGGCACAGGCATCATTTCCCCTGCTCTGGGACCCGTCCTTCGTGTAGCGGAGCACAATCGTATGTGTCCCAGCAGCAAGAGCATTCGTGAACTCTGTGAAGGTACTGACGCCTGTGCCGGACTTTTTCAGTACTTCTGTCCCATCCACGAGCACGTGGAGCCAGTCATAATTCTGCTCACTGGAAACGATGTAGCTGAAGGCGAGACTCCCTGCTTCCGCAAGCGTAACCGTGAGCGTCGTCTCGCTGGTTCCGTTATCGGTAATCTTCCCGCTTCGGAGCGTATTCACACCATCGATCTTCCAGGTATCTGCAGAATAGAAAGGCGTGGTACCGTCCGTCACAGACAGAATGCTTTCCTCGCCTTCCTTCCACGTATCATCTTCGAAGGTGATCCGCATCATATTTTCTTCCCGGGTAATGCTCATAACTTCACCTCCTCCAAGGTCTCGATTTCAGAATACATACTATAGATATCAAGGATATCCAGCTGTCCGGCATCCACAGTACCAGAAGTGCTCTCAAAGCTATACTGCGTCTGCAAAACAAAGGCA
The DNA here is from genome assembly GCA_900315055.1 of uncultured Lachnospiraceae bacterium. Classification (GTDB taxonomy): domain Bacteria; phylum Bacillota; class Clostridia; order Lachnospirales; family Lachnospiraceae; genus CAG-791. Next base: position 4,333 of record OMXP01000125.1, read on the forward strand.
TCATCCGAATTCGTGGTGATGTACGTGCCGTTGTAGTCCGGTTTTCCTTCCGTATCGGAGAGAATGAAATATCGCACAACCATGCCAACATTCGTACTATCCGTGAAGCTTCCAAGAACAGAAGCCATGTTAAACGAAATCGCATCGCTTGCACCGGTCGGCACAGGCGTAAGCAGTGCTGTCTTTGCCTCATCCGTAAGATTCCCGATGACGGATCCCATCGAAAATCCGACGAATTCCTCCTCCGCATTGATCGTGCCGTCCCACTTTCCGGTTCCGGCAAGACCCATACCCTCGATCACCGCGTTGATGCAGTTTGTGTCCAGAAAGAGGGACCCTCCCGCCGCAGTGAGAAAGATCACAAACAGATACACCGTATTGGCCTTGACATCCCCGATATAGTAGTGAAGCGAAAGGACATGCTTCCCGGAAATGTCGTAGGTCTCCACCGGGTGGTAATCGATCTCATCCCCGGCGAGGGTATAGGAAACCGTGACGGTCATCTTGTCAGGAGAAGCCAGCTCTGTCTCCGCACTGGTCACTCGTTCATCAAGGGCACTTACTCCCGTCTGAAGTTCTGAAATCTCACTCTGGAGCTCTGTAACTGTCGGCGAAGACGCATCTGCAATCGTCACATCTTTCAGTTTCGTACTGCCAATCGCATGTGTTGTGCCAAGCCTTGCATTGAGAAGAAGCTCTGCCCAGAGGGATACTTCAGATGCCTTCGTCGCCGTTGCAAACCGGATCGAGGCCACCGGTACCCGCTTTCCATCCCCGACTTCCACCACCTGCGTAGTGAACCGGTAATGGACCAGCTGGTTCTCATCGGTATTGGAGGCGAGCCCTACGAGATTCTTGTCCGTCTTGCTCCGGGCGCTGGCAAGGGACGGATCCTTCCCGACCCCCACCATTTCAAAGTACTGGTTGTACTTGAACGTGAACTTTGTAATACAGTAGAGCGCATCACCATCCGCAAGACCGTTCTGAAAGACCAGCACATCTCCAAGGTCATAGGCAGGATTTCCAATTGCACGGCACGTGAATGGAACATATCGGATCTGCTGTATCGCAGTCAGAATAGCCTTTGCCATTTCTTCCTTCGTCGCAGCCACACCGTACTGGAGGAAGGGATTGCTCCCGAGATTCATCGTGAGGCCGTCATCCTCGTCTTCGGCATAATAGGAGGTTGTGCTGTCCTCCATGTTGACCACAGAAAGCCCGGTATAGCGAGTGACATAATCCGAGAAGGAGCCTCCCGTGAACCGGTGCGCATCGTCAATCGTATCGACAACGGTCTGGTTAAAGGACCGGAATACAATGTTTCCTTCCCTGTCGGCTGTTGCAAAGCAGCCGATGGTCTGCGCAAGCCACGAGACCAGATCCCGCCATGTCTCGACATCATTCGTCGTAGTCTCGGAAATCATCGTAGATCCATTGGCAAAAGACTCGAATTCCTTTTCTGTATTTGCAAAGATTAGTCCTGTTGCTTCTCCGATCGCCTGAGCACACTGATATGGGGTAACCTCCGTGATGACCTTGTTGCAGTTCTTGTCAAGGAGCGCCATATGGTCATAGGCCTTGATGACGACACCGCTGGCTGTCCACTCTGCCGTTTCTACCGTAAAGACACCCAGAGGAACATCTTCATAGGTTCCATCCGCAATCTTCATTCCGAAGACAGGCCTGATTTCCAGCCCCTTCCACCCATATCGGCTGATCGGCATGTTCATGAACGTTACATCCAGTTCTCCGACATAGACCTGTCCGATCGTGATCTCATCATTTCCCGTGCACTGATTGGTGATGGAGAAGGACCCGGCAAGGATGTTATCATCTGTAAAAGGATGGTCACCAATCGTTCCCGTCATCCGGAATCTCTGGACCGGCTGCTTCATGGCAGCCTTGTATTGTTCACTTACTGCGTACATGAAGCGCCTCC
>OMXP01000009.1 GCA_900315055.1 uncultured Lachnospiraceae bacterium
TATTTCCGTGAGTTCATACAGTCACCTCCTTACAGGAGGATAGTAGCACGTGTGGCTCAGCAGTTCAAAGTAAATTTATTTATGTCGTTTACTATACTTCTTCTCTTTTTCTGTCACAGATCGGATACCACTCACAGGTTCCGCAGATCTGTTGAAGGCTCTCCCGAAAGAGGACCTTCGTCTTCTGGCTCAGTTCTCCCCATGTCAGCACCTGTCCGTAGGACAGGCCGGCCTTCTCAAGAACCTTCTCATCAAAGACGGGCGGTTTCTTCGAGGAACAGTCATCACCCTTCCGGTTCGGACAGTGCGCACACAGGTCGTCGCACCCCTTTGTCAGCCGGACTTCTGTTTCAGAATCACCCCGAAGCCCCTGTACGACGTCCTGCATGTGCGCGGTAAAGTCTTCATCATAGCCGTGTCCCTCAAAGGAGAGGATACACAGCCCGTGGTGCGGCCGAAGCGGCAGCACCTGCCCTTTCTCAGGCATTTGCCTTCTTCTCCTCGAAGGTGACGCCCGCACGATTCAGGGCCTTCTCGATGACCGGCGTGATGATCGTGACAATCGCGATCTTCAGCGCATCGCCGGGCAGGAACGGAAGGACGCAGGCTGCAAGGCTTGCGCCAAGATCCATGCCGGATACCGCCATGAACCAGATGGTGCCAAGAATGTACAGCACCGCCGTGCCGAGAACCATGCCGGCGACAAGGCTCACGTACCTGACGGCGCCCTTTCTGCGGCGACCGGCAAGGTCATAGACAAGTCCCGAGATCAGGGCCAGGGGAAGATATCCCACGATGTAGCCGCCGGTCATGCCGGCGATGATCTGCGCACCTGCCGTCCAGCCCGCGAACACCGGAACACCGATGGCACCGAGCAGGATGTAGACAAGCGTTGCAATCGTGCCCCACTTCCAGCCGAGCAGGCACCCCGCGAACATGACCGCGAAGGTGGCAAGAGAGATCGGCACGGGGCCGATCGGGACGGAAATCGGTGCAAGTACACAGATGATGGCAGCGCACATGGCGCACAGTACGAGATTTCTGGTTGTTGTCTTCATATCGTTCACTCCTTGGCGCCGTTTCCCGGCGCGTTTCGTGCAAACGATAGCAGATGGAAATCCAATTGTCAACCTTCAATCATTAATCAGTGAACAATCAGAGAAGCAACTGTCAGCAGAAGGAAGAAGATCCCCATCGCGGGATAGACCATCATCAGCGCATTTTCCGTCCCGTAGATTGCGAGCATCCCCTGAAGCAAAGCCCCGATCGTAAGCCAGGCGATGCCGGTGGTAAGAAACACAGAGCTCCAGGAAGGATCAAACGATGCCTTTGCCAGAGCCCTGCAAAGGACCGCCCCCGCAAGGGGAACGAGGAATGCCGATAACAGAAAGGCCGAGGTCACGCCAAAGCTGAAGTGCTCATAAACAAGGGAGAAGACCAGGGTGAGAATGGACGCGGCAAGGTACCGCACGGCCTTTTTCTTCCAGATCAGAGAAAAGTTCATGGCAGGCTCCCTGTCCGTCCTGATTCTTCCATCGCCCTTCTTTTCTGTTCTCCATTCCATGTCCTGGTGCTCCTCGATGTAGTTTTCCTGTTCCTCATAGATTTTTTCCATCTGAACCATCTCCTATCCGACATAAATGATGTCGCTGACCTTCCGCTCTTTGATGGTGCTGCCGTTCGTGGTCGGCTGATTCACCACCTCGCCGCAGAATACCATCGTGCTCGAGCCCCCGCCGTCGAGGTTGTAGGCGGTGGTGCAGCCAAGGGACTGCATGAACTCGGCAAGCTCATACAGGGAAAACCCCGCGCTCTCGCTTGTCCTGCCGTCGGCTACGACAAACACGTAGTGGTTGTCAGAGAGGATGCCAATCGCGGTTCTCGGGTTGCTTGCCATGGCCTTTCCGACCTCCTCGTCCTCGGTGACCGAGATCTCGCCGTTCTCGACAAGTCCCGGCCCGAAGGAGAGCACCTGCTGTGCCCCGGCGTCCAAAAGCTCCTGCGCCATCACCTCGTCCTCGCTGATGACGGAAAAGCTTCCGTCCGCATAGATCACGAGATCCTCCTGCCCGGAGGATGCGCTGTCCCGGTAGAGCACCCCGTTTCGGATCACATACCCTAAGTCCCGTGCTCCGTAGAAGTCTCCGTTGACTGCAAGAATCGCATTCACCTCGTCTGCGATGTCCGATGTCGTTTCTGTCACGTTCTTTCCGTAGGTGCCGTCCGCAAGGGCAGTCTTCAGGGCGTCCGCAGACGATACCGTCACATCGGCCACGTACAGGGTCGTATCCTGCCACGTGCAGGTCGTGACCGTAATGGAAACATTGCCGTCCGAATACGTCTTTGCCGATACCGCACTGACTCCGTCAAGACTCGAGGGATTCACCGCCTCCGTGTCCTCTGCGGTATACGCTGCCGTCTCCGTGTCCTGTTCCCCGTCTTCTGCTTCTGTTCCCTCCGCCTGGACCTGTGCGGTCGTCTTTGCATATGCCCTCGGGATCACGAAGGTGTCAAAGGCCACATAGGAGGTAAAGAGGGCGAGGGCGACAAGACTTGCGGCAAGAACGGTCCCCGGCTTACCTGATCTTTTCATTGCTTCGCCTTTCTCAGAGCATCGGGAGCGCAGGAGTGTTCCCGTCCATGAGCTCCGTCACATGGGCCGTCTCCTTCTTCTTCCGAAAGATCACAAGCTTCTGCACGGTCCAGCTGATCGTAAAGAACGTGAGTTCCGTCACCATCTTTGCAAGGTAGCGGTTGACCCCGGCACCGACAAGCGCATGGAGCAGCAGCGTGTTCCCGAACAGGATCACCGCAACCAGCGAAAAGTACTGCAGTGCCGGGCGGAAGAGATTCTCCCGGCTCCTGAAGACGAGGTTCCGGTTGATCGAAAAGTTCACGACAGAGCTCAAAGCCCTTGCGCTGATGTTGGAGAGCACAACGGAACCTGTCAGTGCAAGCAGCAGGACGTAGGATATATAGTCCACAAGGAACGAGACAAAGGACGATCCCGCAAACTTTGCGATCTGCCGGAAGATCCTCGCCGAATCCCGCAGCGCGTGGAAGTGCGAGGACTTATTTCCGTTCTCGTAGATCGTCCGGATCGGCACGCCAAGCATCTCGATGTGGTGCCTTGCGCAGTACAGAAGGACGTTCATCTCATACTCATACCGGTCCCCCGGAAGGACGATGAAGTGTCCTGCCGTCTCGTCCGTGAAGGCACGAAGCCCCGTCTGGGTGTCATAGACGTCCACGCCCGTCGCCGTGCAGAAGATATCCCGTGTCACGGCGTTTCCGAGCCTTGAGCGCATCGGGATGTTTTTCCCGGCCCTTGACCTCTCGCCGAGGATCAGCGCATTCGGGCAGCGCTGTGCTTCTTCCGCAAGCTTCTTTGCGTCTTCCACCGTGTGCTGTCCGTCGGCGTCCATCGTGACGACGACATAGTCCCTCTCATAGCGGATCCGGATGTAGGAAAGGCCGGTCCGAAGCGCCGCGCCCTTTCCCTCGTTCTCCTCCTGGGTCAGGACGATGGCATCCGATCCCGCCGCCTGAAAGATCTCCCTTTTATCCGCCGCGCTCCCGTCATCGACCACGACAACGTCAAAGCCTTCCTGCTTCATGTTTCTTACAAGTTCTACCAGCTGTTCGTCCGGATCATAGGCCGGGATCAGTGCGATCTGTTTTCTCATGTCCGCTCCTTTGCCTTCTTTTGCCCCTCGTGTTACCAGGAGTATAAAGAGCAACCCTAAGAGGACCTTAAAGCAAAACTGAAGAAACTCTGAACAGATACGGCCGGGCAGAAGATGTTCTCCTGCCCGGCCGCAATTTGCAATCAGTCACGTATCACCGACCCGCATATGTTTGTAACACTGTCTTCCAGAAAGCTACAGATCTCCCATCACCTGTTCGAGAGCCGTCTTTGCATTCTGCATATCCGTGATCATCTGCTCACTGATCTTCTGCGCATTGAACCGCCCCATGGCCCGTGTCAGGTCCTTGCGGCAGCGGTCAATCTCCTTCCTCTTTGCCCTGTCCGGGACCTTCGCCCTGTCGGCGGAAAGGGCCGAGGCTTTGGCGGCAAGGCCCTCGCACTCCTGATAGAGGTCAAGCCCCTGCCGCCGGAGCAAATCCTGTGCCTCGTACATCTGCGCCTGCGCCCTTGCCTGCATCACCTCGTCCTGGGTCATGCGATCCGAAGCGGTGATCGTGATCGACTTCTCCTTCCCGGTCACCTGATCCTGCGCGGATACCTTCAGAAGGCCGTTCGCATCGATATCGAAGGTGACATCAATCTGCGGAAGGCCGGAGGCAGCGCGTTTGATCCCGGAGAGCCGGAACTTTCCGATCAGTTTGTTATCCCGGGCAAGCGGCCGGTCTCCCTGCAGCACGCGGATCTCCACGTCTCTCTGATACGGCGTTGCCGCATAGAAGGTCTTGGTCAGCTTTGTCGGGATTGTCGTGTTGCGCTCGATGAGCGGCGTGGACACCCCGCCCACGGTCTCGATGGAGAGCGTCATCGGGGTGACATCAAAGAGCACCAGGCTCTGACCGGTACCGCGGGAGATGAGGGCATTGCCGGAGAGGGTGCTGCCCTCGATCGCGGCGCCCATGGCGACGCACTCATCGGGATTGATGTTGCGGGATGGCTCCTTCCCGGTCATCTCTCTCACCTTGTCCTGCACGGCAACGACCCGGGACGAGCCGCCGACAAGAAGCACCCGGTCGAGATCCTTCGGGGTAAGGGACGCATCGGAGAGTACCTGCCTGACCGGCCCCTCGGTCCTGTCGATGAGAGCCCGGATCAGCTCATTCATCTTTGCCCTCGTCAGGGTAAGATCGAGGTGCACCGGCTCCTTTCCGTTCATCGCAAGGTACGGCAGACTGATCCTTGTCTCCTCCGCCGTCGCAAGCTCCTTCTTTGCCTGCTCCGCAGCCTCCCTGATCCGCTGCATGGCCGCCATGTCTTTCTTTACGTTGATGCGGCTCGTCTTTCGAAACTCGTCGAGGATCCACTCCGTGATCCGCTCATCGAAGTCGTCGCCGCCCAGGTGATTGTCTCCGCAGGTCGAGAGCACCTCGATGATGCCCTCTCCGATCTCGATGATCGAGACATCAAAGGTGCCGCCGCCAAGGTCGTAGACCATGACCTTCTGCGCCTGCCCGTGATCGAGTCCGTAGGAGAGCGCGGCGCTCGTCGGCTCATTGATGATGCGGAGGACCTCAAGTCCCGCAATCGTTCCGGCGTCCCGTGTCGCCTGCCGCTGGGCATCATTGAAATAGGCGGGTACCGTGATGACGGCCTGCGTCACGTTCTCTCTGAGGAATGCCTCTGCGTCCTTCCGGATCTGCGAAAGGATCATCGCGGAGATCTCCGGTGCCCTGTAGACCTCGCCGTCGATCCGGACGCTCCAGTCCGTTCCCATGTGGCGCTTGACCGATGAGATCGTCCGGTCCGCATTCACCACCTGCTGCCGTCTTGCGATGTCCCCGACAAGGCGCTCGCCCTGCTTCGTAAACGCCACCACCGACGGGGTCGTCCGTGTGCCCGAGGCAGACGGGATGATGACAGGCTCCCCGTTCTCCACGACGGCAGCGCAGCTGTTGGTCGTTCCAAGGTCGATTCCGATGACTTTGCCCATGTGTTCTCCTTCTTCTCCTGAATAACAAAAACGGGGGCAAGCATGCATCTGCTCACCCCCGAAATCCTTCAGGAATCATTGTAGCCATCCAAAGCCCTGCCGCAATAGAGGGCACAGAACTTTCAGAATCGTTTATTCCCGCTTAATAAATTCTCCCTCCGTCTCTCCTCTTTCTTCCGGCAACCTACTGCGTAAACCCGAAGTCCGCAAGCACCTTCGTGGCATTCTGTGTCGTCAGGAACTCGACGTTGTTCTCGAGGATCACGTCGTGAATGTTGTTGTCCGTGATGAACTGTGCCAGGTGCGGGTCGCAGTAGCGGAAGTCCGCGATGTACACCTTGTCGTAGGAGTCCACGAGGAACGGTGCAAAGGCATCGCCGTAGGAATCCTTGATGAGGATCACGGAAGAGCCGTCATTGAGGTCCGGGTTGTCGATGACCTCCAGCGGCTCATCGCCGCCGATGAATACCGAGTAGGTATCCCCTCCCTGGATGATCGGATAGTCGACTACGCTGCCGTCCGCCTGCGTCATCTTCATCGTGTTCGTCGCGATCGGGATGTAGGCCGTGATCGTGTCGGGATTGGCAGCAAGCTCCGGAGAGTGGTTGCTGTAGGCATAGTAGGAACCGAGGAACCCCTCGGAGACCTGGGTCCTGTAGGAGTCGATCGGCGTCGGCGTGATTCCCTTTATGTCGCAGAACGTCTCATAGGCGTAGTACGCGCCGAGGGCCGTCCAGTGGTGATCCGTCCTGAAGTACACGTACTCGCTGTTGTGGTCGAGCAGGTTCTGGTAGACGTTGACCTTCTTGACGTCGTCCGACATCTTCGCGAACATGTACGTGAAGACGCCCTGCTCCGGCTGGGAGAGCTCCCTCTGGATGTCCTCCGAGAGCATGATGCCGAAGTTGTTCGGCGTCGGCATCGCATAGACATCACAGTCCGGCAGGTGAGCCGCCACCGTGTTCACCATAGAGGCATAGGTGTCCACGGCCTCCTTGTTGAAGAAGTACACGGAAAAGCCGCTGCCCCCGGCGATGTAGATCGTCCCCACGGCCTCGGGCTCATCCGTGATCGCGCCATCCGGCGCATTTTCTTCAGAACTTTCCGTGGAAGCACTCCCGTCCTTTTCTGCCGTCTCCTCTGCAGTCGATACCCCGGCAGAGGATTCCGCAGTCTCCGCAGTCTCAGCAGCAGTACTCTCCTCCGAAGAATCGGAAGATGCCGCAGAGGGGATCTCAAGCGTCGGGGCGACATCCACCTTGTCCGCATCCGGCACCGCATCGGCTGTTGCGGCGTCCTTGATGACGATCCGCTGCCCGATGCCGTAGTGATCCTGAATCGAAGCCTCGGCCGAGATCATCTGCTCCCTGACAGGGTACGTATCCGCATACCAGGTCATGAGATCCGAGAAGAACGAGCCGTCCATCACGCCGGCAAGGCTGATCTTCGGAAAGGAGGCAAGGTCTCTCTTTTCCACCTCGGAGTGGGAGGGTCTGTGAAGAACGATGCCCATCGCGGTGACACAAAGAACGATCGCCGCACAGACCGCGACATAAAACCTGCTCCAGCGCCGGCGCTGTGCCTTGACGGCAGCGCGATGATCCGGGACAGCGGCAGAGGGAGAAATCGTCTGTTGCTCCGGTTCCTCTACCGGCTCTTCCTCCTGCTTCTCCTCCGCCTTCGGGATCTGAATCCCGAGGGATCTGATCTCAGCGGCAACGCTCGAATCGAGCTGAATCTTCGGCATGCCGGTGGAAGAAAACGCCTTTCGTCCCTCTTTTGCCTTTTCGAAGGCCTGATCTGCCTGTTCAAAGGATTCGGGTTTTGCCTTTTTTCCGGTTTCCCCGGCCTCTGCCATCTCTTCCTTTTTCTCTTCCCTGTCCTCTTGGACGGCTTTGCTCTTTTCTTCCTTTTCCTTCTTCCGGGTTTCTTCTGCCTTCTTTTCTTCTTCCTGTATCCTTGCCTTTTCGAGGAAGTATCCGGACAGGTCGATATCCGCGGTGTAGTCCTCGTCAATCAGCTCCTTTTCGTTTTCCGAAAAGTCGGGCTGTTTTTCGTTTTCGTCCATCATTCTCCCCCCTTCCTCAGAACTGGTTGTACAGGAACGGTGTGTAGGTCTGTCCCGCCATTGCAAGGATGCAAAGAACAAGCAGCAGTGCCGAAAGCGCCGTCATGAGAAGGTACTGTCCCCGCCGTCCGGAGACGGTAAGGGAGAGCTTTCCCTGAATCTTCTGCGCTGCCGCCCTGAAGATGGGCGTACTTGCAAGGACACAGAAGATCAGGAAGAACAGGTTGTTCTCGAGCGTCAGGGCAACCGGCGTCGTGATCAGCGGCTGCCCGTTCCCGCCGAACAGCCCCCGGATCACGAGGCGAAGCGCCGTAAAGTCCGAAAACCGGAACAGCACCCAGCCGAACACGAAGACAAAGATCGTGTAGATGTGTCCGAGGACGGAGGGCAGGTCATGTCCCACCTTTTTCTTCCAGAGGTTCTCGATCATGACGAGAATCCCGTAGTAAAGTCCCCAGAGAACGAAGTTCCAGGACGCACCGTGCCAGAGCCCCGTGAGGGCCCAGACGATCATGACGTTCAGGAACAGGCGCCCGAAGGACACCCGGGATCCCCCTAAGGGAATGTAGACGTAGTCGCGGAAGAACGAGGAGAGGGAGATGTGCCAGCGGCGCCAGAAATCCCTGACGTTCCGTGCGATGTAGGGGTAGTTGAAGTTCTCCATGAAGTGGAAGCCGATCATCTGCCCGAGGCCGATCGCCATGTCCGAGTAGGCGGAAAAATCAAGGTAGAGCTGCAGGCTGTAGCAGACCGCTCCCGCCCAGCAGGCGGCAACCGACGCGCTCCCCGCTCCCGAGACGGGAAGCACTGCGTCCACGATCTCTCCCATGTGGTCTGCAAGAAGCACCTTCTTGGCAAGACCCACACAGAAGCGGAATGTTCCGTCCGCGATCTGCGGCGAGCGGAACTTCATCCGGTGGTGGAGTTCCTGATAGAACCCCTCATAGCGGATAATGGGTCCCTGTGTCACGGTCTGGAAGTTCACCGCAAACAGGAGAAGGTCCTGAAAGCGGTGCTCCGCCGGGATCCTCTCATGATACACATCGGAGAGATAGCTGATGAGCTTGAAGGAATAGAACGAGATGCCAAGGGGCAGGGCAATCGAAAGGGTCAGATCCTTTCCCGCAAGAGCCCCCACGGTCCCGAGGACAAAGTTCGTGTACTTGAAGATGCCAAGAGCGGCAAGAAGCGCCGCGCACCCAAGGATCAGAAACGTCTTCTTTTTCTCCGGGTGCTGTTCCATGAGACGCCCGAGTACATAAGCAAGAAGTGTCAGCCCCACGGCAAGGAGCAGGTACGAGACGCCTGAGAAGGCATAGAAGATCAGGGAAAAGACAAGAAACACGCGGTTCTTCGCGGCAAGACGCGGCGCAAGGCCGTAGCACAGAAGAAACAGCGGCAGAAAAATGGCAAGAAAAAACAGCGTCGAAAACGACATCGAAAACTTCCCCTAAGAAAACCGGTCCATCAGTGGTTTGCCGCAGGTGCGGCGATAAAAAGTATAGCGCGTTTTTCCCTTGCGCGGCACTGCGGATTTGGCGGAATTCCCGGGGCATCCGGCTACAGGTTTCGCACTTTTGCCAGAACAGCATCGAACTCCGAAACACCTTCGATGTAATCCTCAAAGACGAGCTCCGGATCCTTATGATGGAAGAACACGCACAGGCCGCACATGTCGCAGTCGTTGATGCAGTGATATTTCTCCTGGATAAAGGCTCTGCGCTCCTCTTTCGTCGAGTTCGAAACCTTCGGTGCCATTTTGTGTACAGCCTCCCTGTCTGTTATCATGGGCAGGTGTGAGGTACCTGCCATGGATCTTTTGCTTGCCATCTTTGACGTGATCGGAACGATCGCCTTTGCCATCTCCGGTGCGGTGTGCGCCATCCGCCACCGCATGGACCTGTTCGGCGTGCTCTTTCTTGCCGTGATCACCGCTACCGGGGGCGGAATGCTCCGGGACCTGATCATGGGAAATATTCCGCCGGTCATGTTCCGGAACCCGCTCTACGTATTCCTGGCCACTCTGACAGGCCTTGCGGTCTTTCTCTTCACGCTCTTTTCAAGGCGTGCCGATCCCTCGCGCCTTCATCGCGCCGGCAGAGTCTTTGAACCGTTCCTCTTCTGGTCGGACACTCTGGGGCTTGCGGCCTTCACGGTGGACGGAGCCATGCTCGGCATCGCATCAAGCCACGGGGACAACCTCTTTTTCGACACGACCCTCGCGTTCCTCACCGGCGTCGGCGGAGGGCTCCTCCGGGATCTTCTGTGCGCGCAGAAGCCCGACATCTTCACAAAGCACGTCTATGCCCTGGCCTCGATCATCGGAGGCCTTGCGGCATCCCTTGTGATCGACCTTGCGGGAGCCAAGAACACCGGCATGGTCACGGGGTTCCTCCTCGTCATTCTGATCCGGTTCCTCGCCCGGCACTTTCGCTGGAACCTGCCCCGGATCAGTCCATCTGAATCTGACAGCTCTGCATCGTCGTAAGCGCTGCCGCATGCTTTTCGGGTGTCACCCCGGCGCAGCAGGACGGATCGACCGCAATCCGCGCTTCCGGAAGATATGCCTTTAAGAGAAGTGCATTCGAGACGACGCAGATGTCCGTGCAGAGACCGACGAAGGTGAAGGTGACCTCTCCCTTTTCCGCCTCATAAATCTCCTTCATGCACTCCGCAAGAGCCGTCGATCCGAATGTCGGCTTGTCGAAGATGTGATCCGGAAGGAGCATTTCTGCAATCTCAGGCCGGATTTCCCACCCCTCTGTCCCCTGAATGCAGTGGGGCACCGGCAGGTACTTCCCCTCCTGCGTCTCCAGGTAGTTCGTGGGGTGCGTATCACGGGTTGCAAAGATATCTTCCTTCGGATACGCCTTCATCTTTGCAATAACCGCGGGAACAATGGCAACCGCCTCCTTCGTCCCAAGGGCTCCGTCGATAAAATCGTTCTGCATGTCGATCACAACCAGAATGTTTCTCATTTCTCTTTCTCCTCACACTGTGCTTCCACCACCTGGATCGCAAGGGCAAGACCTGCTGTAAGGCTGTCCTTTTCGATCCACTCTCCTCTTGTGTGGGCTCCGCCGCCCCGGATGGTTCCAAGGGTCACCGACGGGATCCCGTCTGCAAGAAAGATGTTCGCATCGGACGAGATCGGCTCGTTCGAGGGCTCCTCTCCCGTCACCTCTTTGACGCACGCCCCGTTCCTTGCAACAAAGCGCTGCAGTGCCTCTCTGTCCCCGTCTGCCGCATTGGCCGGGCGGATCCCGAGAACCTCCACGGAAACCTCACCGGGAAGGTCCTGTGCCTTCTTCATCACGTCCTCGAACCGCTGCCTCATGATCTCCATGCAGGAGCCGCTCTCAGACCGGTATTCATAAAGGCAGGAGGCCTCGGCGGCGATCGTATTCACCGAGGTGCCGCCAGAGATCTTGCCAACGTTGCAGGTGGTCTTTGCCGCTGCAGGAAGCTCGATGCCGTACAGCATCTCCACGATCCTGCAGAGGAGCTCGATCGCATTCGGGGATCCGAAGTCGTGGTAGGAGTGGCCGCCTTTTGTCCGGACGCTGATCCTGCAGCGGTACGATCCCACCGAGGTGCCGGTGCACTGGGGGATGTAGAGATCAAAGGTGGTAAAGGACAGGGTCCTTTCGCCATATGTCTCATACAGGGCGCGGGATCCCCTGAGGTTCCCGAAACCCTCCTCCCCGACGCTTGCCGCAAAAAGAAGAGAGACCGGAGGAACCCACTGCTCACTCACGCACCGCCGTATGAAGTGCCGTGCGGCAAACAGGAGATTCACAAGGTTTGCGCTGTCGTCTCCGACGCCCGGGCAGTACAGCTTCGCATCATCCTCTCTAAGTTCCATCGGCTCCGTGTCCGGAAAGACCGTATCGAGATGGGCGGAGAAGATCCGCACCCTGTCCGTCTTCCCCGGGATCAGGAGACTTACATTCCCGGAGGGCTCGAGACGGACACGGCAGAGAGCCTCTGCCCCCTCGTCCTTAACCATCGTCTCAAGCCAGTCATACACGAAGCGGCTCCTTGCCTCCTCGTGAAGGGATGGCGCGGGGATTTCGCAGAGCTCCCGTAGAAGAGAAAGCTGTTCTGTCTGCTGTTCCTGTAGATTCAAATCCTCTTCCATTACAACTCCTCAGAATCCCGGGATAAAGGCCAGGATCACGGCAAAGATCAGGGACGGAAGCATGTTGGCTACGGAGACCTTCCGGGGGAAGATCAGGTTGATACCGACACAGGTGATGAGGGCTGCCCCGACATAGGAGAGATTGCTCATCGTCTGGTTCGTCATGAGCGGGGCCGCCAGGCGGGCAAGGAGCGTCACGACGCCCTGCAGGATCGCCACCGGAATCGCGGAGAATGCGGTGCCGATGCCGAGGGCCGAGGCCATCGCGATGATGATCACGAAGTCGAGGATGGATTTCGTGAACAGGATGCTGTGGTCGGCATAGATCCCGTCCTCGATGGAGCCGACAATCGCCATCGCCCCGATGCAGACCGTAAGGGATGCCGTGACAAAGGCGTTCACGAACGAGGCATCGTCCGCGTTGCCGCTCTTTTCCTTCAGGTACACTCCGAACTTTTCCAGCTTCCCCTCAAGGTCAATGATCCCGCCAAGGACGGAGCCCGCGATGAGGCTTAAAATCATCATCATGGTGCCCTGCGTCTTAATGCCGCTCTGTGTCACCACGAGCATGTGCTGCATCACGCCGCCGATACCGATAAAGAGCGTCATCACCCCGCAGGCGGACAGCAGGGTTTTCTGTACACGGTCCGGCAGTGCCTTCCCGGCAAAGCGGCCGATCAGGGCTCCCGCCACGATGGCGAGCGCATCAACAATGGTTCCAAGTCCCGGCATCAGGCGAACACTTTCCGGAACGAGGGCTCCTCGCTCCTTTTGCAGACAAGATAGTAGGTGACATTGACCTCCGGATCCTCGATGGGCACCGCAACGCGGTTGTCGTCCTTTCGCTCGGCGCTGTTCATCGTCAGATCGGTCACAAAGCAGGGAAGGACGGAGTTCAGCATGAGCTCCTGGAAGCTGTAGCGGTCACTCTGCACGAGGAACCGCGAGTCCGGCATCTTCTCCCGCACGATCTTTGCCCAGAAGCCGATGTCGGAAAACAGAAGCATGTTCTGGCCATTGAGGTCGACAAGGTGAAGACTCTTCCTTCCGGCAAAGGGGTGATCCTTTGGCAGATAGAACATCAGGTGCTCCTCGCTGCTTCTCTTGCTGTAAAGGCGCGTATCGTCCGGCTTTCCCGGCAGGATGATGAGCTGATAGGTGCCGCCAAACAGCCCCTCGAGAAGCTGCTCCGGAAGACGAAGCTCTGTCGTGATCGCCTTCTCCGGAAACGCCATCTGAACTTTCCGGATCAGATCCGGGAGTTCCACCGCCGCCGAGGTGCCGATCATGATGGTCCGGTTCTGCCGGTCATAGGAGCGCACGCGCTTGATCATCTCATCACTCTGATGGAGCAGGCGCTCGATCTCGTCGGCGGCAACCCGCCCGTTGTCGTTCAGGCTGATGCTGTTTCTCGTCCGGTCAAAGAGCGGAACGCCGAATACGTCCTCGGCCTTCTTCATCGCTCTCGTAATGGTCGGCTGGGAGATGTTGTACTCCTCTGCGACCTGCGTCAGCGTGCCACACCGTGCAAACGCGGCAAAATACTGCATATCCTCATAGGTGAGCATGGCTTCCTCCGATCTTATAATTTCCGGCTGTTGCACATGAGTATACCGCACCTTCCCCCTTACCTCAATCTGCTATCTATCATCTGAAACCTGCATTCCGTTCTCTCTGCACGAAAATGAATACTGCTATTCAAAACCGGCAGAGTCAGAGCCCGATTTCCCGTTGAAATCGGGGCTCTGTCGACGTACCATTTCAGGAGGAGGAAACAGAAATGAAGGTTCTCATGATCAACGGCAGCCCCGATATCAGCGGCTGCATTCACACGGCAATGGAACTTGCGGCGGAGGAGCTGAAGAAGGAAGGCATCGAGTCTGAGGAGCTCATCGTCGGGAATAAGGACATCCGCGGATGTATTGGGTGCCGCCGCTGTAAGACCACCGGAAAGTGCGTCTTCAATGACATCGTCAATGAGACGGCACCGAAACTCAAAGAGGCAGACGGCATCATCATCGGCACCCCGGTCTTCTACGGCACGCCCAACGGCACCATCCTCTCCTTCCTGCAGCGCCTCTTCTACAGCTGCGGGCTGGATCTGCACATGAAGGTCGGTGCCTCCATCGTCTCCTGCCGCCGCACCGGCAACAGCGCGGTCTTCGAGACCATGAACCAGTTCTTCGGCATCAACGGTATGCCGACTGTTCCCTCGACCTACTGGAACGATGTCCACGGCTATCATAAGGAGGACGTCCTTGCCGATGAAGAGGGCATTGAGACCATCCGCAACATGGCCCGCAACATGGCTTTCCTGATGAAGAGCATTCAGGACGGAAAGAAGACCTACGGCCTTCCGGATACGCCGCACGAACATTTCACGAACTTTATACGTTAAAGAAAGGAACTGCATATGAAGAAACTTGTCACCTGGTTTTCCGCAGGCGGTGTCACCGCAAAGAAGGCAAAGGCCCTCGCAAAGGCAGCAGACGCAGACCTGCATGAGATCGTGCCGAAGGAAAAGTACACCGGAGCAGACCTGGACTGGACCAATAAGAACAGCCGCTGCTCGAGAGAGAATGCGGATCCCACATCCCGCCCGGCTCTTGCCGAGGAGAAGACGGACCTGTCCGCCTACGATGTCATCTACATCGGCTTCCCCATCTGGTGGGGCGTTGCACCGCGCATCATCAATACGTTCATTGAGAGCAACGATCTTGCCGGCAAGAAGATCGTCCTGTTTGCCACCTCCGGCGGCACCGGCATCAGCATGGCAAAGGATGCCCTGCAGAAGACCTATCCGGATCTCGACATCGAGGCGGCAGCCCTTGTCAACGGCGCCGTGGCGAAAGATCTGATCTGAACAGATTGAAATAAAAGCCTAAGCAAAAGCGGTGAGAGATGGACCCGGTCCGTCTCTCACCGCTTTTTTCGTATCTTCGAATGGTTTGCCTTAATCCTGCTGCATCGAAGGATCCATGAGTTCCATGATGACGTCACCGCTGCTGTTCATCGCATAGAGGTAGTTGCCACCGGTTGCCAGGATCACCTCCTGCCCGGGGATGGAAACGTCGAGTCCCTCCGGCATCGTAAAGAGAATCTCACCGCTTTCCGCATCGACGACGATCTCCTTCTGATCCGTTGCGACGACAGAAATGCCGTCGGTCTCCCAGTTGTAGGCATACTCACCGGACATGTACAGCTCTCCGTCCTTAAAGACCATGCCCTCGCCCGGGGCATCATAGCCGTTTGGATAGCAGCTTGCGGTGAAGATCCCGTATCCCGCGCAGGTCATCTCGTCCGCAGCATCCGACGGATATCCGGACAGATCCATCTCCACCCGGTCCCCGTGGGTCATGCTGTCCGCAACAAATGTATCCCCGTTAAGGAACCCCAGGTAGAAAGCACCGTCGGAGGATTCCGCCGTCCCGTCGTAGGAGGTTTCCCCGCAGGACAGAACATACGTATACGGTGTTCCCTCCTCCGAGGTGAGATCCTGCGTATCCGTGTCCTCCCGCACATGCCTTGCGCCGTCCGCATCGGTCAGAGTGTAATACACGTGCCCGTCCGGTGCCACGTTCTGGCTGGAGATCGAATCACCTTTTTCCGTGAGAAGCGTGTTGGTCTCATAGTCCAGCGCAAAGTCCGCGCTCGACCAGTCGTCCGTATTCTGCACCGACCCGAACACGAGGTGCCTTGCCGGATAGACCGCATAGACGGAAAGGCCAAGGTTCTCCGGTGTCAGGCCATCCAGCAGGTCATAAACTCCATCCGGCAGCATCGAGCGGTCCGCGATCTTCTTCCCGTTCTCATCAAAGAGCACCTCCGAACTGTTTCCACCCCATGCATGGAAAATCCCATCCGATGCATAGCTTGCCGTCAGCCCCTCGCTGTTCAGATCAATCGTCCCGCTCTTATTCCCGTCCGCATCACAGATCGTAATGACGTCCCCTGTGTCGCAGACAAACACGTGGGACCCGACAAGGTAGACGGAATCGCCGGGGTCATAGTTCGTAACCGACCCGTCCTCATACAGTGCAAACGTCTGCGTCCCGTCATAGGAGGACGCAAGGTACCTTCCATTGTCCTCATCGATCTCATCATAGGGCGGGTCAAGAAGCCAGGTACCCTCTTTCAGGTCGTACAGTCCGTACCCTTTCGTCCTGGTGTCGTAGAGAATCTGCGGCTCTGTGGTATCCGCGACGGAAAGCCAGCCGCCGGTTGTCGTCACGTGATCGATCGAGCCGGTCTTTTTCAGGTCCCCGTCAAGGATCGTGACGCCGTCATCTTCTCCGCAGGCCTGCCGCCTGTCGAGAAGAAGTGCTTCGTTATCTCCAAGATCAAAGGATCCGCTGTCCACCTCTTCTGCAAGAGGCTCTGCAGGAACCGTCTCAGTGCTGTCCACCTTCATCACCGGGACATACCCGAGTGCCTGAATCAGCTCCTGTCCTGCTTTCGTCTGCAGCCAGTCACAGATCTTCTTCGCATCCCCGGTCTCATCGCTTCGGATCGCCGCAAAGAAGTCATTGACGTACGGATAGGTGCCGTCCTGAATCGTGCTGTTGGACGGTGCGACGCCGTCAATCGAGACGAGCTGCAGGTCCGGCAGGTCGTTCATGCGGCTTACATAGAAGTACACGGAGTAGCCAAGCGCTGACCCCGAGTTGTCATAGCTTCGGACCACGTCGAGGAGCTCTCCCATGCCGCTGATCTGCTGATAGGAGGGTGCGTCCATCATCGGGGTATCCTTCATGACGAGCTTGTCCATGAGAGCCTGTGAGCCGGAGCCCTGCTCCCTCTGAAACGCGGTGATCGCCTGATTGTTTCCGCCAAGCTCCGACCAGTTCCTAATCGAGCCGGAATAGATCCCGACCACCTCGTCCCCGGTCAGGTCCTTCACCGGATTGCTCCTATTCTCGAGAAACACCAGCGCGTCCCGCCCGATCGCGGTCATCTCATAGTCCACGCCGGAGCTTTTTAGGTCATTCAGGACGTCCTGGGATGGCTCATAGGCAAGAATCAGCGTGTTTGTCGGTCCATCCGAGGTTGTCAGGTCGTAGTAGCACTGATTGGTCTTCGTGTGCGTGATCGCATTCCTTGCCTCTTCTTCATCTGCTCCCGTGCAGAGCTCATAGAGCGCATAGGAGAGCGGAAGCGTTGCAGTCGAACCGTCCAGATGCGGGAAGTCCGCAGGGTCGTCATAGTGCGGAAGGCCCGAGGTATCGATGGACGAGAGAATATCCTCCGTGGTCTCCTCATTCTCCTGTGTCGTCTCCTCACGGGTCTCTTCCGTTCCCTTTGTCGACTCCTCAGCGGCCCCCTCCGTCGTCTCCGCAGTCGTACTCTGTGTCGTTCTCTTCTCGGCGCTGTTCTCACCTGTCCCGCAGGCGCAAAGAAGCATCGTGCAGGCAGAGAGCGCAAGTGCCAGAAGCCTTTCCGTTCCTTTTTTCATACCCATACCTCCTGCCACCATCATACCAGATGTCTCACACGCCGGCACCCTCCTGCGCTTCCTTCAGAAAGACCAGGGCCCTGTCCGTGGAATACTCCTCCCGGTACCGGTAACCTCCGACCTCAAAGGCGCGAAGACTGTCCATGAGATCCGAAAGATCCTCCGGTCTTCTGACCTCAGGTCTCTTCTTTGCAAGGAAGGAGACCATGTCACCGCGCGCCATCTTTGCCCGGACACCCTTCTGCACCACGTGGCCATTTACCAGCTCCCCGAAGATACAGGTGATGTAGATGTCCTGCGGTGTAAGATACGGCTCGATAACAGAGGCATATTCGCGGGATGCGAGGTTTACGATGATGCGGTCGGGATCCCGCACTTCCCGGCAGATCGCATCGCCCCAGAAATCGTAGAGATCTTTGTATCCTTCCATCTTTATCTTTGCCTGCATCTCGAGGCGGTACGGCACAACGCCGTCCAGCGGACGCAGAACCCCGTAGACCCCGGACAGGATCCGGAGGTGCTCCTGTATGTAGGAAAGGGCTTCATCCGTGAACACCCGCGGGGCCATGTAGGTGTACTGAATCCCGTCGTACGAGAGGATCGCAGGCGTCAGGTTCGCCCGAAGGTCCATGTCCTGGAGCCTAAGGCTGTTTTCCCCTGCGATCTTCTCATTGCAGGCAAGAAGGCGGCGAAGCTCCTCAAAGGAGAGTCCCTGAAGATATGACCGAAGTTTCTCCGCCCGGTCCAGGAACACGGGCAGGTCCTTCGGAGCAAAGTCGTCGGTGTCGATGCGCATCTTTTTGGCGGGGGAAATGAGGATCTTCATGCGATCACTTCCTCCCCGCAGATCATGCGGATCAGCGTTTCGATGTGGATCCTGCACACGTCAAGGCACGGGATCTGAAGCAGGGACCCGTTCAGGATCATCGGAAGCTCCGTGCAGCCAAGAACCACTGCCCCGGCACCGCTCTCCAGGGCGAGTCCCTTTGCAATGCCACAGAGTTTCCCCTGCGGTTCGTTCAGGACTTTTCCGACCTCAAGCTCGGTCTCAATCTTGTTTCCGATATAGCGCATGTCCTCTTCCTTCGGGGTGACGACGGAGATTCTCTGCGCTTCAAATGCCTCCCGGAAAAACGTCCCGGACATCGTGGGGTACGTGCCAAGAAGTACGACCTTCTGAATGCCCTGCCGTTTTGCCACCGTCACTGCGGTATCGACCATGCTGACAAGGGGAATCGGAGAGCGTTCCTGCACCTTTCCGAATACGACGTGCGGGGTGATGCCGGTAAAGCAGGCAAAGTCGGCGCCTGCAGCTGCAAGGCAGCTGATCCCGTCTGAGAGATACGAGGCAAGACCGTCAAAGTCTTTCCTCTCACAGAAGGAGAGGACATCGAATACGCTCCTGCTCTCGATGACAAGAGGCGGGAAGGCTCCGGTCTTCTTCTGCACTCCCGCTGTCAGTCCCTGATAATAGCTGATGGTCGACTCCGGTCCGGTGCCGCCGATCAGTCCAAGTTTCTTCATCCTGTGCTCTCCTTTCTTCTCAGCCTGCTGCTCTTTGTTCTTCTCCCATCCTGACAGAAAAGTGCTCCGGATGCAAAAAAGACCCGGGGGTTCCGGGTCCAAAGAAAAGAAAGAGGATATCAGGTTGAAAAGATCTGTCTACTGTGCGAGGACGCTCTGTGCAAAGGCCGTCACATCGTCCGCATTCGGGTGGCTGGAGAAGCGCTCTCCGTCAAGCCAGGTTCCGGTGCCGGCATCCTCAGAGAGAAGATCCGCGCTGTCTCCGATGCCGGAGGACGAGGAGGTGCAGAACGGGATCACCGTCTTTCCGGTAAAATCATTGGCCTTCACAAAGGAATCCATCGGCCAGGCGGCAATGCCCCACCAGATTGGATAGCCGATGAACACCATGTCATAGGAATCCCAGTTGTCGACGCTGGTCGTGGTAAGCGGCACATCCCGCAGGGATTCATCGTCGTGCTCCTTCGAGACCCTCGAGTCCGGATTGCTCCAGTTGAGATCATCGTCGGTGTAGGGCTCCTTTGGTGTCACCTCAAAGAGATCCGCGCCCACGGCATCTGCGATCTCCTCTGCCACAGCCTGCGTATTGCCGCTTGCCGAATAGTACACCACAAGGACGTTGCTGCCCGTATCGGACGACGTGCTCTGTGCTGTCGTCTCCGATGTCGTGCTCTCCGTGTCCTGATCCGTGGTCTTAACGGTCGATGCTGCTGCGGGAGCTGTCGTGGCTGTGGTTGTTGTCGTACTTCCTGCCGTACTGCCGCAGGCGGTGAGGATCAGAGCTGCAGCCCCTGCGACGATTGCCTTCCATGTGTTTTTCATTTCTGTATGCTCCTTCCGGTTCATCTGACGTCTTTGTTTTTCTCTATGCCTGTATTCTACAGGGATCCGGAGGATTGTACAGAATCGTTTCTGAAGAACGTCATTCAGCAGATGAATAGTTATTTCTTCATCCTGCCGATGTCCGCAAGGTTCTCGAGGGCTTTTTCCAGGGTCTCATCCTTCTTTGCGAAGTGGAAGCGGATATACCGGTTTTCGTTTTCCTTGAAGAAGCTCGATCCCGGCACCGCGCCGACCCGGACCTTCTCGGCAAGCTTCTCGCAGAATTCAAGGTCGCTCTCATACCCGTACTCCGAGATGTCGCAGAGCACGTAGTAGGCGCCCTGAGGGTTCGTGTGCCGGATCCCAAGATCGTCCAGTCCATGGAGGAAGAGATCCCTCTTGTGCGTGTACACCTTCTGCAGGTCTTCGTAGTAGGAATCCGGGAAATTGAGTCCCGTGACCACCGCCTCCTGGAGCGGTGCCGCCGCGCCGACGGTCAGGAAGTCATGCACCTTCTTGACGGTGTCAATGATCCTTGGAGGAGCAATGACATAGCCAAGTCGCCAGCCAGTGATGGAGTAGGTCTTTGACAGAGAGGAGCACATGATGGTGCGCTCCCGCATGCCGGGCAGGGTCGCGATATACGTATGGCGGTACGGCTCATACACGATGTGCTCGTACACCTCATCGGTGATGACGTAGGCATCATACTTGATCGCAAGATCCGCGATCGTCTGCAGTTCTTCCTTCGTGAACACCTTGCCGCAGGGGTTCGAGGGGTTGCACAGGATCAGAGCCTTCGGTTTCTGTTTGAAGGCGTCCTCGAGGACGTTCGCATCGAAGTGGAAATCCGGCGGAACGAGCGGCACATAGATCGGCTCCGCGCCGGAGAGGATCGCATCGGCGCCGTAGTTTTCATAGAACGGGGAGAAGACAATGACCTTGTCCCCGGAGTTGCACACCGTCATCATCGCGGCCATCATCGCCTCGGTGCTTCCGCAGGTGACGACAATCTCCGACTCCGGATCGATCGGGAAAGCGCCGGTATCCTCCGTATGATACGTCGTCACGGCCCCGTAACCTCCGATGAAGTGCTCCTGCTTTCTTGCGATCGCCTCCCGAAGGTTTGCGGCACCCCAGGTAATGGAGTACTGATTAAAGTCCTCATAGGCAACCTCTGAGAGGCGCTTCAGGATCTCCTTCGGCGGCGTAAAGTCCGGGAAGCCCTGGCTTAAATTCACCGCCCCGCAGCGGTTCGAGATCCTCGTCATCCTGCGGATCACCGAATCCGTAAAGTCCCTTGTTCTGTCCGACAATGCCTGCATGTCCGTCTCCTTTCAGAGCAGCATTTCTTTTCGATTCATTCTGAAAAAGTGTAGTTCTTTCCGCGTCGTCTGTCACGGAAAGAAAAAGAAGGAGGGCAGAGTGCTCTGTCCTCCCTCTTCTTTGTACCTTTTCTTCAGGAATTGACGATCGCGCGCCAGTTCTCGTCGAGGTCCTTTGCGCAGTCCTGCAGGTTTCCGTTATCGTACAGGAGCCTGTCTCCCGCATCTTCAAAGGCATCGATGACGTCTGAATCCTCCATCGCGGGCACCATGAGGGCATCGCTCTGCAGGCGGTCGATCACCTGCTCTCCGGCGGCCTTGTCCGCGCCCTCAAGAGTTCCCTCCTCTGTCAATGTCTCATAGGCCTTCCTGTTGATCGGGATGCCCCGCTCCAGTCCCTGCAGGGATGCCATGTCGGGATCCGAGACGAGGAAGTTCAGAAGCTTTGCCGCCTCCTCCGGGTGGTCCGTATATGCGGAGATCGCATAGAGCATCGTCGGTTTGACGCGCCATCCAGGGCTCCTTGCAGGGTCCTTCGTCGTCATGGGATCGACGAGGACCATCTCGTATCCGTCTTCCGTGAGATCATCCGTGTAACGCGCAGCCTCGCTTGCCCAGAACCCGGCGCCTGCGGCTTTTGCCTTCAGGTAGCTGTCAAAGCCGAAGTCCTTGGGATAGGGCGCAACGCCGTCCTCAATGATCGTCTGATAGAGGGAAAGCAGCTGTGCTGCCGTGTCGGCATCTCCGATGTAGCTTCCGTCATCCGATGAGAACACCGTCTTTCCACTCTTCTGCTCATACCAGGCAAGGACCGAGAGAAACAGGTGCTTGCGGTCCATGTACAGGGGATAGATGCCGTCCTGTCCCAGTACCTTTGCATCCGCAACAAGATCCTCCCAGGTCTTCGGGAGCTCCAGTCCGTACTGATCATAGATCGTCTTGTTGAAGTAGAACACCGTCGCGTTGTAGGAGGTCGGAAGGCCGTTCAGCTTGCCGTTCACAACAGCGGGTGCAAGGTCCGCGTCCGTGTAGGCGGTAAGGTCCAGGGTATCGCCCAGCTGATACAGGTCGTAGTACCCGTTCCCGTCCGGGGAGTAGGTGTGGATCCAGTTGTAGTTGATCTGCATCAGATCCGGCTCCGTGCCGGACATCATGTGGATTCTCTCCTTCTGCTCATAGCCGGACCAGACGCTGTAGGTCGTATCCACCGCGATCTCCGGGTTCTTTTCCATGAATTCCTGCACCCCCTCGAGGGTGTAGCTGTTGCGGTCATCGTTTCCCCACCAGCTGAAGGAGATCGTGGTCTCCTGGTGCGTGTCGTTGATGATGATGGTGCTTGCCGTAAAGAGCACGTACACGAGGCCGGCGACGGTAATGACCGCCATCAGAAGAATCAGCAGGATCCGGTTTGCGATGTGCCCTCTGTCCCTGTTCATGCGCTCACCTCCCCGCCAAAGTCATAGCGGTCCTGCCCCTTATGGGCCCGCTTTGCCTCGTAGAGCAGATGATCCGCCCGCTCATAGAGGGAAGAGAACTCCTCTTTGCTATCCTTTACCCCCACCGTGCCGGAACTGAAGTTCAAGGACACGGCGCTGTACTTCTGCCCGAGATCCTCATTGAAGCTCTTCCGGAGGGCCGTAAGATACTTTTCCATCTCCTTCTGCATCTGCCCGGGGCTTTCGACCTCGAGATTCCCGAGGACCCCGAATTCGTCTCCGCCAAGCCGTCCGAGAATAAACTCGGAGCCGAAGATCTTTGAGAGGCAGTCCGCAAAGGAGCGGATCACCTGATCCCCGGCAAGATGGCCCATGGTGTCATTCACCTGCTTGAAGTTGTCGAGATCCAGGATCGTAAAGCTTCTCTGCCTTGCGGGATCCTGCACCTCGAGGATCTTTTCTGCCTCCTCGGGGAAGATCTCCTTCCTGAGAAGCCCCGTCATGCGGTCGTGCACGGCCTCGTCCTGCAGAGAGTCCACGATCTCATTGGCCGAGACGTTCATCAGTCTCACCTCGCGGACGGCAAAGACAAGAATCAGCAGAACCATGAGGATGACAACCACAAGGCTGTGCCAGAGAAAGCGCGTGTTGTCCCGGACCAGAATCGAGGTCGGGAGCGTACAGATGACGCGCCAGGAGTTCCGGCACTCGTCCGTCGTGATGAGGATCTTTTTGGTGAGAACCGAGCCGTTCACGAGATCCCCGAGCGTCTGTACAACCTCCGGGTCCAGGGACTGCCCGATGGATGCCGCATCATTGCTGTAGATAATCGTGTTTTCCCTGTCCACCAGGCATAGCTGCATGCCGGTCAGCTGGTCCGGGATCTCAAAGTAGTTCTCCAGCTCCTTCGTAAAGAACGAGATGAGGATGATCGCGTTTTCGTTGTATCGCTTGAGATAGTAGATGTGATCGAGATTTCCGTTCAGCTGAAAGACGAAGGCGTCCGCCTTGGAATGGTCGGAACTGTCCTGTGCGTTATCGAGCACCTTTGCGCACTCCGCGTACATGTCCAGGTCCGAAAACATGTCCACCGTCGTCTGGCAGGACCAGCCGACGCGGTCGTTGTTGGAATAGAGCACGAAGAAATCCGTGTAGTTGTCGAGAATGCCGAGGTTCATGATCCTCGTCTCGAGGGCGGAGCGCGCCTGCAGCTGATCGTAGCGGGTCGTGTTCTCCTTCGTGGGATCATAGGTGTAGTACATCGGATCCGAGAACAGAAGGTCGGAAGCCTCCTGCACCTTGTCGAGATAGTTGTCGATATTCAGCTCCATCTCACGGTTGTTCGCCGTGACAAGGCTTGCCGCATTCTTGCGGATATTGTAGTTGGAACTGGTGACGTAAAGAAAGGTAAGAAAGGACGCAAGTGTGACCAAAAGAACACAGAAGAGCACCATCGTCCTCTCCTGAATTTGCCGGAACTTCTTTTCCATAACTCCCCGATCCCCCCAAGATATATCGAGTCAATTATCCCGTTCCCCGTGACGAAAGTCAACGAAAACAGCCCGGTTTGGGGTAAAATACGGTCAAAAGGCACAATCCGGAAAGGGGAATACCGATATGTTTCGAACCATGAGACGCTTCAGGCAGCAGCTGACAAAGGAACAGTGTGAGAGCCTTCTTACCACCGTAAAGCGCGGGGTTCTCTCCGTGCACGGAGAGGACGGCTATCCCTACGGAATCCCGATCGATTTTGTCTATGACAACGGAAAGATCTACTTCCACGGCGCACGGCAGGGCCACAAGATCGATGCGCTGAAAAAGGACAGCCGCGTCTGCTTTACGCTCTATGACGAGGGCGTCCTCGAAGAGGGAAAACTCGGTCTCAACGTAAACAGCGTCGTCATCTTCGGCAGGATCCGCATCATCGAGGACCGGGAGGAGAACATCCGCATCGCCCGCCTCATCGGCTACCGCTATGATCCGAAGGACTTTGTGGACGAGGACCTCAAGCGCACCGGCTCCGTGGTGCAGTGCCTCGAGCTTACCATTGACCACATGACAGGAAAGCGCGTGAACGAGTCCTAGAGCAATCAGCAAGCCGCGGAACGAATACGGGGGGAGAAAAATGAGACGATCTTTGATGCCGGTATCCATTCTGCTGTCCATCTGTCTTGCAGGGTGCGGGAGTGCAGAACAGCAGAGCACTGTGACAACGGAAAGCACTTCAGCAGCTGCAACCGGTGAGGGCAGTTCCGTTGTCACCGTTGTCGACGGCACGGACCATTCTGCATATGACCCGGATGCGCCGCTGACTTCGGCCACAGACACCGGCAAAGTTCCGGAGCCGGAAAAGGATGCCCTGGAGAAGGTTTATGTCGAAAAGATCGATGGTCTGTCGGATGATTTCATCCGCGGGGTGGATCTTTCGACCTATGCGAGCGAGATCAAGGCCGGCGTGATCTTCCGGGACAGAGACGGAAATGCCCTGACCCCGGAAGCCTTCATGGAGCAGCTGAAAAACGCCGGCATCAACTGGGTGCGCCTTCGCGTCTGGAATGATCCCTATGATGCGGACGGAAACGGATACGGCGGCGGGGACTGTGACATCAATAACGCCATTGTGATCGGAAAGCTCGCAACAGACGCGGGGCTCCGGGTCCTTATAGACTTCCACTACTCCGACTTCTGGGCAGATCCCGACAGACAGCTTGTCCCGAAAGCCTGGAGCGGCAAGGATCTTTCGGAAAAAGCAGATGCCCTCTCTGCCTACACGACGCAGTGCCTCGACAAACTTCTGACTGCCGGCGTCGATGTCGGCATGGTGCAGATCGGAAACGAGACCGTAAACGGGATCGCCGGGGAGAGCGATGAGGACGCCATGTGCCGTCTCTTTTCCGCAGGGTCCAAGGCCGTGCGGGATCTTGCGGCGGCAAAAGGCGCCGACATCAGAGTCGCCGTCCACTTCACAAACCCGGAGGAGTTTTCGGGCATCGCGGCCATGCTGAAAAAACACGGCGTCGACTATGATGTCTTTGCCGCGTCCTACTACCCCTACTGGCACGGAACGACAGAGGACCTCACCTCCATCCTGTCCGGGATCGCGGACACGTACGGAAAAGAGGTGCTCGTCGCAGAGACCTCGTACCCCTTTACCGATGAAGACAGCGACGGCACGGCAAATGTCATCACCTCAAAGACCGAGGGCCTTGACTTTGCATACGATATCAGCGTGCAGGGACAGGCGGACGCCCTTGCCTCCGTCATCCGCGCCGTCCATGCTGTCGACAGCGATGCCGGCATCGGCGTCTTCTACTGGGAGCCTGCCTGGATTACGGTGGACCCGGAGGGCACGAAGACAAGGAAGGAGCGCTCCGCTCTCTGGGAGACGTACGGCTGCGGCTGGGCCTCGTCCTATGCAGACAGCTATGATCCGGACCATGTGGGGAATACCTATGGCGGAAGCGGCTGGGACAACCAGGCGCTCTTTGACCGCAACGGCTATCCCCTCGATTCCCTGAACGTCTTCTCGCTCGTCTATACGGGACAGGAGGTCAAAGAAGAAGCCGTCGGGATCCTGCCAGTCAGCGTCTCAGCCCTTGCCGGGGAGGATCCCTCTCTTCCGGATACCGTGACAGTCCGGTTCAACACCGCAAGGACCAAAGAGGTCCCCGTCACCTGGGACGCGAAAGCTCTTCAGAGCGCCGTCCAAAAAGGTGCGGGGACCTGGGAGATTTCGGGAAGCGTGGACGGGTATGACCTTGCCGCCGCCTGTACGCTCACGATCGCGTACCAGAACCTCCTGAAAAATCCGTCCTTTGAGGACGATTCCTCTGCTCCCTGGATCCTGCAGGGTCCGTTGGACATTCAGGACAAGGAATCCGATGCCAGGGCCGGTGACAGGGCACTCCACTTCTGGAGCGACTCTTCCTTTACCTTCTCCGCCGTGCAGGAGGTGTCCGTGACAGAGCCCGGCATCTATGCCCTGACCTGCTATCTCCAGGGAGGAGATGCAGAGTCTTCCGTATTCGATGCCTTCGCGGAAACGGAAGACGGGACCATCCTCGGAAGCGCCTCTGTCACACCACAGGGCTGGGCAAAGTTTCAGGAGGCAAAGATCGACGGCATAACTATCACCGCTCCCTGCACCATAAAGGTCGGTGTCCGCGGCACCTGCAATGCGGGCGCCTGGGGGACCTTCGATGACTTTTCCTTCTGCAGAGTCGGGGACTAATCTTCCTTCTCCCTGACCGGCAGGTACTCGAGAAACTTTGCCATGGCCTTTGAGATCGTCTTCCGGTTCTTCATTGCCAGCACGATCCTGCTCTTTGCGGGGACGCTCAGGGGCCTGATCAGGATATCATACGGAATCCTCTGCAGGATCAGCTGCGGCAGGATGGCAACGCCCTGCCCGCTCTCCACCATGGCCATGATCGCGTAGTCATCCCAGGTGGTGAAATGAACGTCCGGTGTGATGTGATAGCGCTCGAGAAGCTCCGAGACCTCGGTCCTTCCGCCGTGCTCGAGAAGAAGGAACGGAAGGCCGTTGAGATCCTGCGGATCAATGGCGCTCTTTCTGCCGAGCGGATGGTCCTTTGGCAGCACCACCCGGTAGGTATCGTCGGTCAGGAAGAGCGTGTCGAACTCCGGGCGGGTCGGAAGGCGGAGAAACCCGCAGTCGACCCTCCCCTGCTCGATCCAGTTCTCGATCTCGTCATAGTCTCCCATGAGAAGCTCGTATCGGATATTCGGGTAGTCCGCGTGGAAGGACCGGATGATCTTCGGCATCCAGTGCTCCGCGATGCTCTGGAACGTCCCGATGCGGATGATGCCGCTTGAGAGCCCCCGGATATCCGTCACCTTCTCCTCGAGCTTTTCGCAGTCCTCGAGAAGGTGCCTGACATACGGAAGGAGCAGCTCCCCGTCCGGGGTGAGCTTTACGCCGTAGCGGTTTCTTAGCATCAGCGTCAGATCCCATTCCTTCTCGAGATCCGAGATCATCTTGCTGACGGTTGACTGGGAGACCGAGAGCGATGCCGCTGCCCTCGTCACGTTCCCGCAGTCTGCCGCCGCCACAAAGGCGCGGTACTTTTCAATATTTCGGTCCATTTTTAATCCCTCAGATACTTCCCGGTGAGGCTCTCCTTGCAGTCTCTGATTTCCTCCAGAGTTCCCGCCGCCACGATGCGGCCGCCCTCTTTCCCGCCGCCGGGTCCCATGTCGATGAGATAGTCCGCGTTTTTAATGACGTCCTGGTCGTGCTCGATGACAACAAGCGTTGCCCCGTTTTCAATCAGCGTCTGGAACACGCGAAGGAGTGTCTCCACGTCGAGCGGATGGAGTCCGATCGTCGGCTCATCGAAGACAAACAGGGAATCGTCCTGTGCCCTCGTGAGCTCCCCGGCAAGCTTCAGGCGCTGTGCCTCGCCGCCGGAAAGCCCCGGCGTCTCCTCTCCGAGGGTGAGATACCCGAGTCCCAGGTCATGCAGCACCTGCAGGCGTTTCCGCACCATGGAAAGGTCTTTGCAGGCCGTGAGCGCCTCATCGACGCTCATCGCCATGAGCTGCGGCAGGGAGTAGGTCTTTCCCTCTTTGTTCGTCCAGAGGATACGGTCCGCATCTTCCGAATACCGTGTGCCGTTGCAGGCAGGACAGGTGATTTCGACATCCGGCAGGAACTGCACGTCGAGACTGATCGTCCCCGTCCCGTCGCAGGAAGGACACCGAAGCTTCCCCGTGTTGTAGGAGAAGTCACCGGCCCTGTACCCTGCCTTCTTCGCATCCTCCGTCTTCCCGTAGAGCTTTCGAAGCTCGTCGTGGACACCCGCGTAGGTTGCAACCGTCGAGCGGACATTGATGCCGATCGGCGTCGCGTCGATGAGCTTTACCTGCCCGATCCCCGGTGCCTCGATCTCCTTCACGTGAGATGGCAGCTCCTTCCCCGCAATCTTTGCGGTAAGCGCCGGAATCAGACTCTCGAGAACAAGCGTCGTCTTCCCGGAGCCGGACACCCCGGTGACCACGGAGAGCCTTCCCTTCGGGATCGACACCGTGAGCGGCTGCACCGTGTGCAGCTGCCCTGTCGAAAGACGAATCGTTCCAAAGTCAAAGAGATGCTCCTTTTCGGCTCTCTTTCGCACTTCCACCTGACGCCCTGCAAGGAAGGGTCCGATCCTGGATGCCGGGTTCTTCTCGATCTCGTCAATCGTCCCCTTCGCGATCACACGGCCGCCTCCTGCTCCGGCATCCGGCCCCATCTCGATGAGGTAGTCGGCCTTCTTCAGGACCCTTGTGTCGTGGTCCACGAGAACCACGGTGTTGCCGTCCGATACGAGATCCTCCATGACGCCGGAAAGCCCCTCGAGGTTTGCCGGGTGGAGGCCGATCGACGGCTCGTCAAGAACGTAGAGAACGCCCGTGGTGCGGTTCCGGACTGCCCGGGCAAGCTGCATGCGCTGCCGCTCTCCGGTGGAGAGGGTCGATGCCGCGCGGTCCAGCGAAAGGTAGGAAAGCCCAAGGTCCACAAGGCGCTTTGCGGTCTCGAGGAACGAGGCGCAGATGCTCTCCGCCATGGGCCGAAGCTCCTCGGGAAGACTTTCCGGCACGCCCTTTACCCAGACGATGAGGTCCGAGAGCGTCATCTCGCACGCCTGATCGAGGGAGATGCCCCGCACTCTCGGCGCACGGGCTTCTTCCGAGAGCCTTGTGCCGTGGCAGTCCGGACAGACGCCGACCTTCAGGAACTTCTCCACCCGCTTCATGCCCTTCTCGTCCTTTACGCGCTTTAAGGCATTCTCGACGGTGTAGGTTGCGTTGAAGTAGGTGAAGTCCATGTCCCCGGCTTCGCCTGTCGTGCGGTTCTGATAGACGATGTTCTGCTTGACCGCAGGGCCGTGGAAGACAATGTCCCGCTCCTTCGGGGTCAGGTCCTTGAAGGGCACATTGGTCCGGACACCCATCTTGCGTGCGATGTCCTTCATGAGAGACCACATGAGGGTCTGCCAGGGAAGCACGGCGCCCTCGTCGATGGTCAGGTTCTCGTCCGGCACCAGGGTCGACTCATCGACAACCCGCGTCACGCCCGTGCCGCCGCAGGTCCTGCAGGCACCGGCGCTGTTGAAGGCAAGATCCTCCGCCCCTGGTCCCCTGAAATGCGCCCCGCAGACAGGGCAGACGAGATCCTTTTCCAGGGCGACGTTCATCGAGGGCGCCACGTAGTGACCGTTCGGACAGCGGTGGCTCCCGACGCGGGAGAAGAGAAGCCGCAAACTGTTCAGAAGCTCCGTCATCGTGCCGAAGGTGCTGCGCACCCCGGGAACTCCGGGGCGCTGGCGAAGGGCAAGGGCCGCGGGAACATAGCGCACCTCATCAACGTCCGCC
This sequence comes from uncultured Lachnospiraceae bacterium, assembly GCA_900315055.1. GTDB lineage: Bacteria > Bacillota > Clostridia > Lachnospirales > Lachnospiraceae > CAG-791. The sequence goes on from OMXP01000009.1 coordinate 29,782, forward strand.
TTCTGTGCCTGGGTGAGCCTTCGTCTCGTATAGGTCGAGAGCGCCTCGAGATAGCGACGGCTCCCCTCGGCGTAGAGAACGCCAAGAGACAGTGAGCTCTTCCCGGAGCCCGACACCCCGGCGACTGCCGTGATCTTCTGCAGCGGGATGTCAACATCCACGGATTTGAGGTTGTGGAGGTGCGCCCCGCGCACTTCCATCTTCGTCGGTACCTGTCTCACAAACGGCTCCTTTCTCTGTCTGCCAGCGTATAGTCCCGCTCAAAGAGCTGATCGCTGATCTCCCGATTCAGCACGTCCACGGGAATCCTCTCCGGCACAAGGGCGAGGATCTTTCCCGTAACAAATGCCCGGCTCTTCTCCCGGTACTTTGGCATGTCGTGCTGTTTCTGAATCGCGGCAAGCTCCGGGCGCCAGAGAAGCTCCATCTTCTTTTTGAGAACGTTCTTCTGGTTCGGGAGAAACTCCCGGAGGACGTAGAAATCAAAGCCCTTTTCTGTCTCCTCCACCGTGATGATCCCCCAGTAGTCGGGAACATGTTCCTCGATGTGAAGGCCGTGGTGAGAGCCCACCACCGCAATGTTCGCATCAAAGTACCGGTCGTAGTCCTTCACCTGACGGGAGAGCCTTGCATAGGTGTCCGCATCGGACTTGATCTCGATTCCGACAACCTTGTCCGGCAGGACCATGACCACATCAGCCCTCGATTTTCCCATCGTCTTCTCTTCGAGAATCCGGTTCATCCCGTAGTGCGCATCCAGAAAGTCAAACAGCGGCTCCCGCATGTCGGCATCGTGCATCTGTTCTCTACTCATATCCACTCCTTCGCTCATGATAGCACGCGCGAAAAAGGGCGCGAAAAAAAGATGCCCGGCCAAAAAACCGGACATCACACCTTGTAATTCTATAAAGCTGTCAGCGGGAGAGTTCTTTCTTTACCGACTCGATCCAGGAATCCACCTCGCTCTGCTTTGTCACCATGCGGTCCCCGCCGGTGGAGTCAAAGCGAATCTGTGCATCACAGATAAAGGAGGCACCCCTGCAGGCAGCTTTCATGTCTTTGATCACATGTCCCGGCCAGCCGCCGTTTGTCATGAACGGGATTACGGTCCTGCCCGTCCAGTCCTGACTCTTCAGGAAGGTATGTACCGCGGGTGCCATGGTATACCACCAGGTCGGCGTGCCGACGGCGATGACGTCGTAATCAGAAATCGAAACACCAAGGTCCTTAATCGGTGGCAGGTATCCCTTTTCGACCTCAACCTTGCCCTGCTCCACGACCTCGTCGCAGGAGCCGTCATAGTCCTTCACGGTCTCAATGCGCGCAAGATCCGCGCCGGTCTTACCGGCCAGCTCTTCTGCGATCTTCTTCGTATTCCCGTTGGCCCAGGAATAATACACAACCAGCATCTTTTTCATGTGAAAACCACCTTTACTCCATCAATCCGTACTGCAGAGAGGCAGTGCCGTCCTGCAGTTAATGTCCACGTGTTGTCTGTTTCCCTTAAAGCCATTATGATAAAAAACAGGACAAGTACAATGACCAGTGTCCGGGGAACGTGGATTATGCCACACTTTTGGGCACTGTGGACAGAAACGGAGTGCATATGAACGAGATACCTGTGGGGAACCGGAAGACCGATCTTCGGGTACAGAAAACACAGAAGGCCATCCGCGATGCCTTCAAGGAGATGGTCATGGAGATGGACCCGGAGCAGATCACGGTCCGGGACCTGACGGAGAGGGCAGCGATCCACCGGAAGACCTTCTACCTGCACTACACCTGCATTGAGGCGCTCTTTGAGGACGTGCTGAACGATATCGCAGAGGGATATTACGAAGAGATCGACAGGCTGCCGCCCGATGCGCCGTTTCCCGAGGTCAACCGCGTCTTCTTCACCTTCATGGCGCGCCAGGAACCCTACGTGGAGCGCATGGTCTGCACAGGCAGCTACCGGGCCTTTTCCGACCGGCTCTTTCTTGCGACAAAGGTCCACAACCGCTCCCGCTATAACCCCTACGCCTCCTACTCGACAGAAGAGCAGAACCTCATCAACACCTTCCTGTGCGTCGGCTCCGTAAACCTCTACCGGCAGTGGGTGGCGGATGGAAAGAAGCTTCCCCTCGAGGATCTGATATCTCTCACGAACCGTCTGTTCGAGAGCGGAATCTCCAGCATCCGGGGAGACTGAGAAGGCTCCTATCTTCGCTTCACCCTGCTTCCGCCAAAGACTGCGGACATGCCGACGCCGTCAAGGGCTTTGTCGATGGCTGCAACCTCGTCCTTCGTGAGAACGATGTCCGATGCGTGGAAGTTTTCCTCCATGCGGGAGAGTTTCCGGCTTCCCGGGATGGGAACGATCCATGGCTTTTTGTTCAACATCCATGCAAGGGAGATCTGCGCCGGAGTGGCGCTCTTTTCCGCGGCCAGATCATTCAGGAGCTGTAAAAGTCTCTGATTCTGCTCCACGGCCGCATCGGTAAACTGCGGCATCGCCGCGCGGTAGTCGGTCGCCGCATCAAAGTGCTGTCCCTTTCCGTACTTTCCGGTGAGGAATCCGTTCGCCATCAGGGAGAAGGCGATAAAACCGACTTGCAGCTCTTCCAGGACCGGGAACAGCGCCTCATACTGTCTTGCCATCATGGAGTAGCGGTTCTCAACGGCCGTCACATGACACACCGCATTCGCGCGGCGAAGATACGCCTCATTTGCCTCCGAGATGCCCCAGTAGGTGATCTTCCCTTCCTTGATGAGATCCGCCATGGTTCCCGCGACCTCCTCCGGGGAGACCTCCGGGTCAATGCGGTGCTGGAAGTAGAGATCGATGTGATCGGTGTTTAATCTCTCAAGCGATTCTTCGACAGAACGCCTGATCGTCTCCGGCCTTGCATCGGGGATCAGGGGATAGGGTGCCTTTCCCGCGGACTTGTCAAAGGAAAGCCCGAACTTGCTTGCAATCACCACCCTGTCCCGGATGTCATGAAGCGCCCGACCGACCAGCTTTTCGTTGTGGTGCGGATCGTCCTCCGTCCCGTAGACCTCTGCCGTATCAAAGAAGGTATAGCCAAGGTCATACGCCTTCCGGATCAGCTCTTCCGCTTCCTTTTCCTCCGTTGCCGCCCCGTATCCGTGGGAAAACCCCATGCAGCCAAGTCCCACCGGGGATACTGCAAGATCCTGTCCAAGCACTCTGTTATTCATATCCTGTCACCTCTCACGAGTTTTCGTTCACAGTCATCATTTCCAGATGTGGAGTATACCGTTCTTCCCGTGCGGGGTACAGAATCAGATCCGAATGCAGGATTTCATTTCATGAATGCTGCACGTCTTCCATGGCATCGGCCGGCGGGAGCGATGCGGCATCGTCGAAGGGTTCCGGCTTATGGAACAGGAACCCCTGCATCATTTCGCAACCAGCGCCTGCAAGGAATGCCGCCTGCTCCTTTGTCTCCACGCCCTCCGCGAGGGTGTGAATGCCAAGGGCCTTTGCGACCCTGACGATCCCCTCGATGATCTTCCGGTTCGCACCGCCGTTTTCGTCAAGATCGCGGACAAACGGCCGGTCCAGCTTGATGAGATCAAAGCTGTAGCTCTGCAGGACGTTGAGGGCGGAATAGCCGCTGCCGAAATCGTCGACCCAGACCTGAAATCCGGCGTCCCGAAAGCGCTTCATGTTTTCCTTAAAGAGACCGCCGCTCCCGACGCTCTCGCGCTCCGTGATTTCGATGACGATGTCCTTCGGCGTGCAACCGTACTTCTCCAGGACCTTCAGAAACGCGGGAAGGCTTCCCTCCTGCTCGAGATCCTCCGCGCAGAAATTCACGGAGACCGGTACCACGCGGCAGCCCTGCTTCCGGAATTGCTGCATCTGATGGCAGACCTCCTCGAGCATGTACCGGTCGAGCTCGCGGATCCGGTGGTACTCCTCGAGAACCGGAATGAAAATGCCGGGAGAAAGAAGCCCGAGCTTTGGATCCTGCCAGCGGGCCAGGGCCTCGTACCCGCAGATCTTACCGCTGTCTGACCGGACCTGTGCCTGATAAAAGACCCGGATCCAGCGGTTTTTCAGTGCCCGCCCGAAGTTGTCGAGGACATAGGAGCGCTCTCTTGCCTTCTCCTCAAGGGTCCCGTCATACCAGGCAGAAACCTTCTGCGTGTTCGTCCCGATGCTCCGGAGTGGCGCCGTGGAGTGATCGAGGACCACGGACAGGTCGTCCGTTTTGTCAAAGCCGCAAAGTCCCACCTGCAGCTGCAGGCACCCGCCAAGGGCTGCCTCCCGGATCCTCTCAGATGCCCTCCGGACCTTCTCCTCCACATGATCTCTTCCGCAGATGACAAAGAAGTGCTTTCCCCGGCTCCTTGCAATCAGCGTGCCGTCAAAAATCTCCTGCAGGATATCCGCCGTGTTCTGAAGAAGCCGGTCGCCTTCCTTAAAGCCGTAGAGCGCATTGTAGTCGTTCAGCTGTCCCAGGCAGAACTGTACCAGCACAGGTTCCTCCCTGTTCTGCCGGGATGCCGCGCAGAACTCCTGGGCGAACTCGTAGAAGTAGTTGAGATTCGGAAGTCCCGTCAGCTCGTCCCGGTACACGCGGCTCTTCATCTGATCCTCAAAGCCCTCACTCAGCTTTTTGATCTGATCCGTGCTCTGCGACATGTCCGTGTAGTACAGGAACGCGAGCTGAGTTCCATCCTCCATGACCTGCCAGTTGCCGATGGTGTGAAAGATGTGCCAGCTGCCGTCCTTCACCCGCACATGGTAGATGACATCGTAGTCCGGACTCTCATGGCACGCAAACCGCTCTCCGATCTGCGCGATGCGGGGCGCATCGTCCGGGTGGACGTTCCGGAACATCGACTCATTGAGGCCCGACATCAGGTCGGAGCGCTCCCTTCCCACGAGCTCACACAGCCCGTCGGAGATGAGAAGTACGTTGGATCTTCCGTTCACATACTGGTAGATTCCGAGCGGGATCTTCAGCATCTCGAAGTCCTTTCGCCTTGCACTGTCAAACGTATACAATTTCCGGTCCGTATTTCCTGACATCCTGCCCACCTGACTGTCGTATCTGTATTGCCGAAAAGAAGGGCAGAGAAGCCTGCCCTTCCGGTTAAATCTCAACTATTTTACTACATCTTCGCCCGGCATAAACCACCCGTGCTGGTCCGTATGCAGGAGTTTTTCCGCAAGGGGCGAGAGCGGCTTTCCAAGGTATTCCTCGTAGCAGGTCTGAATCGCCGGATTCTCGTGGGACATGCGAAGAGACATCGCCCTGTCCTGTTCATACAGCGCGGGAGCACGAAGAGGCGCCATCTCGGTGCCGTCGTGAATCGGCTGTCCGCCGCCTCCGACGCACCCGCCGGGACAGGCCATGACCTCGACAAAGTCGTAGGAGACCTCTTTCTTTTCCAGCGCAGTAAGAAGATCATGGGCGTTCCCAAGGCCGCTCACCACGGCGACTTTCAGCTTCGTCCCCGCAAGATCATACTCTGCCTCCTTCCATCCCTTCATGCCGCGGACGGCAAGGAACGTGTGGTCAAGATCCGGCTTCTTTCCCGTGACCTTCACATACGCGGTCCGAAGCGCCGCCTCCATGACGCCGCCGCTTGCCCCGAAGATGTTGCCGGCACCGCTTCCGATGCCAAGGGGCGCGTCCATCTCCTCTTCGGGAAGATCGTCCGGCACGATGTGGCACATGCGGATCAGCCTGGAGACCTCCCGCGTTGTGAGAACGATGTCAACGTCCGCATTTCCGTTTTCATCCTTCATTGTCGGCAGCGCGCACTCGGCTTTCTTTGCAAGGCAGGGCATGACGGAGATGCTGCAGATCTTTGAAGGATCCGTCCCGATCTTCTCTGCAAAATAGCTCTTGATCATTGCCCCGAACATCTGCTGGGGCGACTTTGAGGTCGAGATCTGACTGACGAACTGCGGGAAATGCCCCTTGCAGTAGCGAACCCAGCCGGGGCAGCAGGAGGTAAAGAGCGGGAAGCTCTCCGTGTCCCTGTGCTGCAGTCTCTCGAGAAGCTCTGCGGACTCCTCCATGATCGTAAGGTCCGCCGAAAAGTCGGAGTCAAACACGTAGTCGGCGCCGATCGTCCGAAGAGCTGCGGCCAGGCGCTTTACCGTTGCCTTTTCCGGCGCCATGCCGAACATCTCGCCCCAGCCTGCCCGTACCGAGGGTGCGATCTGGAACACGGTCATGACATCCTTATCATGCAGCGCCCGGAGGACCTTTGCCGTATCGTCCCGCTCCCGCAGGGCTCCTGTCGGGCAGTGGGTGATGCACTGACCGCAGAGAGCACAGTCGGAGGTCTCCAGAGAGTAGACCTTTGTCACGTCGACGCTTGTCTGCGCACCGGTGTTGATGACATCCCAGATCCCGGTCTTCTGAACCTTCTCGCAGACCTGCACGCAGCGCATGCACTTGATGCACTTCTGATTGTCCCGGATCAGCGGAAAGTCGGTCTCGGGCTTCTTCTTTGGCAGGTGCATCGGATAGGGGTTGTCCAGGATGTTGAGATCCCGGGCGATGTTCTGGAGAGAGCAGTTGCCGCTCCTCACACAGGTCGTACACGAGGTGTTGTGCTCCGACAGGATCAGCTGCACGTTGGTGCGCCGTCCCGCGAGGGCCTTTGCGGAGTTCGTGTGAATGACCATACCCTCGTCCACCGTGTTGTTGCAGGCGGTGAACAGTCTCTCATACCCCTCGACCTCGACGACGCAGACCCTGCAGGCGCCGATCTCGTTCAAGTCTCTCCAGTAGCAGAGAGTCGGGATCCGGATGCCGGCAGCGCGTGCCGCATCGAGAATGGTGGTCCGCTCCGGGACCTTTACGGTTCTTCCATCTATCGTGACGGTTACCATTTCGCAATCCTCCCTCCCTTGAAAATGCCGTAGCCGAAGTGATCGCAGTGCAGGCACCGGCCGGATTCGCAGCGGGCCTCCTCTTCCGTCATGCCGCACTCCATCAGGTTGAAATCGTGCTTTCTCTCGTCTGCCGGGCGCTCCTTCATGTTGATCCTGCCGCGCGGCTCATGGTCGTCGAAGCGGATCCTCGGAAGCTCCACATCGGAGGTGATCTCATGATTGAAGCCAAGGTAGCTGTCGATGTTTGCAGCCGCCACCTTCCCGGCGGCAATCGCACGGATGACCGTCGCGGGACCAGTTACGCAGTCGCCGCCCGCAAAGATCCCCTCGGATCCGGACACGCCGGACCAGTCAAAGGCCTCGATCTTGCCGCGCTCGATGGGGATGCCATACTCCCCGAACTTTCTCGAGTCGATGCCCTGTCCGATGGCAACGAGCACCCGGTCGCAGGGGATGCGATCCTCCGGCTGGGACGCCGGAACAGTCGCAGGTCTCCCGCCCTTAATCGGTCCTGCAAGCTGCGGCTGCAGGATCATTGCGGATACATGCCCGTCTGTCGTCTCAATGCGGACCGGGGCCTCCATCTCGAGGACCTCGCACCCGTCGGCGATCGCGCCCTCCACCTCTTCCGGAAGAGCCGTCATGTCTTTTCTGCGCCGTCTGTAGGCGATCTTTACCGAACGGGCTCCCAGGCGGATCGCGGATCTTGCGACGTCCATCGCGACGTTTCCGCCGCCGATGACCACGATGTCAAGCCCCGTGTAATCCGGCATCTCGTCATCTCCGATCGCACGAAGAAGCTCCACCGCGGAGACAACGCCTTCCGCGTCCTCTCCCTCGATGCCGATCTTCCGGTCGGTGTGGGCGCCGATGCTGATGTAGAGGGCGTCACACCCGGCCCGAAGTTCCGCGATCGGGATGTCCTTCCCGATGCTGACGCCGGTGACGATTCGGAAACCGGTCTGCTGAAGAAATGCGATCTCATTGTCCAGCACCTCTCTTGGCAGACGGTAGGCGGGGATGCCGTAGCGGAGCATCCCTCCCGGTCTCTTTCTCTGCTCATAGACCGTGACCTCATGTCCCATGAGGGAGAGATAGAACGCCGCGGAAAGGCCGGACGGTCCGCCGCCGATGATCGAGACCTTCTTTCCGGTGGGCTCTGCCTTCTCAAAGGGCTTCGGAGTTCCCTCATGCTCGCAGGCAAAGCGCTTCAGTCCCCGGATGTTGATCGCATCGTCCACCATGGTCCTTCTGCAGCGGACCTCGCAAGGGTGCTCGCAGATGAGGCCGCAGACGGACGGGAACGGATTGTCCTTCCTGATCAGCCGCACCGCGTCGGCGTACCTTCCCTCGTGGATCAGGCTGATATACCCCGGGATATCCACGCCCGCAGGACACTGGAAGACGCAGGGAACGGGCTGGTTCTGCAGTCCCCGGCATCTGCCGTGACGGATGTGCTCCAGATAGTCATCCCGGAATCCACGGACACCCTTCAGGACCATGCGGGCGGCCTCCTGGCCGATTGCGCAGTCCGCGGTGAGAAAGATCGTCTCTGCGGTCTCATCGATGAGATCCACCGTGGACTCATCAGCGTTGCCGTTTAAGACCATCTGGATCAGATCCTCCAGACGTCCGAGCCCCACCCTGCAGGGCGTGCACTTGCCGCAGGACTGGGAATGGCAGATGTGCAGAAAGGACGCGGCAAGATCCACCGGGCAAAGTCCCGGCTGACTTGCGATAATGCGGCGCTCCAGATCCTTGTAGAGCTCTTCCACGGTCTTCTGGGCGCTATTCTGTGTGACAATGCTGAGTCGGCTCATTTCCTGTCGTCTTACCTCCTTTTCTTTGAATACCGGACCCCCCGCCCGGTAATGCTTCCAAAATAAACAGATCCTGTTAGGATTTTCGCACTTTTGAGGGCAAATTGCCACAGTCACAGAGCGGATTGTGTTAAGAAAATAACAATAATGGTGAACAAATCAGGACATGGAAAGATAAAATTCGTCAGAATCGCAGATAAGGAAGGTCAAAAAAAGCGCCTGTCCGATGAAGGACAGGCGTTTAAGGAGGAGCTTGAAGAGCGCGCTCAGGACGCGCTCTTAATTGCCGTGATGATGTTGTCGTAGACCTCCCCGACGTTGTGGGATGCCAGTTCCTTCTCGAAGGCATTCTGGATCTCCTGCAGGGAGGCATCGAGGGCGGTGTGGATGTTTCGTCCCACCGGGCAGGCGGGGTTCGGGTTCTCGTGGAACCGGAACATGTTCTCGTCGCTGTTCGTCTCCACCGCGTTGTAGATGTCGAGGAACGTGATTTCGGAGAGCGGCCGTGTGATCGTGATCCCGCCGGGGCCGCGTTTCACCTCAATGAGGCCCGCGCTCTGCAGCTGCAGCATGATGTTGCGCACGATCACCGGGTTGGAGCCGATGCTCGCGGCAAGGAACTGACTGGTGATCTTGTGGTCCTCTCCGAAGTACTTTGTCGCCGCCAGTATGTGCACGGCGATCGTAAATTTCGTAGAAATCTGCATCTTCATCCTCTCCCTGCTGTAATTATAAATATTTCATCGGAATCACTCTAACACGGGAAAGGACCGCTGTCAATTAGTCTCACTGTCGGACAAACGCCGCATCGCCGGGATCATCCTCTGCGGAGACAAAGCGCTCCACTTTCATGTGAAGATCGTACTTCTCCCGGAGTGCTGCGATCTCCTTCATCATCGAAGAGGCGTGATGGGCATCGAGCGCCTCCTGATCACGCCAGGAATCAATGAGAAGAATCGTGTCCGCGTCCTTCAGCGGCTGGAAGTACTCGTACTGCAGGTTGCCGACTTCCCTGCGGATCCGGTCCGCGGTGCCGCTCTCTTCCATCTCCCGGACAAAGGCCGCGGCATTCCCGTGCGTTCCGGTGTAGTAAAGATGAAACGTAAGACTCATGTTCAGTCCTCCCTGACAAACGGCACGACGCCTGCCACGGCGTCCTTTGCCGAAATCTCCTTCCGATCGTTATCAAGATCAAGGAGATGGTAGCGGTTGTTCCCCATGCCCATCTCCTTCATGTACGAGAGCTGCCGCAGGCCGTGCCGGCTCTCGATCCGCTCCACGAGGTCGTGATTATCCTCTTCTTTCATCGCATAGACACAGTCCACGCTCGCCTGATCAATCGCGAGGATATCCCGCGATGCCAGGATTCCGACGTTCGGAGTGACGACGGGCTGTGCCGCAATGCCCTCGCAGTCACAGGAGACGGACATGTTCCGGAGGATGTTCACGTAGAGGATGTGATCCTTAAAGAAATCGATGGTCGCCTTTGTCGACTCCGTAATGCGCTCCATGAATTCCTCTTTTGCAATCGACCACTGGCCCTGTCCCTCATAGGTATGGATCCACTTCTTGCCGATTCTGCCGTCCGCACAGCCGATGCCGATGTTCTTGTTCGAGCCGCCAAAGCCGCCCTGGGTATGGCCCTTGAAGTGGGTGAGGACAACAAGGGACTGGTAACTCAGCATGTGGGATCCGACGGACATCTCCTTCATCCACTTGCCGCCATGAATCGGCAGAAGCGCCGTGCCCTCCTCGTCCATGATGTCCACCGGGCAGAAGGTCCAGCCGTTCACCTTCAGGGTTTCCCGGTGCTGCGCCGTCGTATAGCGGTCTCCCGCATAATAGGTGTTCGTCTCGACAATCGAGGCGTCCTTCAGCTCCGGTTCCTGTTCCATGAGAGCCTGTACCCAGGCACGCGGAATGATGTTCGGGCCATGCTGCTCACCGGTGTGGAGCTTGATGCCGGTCTTTCCGGTGATGTTGCCGGATACGCTTTCATAGGCTCTGATCAGTCCCTCTGCGGACAGATCCCTGGTAAAAAACACATCGGATTCCGCCCCGGTGCGATCCTCATACGGAACATAAACACTTCCGTCTCTTGTCAGTTCGTCCATTTTCGTTCTCCTCTCTCCAAACCGACCGGTACCTTTCCCTCGTCCCTGTCATCCATTGTCGGTCCTCTTTGCCAAAAAGAAAAGTGAGAGCAGGGGCAGATCACCCGATCAGAGATACTGCTTCAGGTTCTGAAAGACGATCTCATAGGCATCTGCATACATGTGGACGCCGTCGATGGAAAACTCCGCCTTCTGCTCTCCGTTCTCATCGGCAAGCCCCGCATTGCAGTCGATGTAGCGGTATCCGTACTTTTTGGCAAGCTGTTCCACCCCGGCATTGCACGCCCTGATGTTTTCCACGGTCCGCTCCTTCAGCATCGCTCTTGCAGACGGCGTATCGCAGACGTGATGGTTCGTCGGGTAATAGGCCATGCAGAAGATCTGCGTCTCCGGAAGCTTTTCCCTTGCGATCTCAAGGATCTTCTCATAGTTGGACAAAAGGTGCGCCTTCCACTGATTCCCATAGATCCGGTCCGTCATGTCGTTGGTACCGATGTTCAGAAAGACCTTTGCGGGTGCAAGGTCGAGAAGCACCGTATCAATCTCCCGGAGGAAATCGTCCGTCGTTGTCCCGCCGATTCCCCGGTTGTAGATGATCTTCCCGATCCCCGCGGACGCCGCAATCTCGGTAACGGGAAACATCTCCATCAGAGACGATCCGGTGAACAGGATCTGTCCCTTCCTTGCATGGGCATTCAGAATGCGGTAGTTCCGAAGCTTCCTCCGGATCTGATCCTCGAGCAGTTTTCTCTGTTCTTCCGGTGTCATAACCTTATCCTCCTCATTCTCCTATTTACGGATCTTATCCATTCTCCTGACTCTTCTTCATCCGGTTCAGCTCCGGGAAGACCACGGAGAGCATCGTGACAAAGCAGGCCGTCCCGCCGATGACGTTGGAGATCGGCTCTGCAAGGAACACGCCGTCCGTTCCCATGTGAAAGACATAGGGCAGAAGGAAGGTCAGCGGCACCACGATGAACACCTTCCGAAGAAGCGAGAAGAAGATCGCAAGCTTCTTCTTGTTCAGGGACTTCAAAACCGTCTGCCCCGAGTACTGAAGCACCATGAACACGAAGGCCGCAAAGTACAGCTCCATGGACGGCACCGCGTCCTGCTGAAGTTTTGTGTCCGAACTGAAGATCGCAATGAGAAACCGCGGCTCTGTAAGGATCAGGATCCACATGAGACACCCGTAGACAAGGCACATGAAAAACATGCACCAGAACGCTTTCTTCACCCGGTCCGGTTTTCTCGCGCCGTAGTTGAAGCTGATGACGGGAGACGAGCCATCGGTGATGGCATACATGGGCGTCTCCACCATCTGCCGGACACTGGAGACAATCGTCATCACAGAAACATAGATATCCCCGCCGGTTCTCTGGAGCACGTTGTTGCACGAGATGGAGACCAGGCTGTTGGTGAGCTGCATCGTAAAGGCCGCAAGTCCAAGGCCCGTGATGTCCTTCATGCGGTCCGTGCACTTCTTTGCCTCGGACAAAGACAGCAGGTGCAGCAGAAGCTCCGAGCGCCTCGTGAGGAACCGGACCACAAAGAGGGCGGAGAGTGCCTGTGAGAGAATCGTTGCGAGCGCCGCACCCGAAACACCGAGCCCCAGAACGAAGATGAACACCGGGTCCAGCGCGATGTTTACTGCGGCGCCGATCATCACGGTGAGCATTCCCGTCTGCGCATAGCCATGAGCGTTGATGAACGGGTTCATGCCGGTCGCGATCATCGAGAAGACCGTCCCGACAAGATAGATGCGCATGTAGGGGAGGGCGTAGACAATGGACGAGGAAGAGGCGCCAAAGGCAAAGAGGAGCGGCCGCGCAATCAGAAGACCGACAGCTGTCAGCACGATCCCGCTCACAAGAAGCAGGAAGAAGGACGTGTTCATGATGCGCTGTGCCTCTTTCGTATCCCCCTTTCCCCGCTCAATGGAGAAGAGAGGCGCGCCGCCGCTTCCGAAGAGGTTTGCAAAGGCCGTGATGATGACGATGACCGGAAAGCAGATGCCGACGCCGCCAAGGGCTGCCGTCCCGATCCCGGGGATCCTCGCGATATAGATCCGGTCTACGATGTTGTACAGAAGGTTCAGGAGCTGCGCCACCAGCATGGGCAGTGCTGCCTGCAGGATGCTGTGTGAAATCTTTCCCTCTGCAAAATCGATCTGTTTCATAATGCCGCCTCACATCGGAAAAAGGCGGTACAGCCAATTCTCAAAGAATAGCTGCACCGCCAAACGTGGAGCATATCGGATTCGAACCGACGACCTCCTCGATGCCATCGAGACGCGCTCCCAGCTGCGCTAATGCCCCGGGGATCCTTAAAAACAATACCATACCGGGGCAGCGTTGAAAACAAAAACTTCAGCAGGGCCTGAAAATGCTGCATGGCAGTGCCCCACACTCCGTCCCGGCTTCTCCTGTCCGCTTTTGCTTCTCTTCTCTTTCCTTCCTGTGCTACAATGTTCCTCAACAGCCAAAGACCACATGAGACAGGGGAGGTTATCATGCGCTCCGATGTATTTTCCGACAAGGCCTTCAATAAAAAACTGTTTCGGATCACCATCCCGGTATCTTTGCAGAACCTGATGCTTGCAGCCGTTGCGGCCTGCGATGCCATCATGCTGGGTCGGGTGGATCAGAATGCCATGTCCGCCGTCTCCCTTGCGGGACAGATCCAGTTTGTCCAGAACATCTTCTTCTGGGCGTCCACCGGCGCTGCCTCCGTCCTCGGCGCCCAGTACTACGGGAAGGGCGATGAGAAGACTCTCACAAAGATCTTCGGCCTGTGTCTGAAGATCAATCTTATCGTCTCAGTTCTCTTCTTTGCGGGGTGTGAGTGCGTCCCGGAAGTCCTGATGGGGATCTACACGAATGAAAGCGTCCTCATCTCGATCGGCGCCCGATATCTTCGCATCGCGGGCTGGTCGTACCTCATTACCGGCCTGTCCCAGACGTGCCTGACTGACCTCAAGGTCACGGGGCATGTGACGGCAGGTGCGGTGATCAGCTCCACCGCTGTTGTCGGCAACATCTTCCTGAATGCCGTGCTGATCTTCGGCCTTCTCGGAGCTCCGGCTCTCGGGGTCGAGGGCGCTGCAACGGCAACACTTCTTGCAAGAATCATCGAGGGAAGTCTTGCAGTACTCTTTCTCTTCCGCAAAGACTGCATCGGCATACCCGTAAGCGTTTTCTTTCACAGAAGCGGCGTGATCTTCAGGGACTTCATGAAGTGCGCCCTTCCGATCCTTGCAAGCGGGTCTCTCTGGGGCTTCGGGTTCTCCCTCTACACGGCAATCCTCGGGCACCTCGGGACCGATGCTGCGGCGGCAAACTCCGTATCCGCGGTTGTCCGCGACCTCTTCTGCTGCCTTTGCAACGGCATCGCGACCGGTGCGAACATCGTGCTTGGCAACGAGTTCGGCGCCGGAAATACGGAAAAGGGAAAGCGCTACGGAGAGCGGATCGCCGTGTACTCCATCCTCACGGGCCTTGTCACCTGCGCCCTGATCCTTGCCATCACGCCTCTGGTCCTTGCCTTCTACAGGCTGACTCCCCAGGCGTCCACGTATCTCACGCAGATGATGGTGATCATGGCGATCTACATGATCGGGCGCTGCATCAACACAATTCTCATCAACGGCGTCTTCTATTCCGGGGGTGACATCCTCTTCGATGCCGTGAGTCTTGCGGTCTGCATGTGGGGAATCGCCATCCCGCTCTCGCTCCTTTCAGCATTTGTCTTCCGCTTCCCGGTGCCCGTCGTGTTTGCCTGCACCTGCCTCGATGAGGTCGGAAAGCTTCCCTGGGTGTTCTCGCACTTTAAGAAGTACCGCTGGGTCAAAAACCTCACAAGGAAGGATACGGAGCAGTAGACCGGATCGCTTCCCGTCCCTGTCGGTGAAGGCCTCCGGGAGGACGAAAAAAGAGGCTGCCATCTGGCAGCCTCCCTGCGGGAGCAAAACCCCTGTTCAATTTAACCCTTGCTTTACGACCCTTTTGTTTCTTCAGCCGATCATGGACTTCAAATCGCTGTCCACATCGGTGATGCCGCCGATGCCGAAGTTCTGGACAAGGACGTTGGTGACGTTCGGGGAGAGGAATGCCGGGAGCGTCGGTCCAAGGTGAATGTTCTTGACGCCAAGGGAGAGAAGGGCAAGAAGCACGATCACGGCCTTCTGTTCATACCAGGCGATGTTGTAGACGATCGGCAGCTTGTTCACATCGTCGAGGCCGAAGGCGTCCTTGAGCTTTAAGGCGATCAGGGCAAGGCTGTAGGAGTCATTGCACTGTCCGGCATCGAGAACTCTCGGAATGCCGCCTATGTCGCCGAGGTTCAGCTTGATGTACTTGTACTTCGCGCAGCCTGCGGTCAGGATCACGGTGTCCTTCGGAAGAGCCTTTGCAAACTCCGTGTAGTACTCTCTGGACTTCATTCTGCCGTCGCACCCTGCCATGACGATGAACTTGCGGATGGCGCCGGACTTGACAGCCTCGACGACCTTGTCTGCAAGAGCGAAGACCTGAGCGTGTGCAAAGCCGCCGACGATCTCACCGGTCTCGATCTCCTTGGGAGCAGCGCAGGTCTTTGCCTGCTCGATGATGGCGGAGAAGTCCTTCGTCTGTCCGTAAGGCGCATCGATGTGTCTGCAGCCGGGATATCCTGCAGCACCCGTGGTCCACAGGCGGTCCTTGTAGCTGTCCTTCGGGGGAACGATGCAGTTGGTGGTCATGAGGATCGGGCCGTGGAAGGACTCGAACTCGGTCGTCTGCTTCCACCATGCGTTGCCGTAGTTGCCGGCGAAGTTGTCGTACTTCTTGAAGAACGGATAGTAGTGAGCCGGCAGCATCTCGGAGTGCGTGTAGACATCAACGCCCGTGCCCTTCGTCTGCTCGAGCAGCATCTCCAGGTCTCTCAGGTCATGGCCGGAAACCAGGATGCCGGGGTTCTTTCTGACACCGATATCGACCTTGGTGATCTCAGGATTGCCATAGGCCTCGGTGTTTGCCTTGTCAAGCAGTGCCATGCCCTTGACGCCGTACTCACCGGTCTTTAAGGCCAGAGCCGTGAGATCGTCTGCGCTTAAGGAATCATCAAGCGTTGCCGCAAGAGCACTCTGAATGAAGGCATCGACCTCAGGATCGTCCTGAAGGAGAGCATTTGCGTGCTTCGTGTAGGCTGCAAGGCCCTTCAGGCCGTAGGTGATGAGCTCGCGAAGAGAGCGGATATCCTCGTTCTTTGTTGCAAGGACGCCGACCGTTGCGGCCTTCTTTGCAAAGTTCTCTCTTGCTCCGTTCCAGGAAGCAGCCTCCGGAAGAGAAGCAGTATCCTTCACCTGTGCAAGGAGTTCAGCCTTCCTGGAAAGAGTCTTCTCGATGCGCTCTGCAATGGCATCATCGTCGAAGTTGGCATTGGTGATGGTGGTAAAGAGGTTCACGGTGATGAGGTGATTGACCTCACCGGAGACTTCCGTTCCCTCTTTCCGAAGCTGTGTCGTCACGGCGCTGATTCCCTTTGTGACATAGATCAGAAGATCCTGCAGAGCTGCGGTCTCCGGCTTCTTGCCGCAGACGCCTCGGACGGTACAGCCCTTGCAGCCTGCGGTTTCCTGACACTGAAAGCAGAACATCTTATTTTCCATAGTGATTTATCCTCTCCGGCCATTTTCGGCCATGCAGGCAGCGAAAAGATTCTGTTCGCTGCAGCGTGCTGTTTCTTGTTTCGATCTGTGACCATCATAAAGCTGACCGGGGTACAATGCAGTTGCATTTGCAACATGGCTTTCTTTTTTCTCCGAACAGCCTTTTCTTCCAACTAAAGCCTTTTCCGCAGAACCGGAATGCGGTAGGATAAGGAAAGTAATGTGTTGCATTTGCAACTATAGAGGAAGTCATTTAACTGTGTCATTGAAAGGTCGATCTGCCATGAATATCCCCGTATCTCATAAGGAAGTCCCCGCCGTCTGGGAAGCGGCTCTGCCGGTCCTCAAAAAGAGTCAGCTCTTTGCCGGAGTTCAGGAAAACGAGATCGTGCCGATGCTCCACTGCACCGGAGCGTATCAGAAAGAATTCCGGAGCGGGGAGCCGATCCTGCTCCGGGAGGATACCGTGTCCTGTGCGGGGCTGATCCTTTCGGGAACGGTCCAGATGATTCAGGAGGACGTCTTCGGGGTGCGGACGATCCTCATGACACTGGGACCCGGAGAGTTCTTCGGCGAGAGCTTTGCCTGCGGCACGCAGCTCCACGCCTCCGTCTCTTTCGAGGCCCAGACGGATTCGAAGGCCGTCTACTTCCCCTTCCACCGTATGCTCACGATGTGCGGCAGCGCCTGTTCCTTTCATCAGCGCCTCATCGAAAACATGGTCTTTCTTCTCGCAGATAAAAACACTCGCCTGATGGCAAAGCTCGAGATCCTCTCAAAGCGCACCCTCACCCAGAAGATCCTCTCCCTCCTCTCCTTTGAAGCCCAGAGGGCGGGAAGCCTGTACTTCACCCTTCCGATGAACCGGGACGAGATGGCAGAGTACCTCTGCGTCAACAGGAGCGCCCTCTCGCGGGAGCTTTCCTTAATGAAGGACAAAGGCCTCATCGACTATGACCGGAACACCTTCCGGATCCTGCGCTCCGGGGAGGAGGCCTGAGTCGTCTCTCTTTCTCCTCTCCCTCTGTTGCATTTGCAACTATAGAAACTCTCCTCCTGTGGCATACTCCCATGCAGAGAACAATATCCGGTGAGGACAACGATCACCCGGATTGACACAAAACAGCAATCTCACAGGAGGTAAAACATGAGCGCAGTACTGGGACCGATTCATCAGTGGATGTTTGATAAGATTTTGCTGCAGAAACAGCTGACGAAGGAACTGGCAGAACTTGCCGTAAACAACGGCTGGGAGAACAAAGACAGCGCACTGATTGCAACGTGCACCGCCGAGGATCACCGCACGCTGGAGGAGGCCGTTGACATCTCCAACATCCACGGCTCCCTCTCCGGTCTTATCGATGAGGCAGAGAGTGCCTACGGAGAGCTTGTGACTTCTCTTGTTGCCGATCACCCGGAGCGCCTTGAGAAGATCGAGGCCGCAGCCTATGACTTCGGCACACGCCATGCGGCAAACGATGCGGCAAATCCCACGGAGGTCTATCAGATCTTTAACGGAAATCTCCTCTCCGGCATGCCCTGTGACCGTGTCGATCAGATTACGGAGCAGGACGAGAACCACTTTGCCTGGGAGCTTTCCGCAGACCTTCACGGTGCCTTCTGGCAGGATCCCTCTCTCTACTACGCGCTCCGGAGGAAGATCATGGAGGGCATGCTCTCCGTAACGGACTATGAGCTCGTCTCCTCGTCCTGGGATCACTACTGCATCAGGAGAAAGGCAGCCTGAGGGGAGCAGTTTCCGGTTGCAAATGCGGGGGATCTCCCGTATCATTCAGGAAGGTAAAAGGGAGTAGCTGGCAGCACGGCCGTGCTGCAGGAAGGTGCGTCATCACGGCAGGAAGACCTGCCCGCGCCTTCTTTAAGGAAGATCAGACAGACCGACAGCAAGACTTTTATGGTCGCATATCATGCGGCGATAAAGGTCTTTTTTTGTACCCGTTTCGCCGCGCACATTCGAAACGGAGGTATCAATTTCATGCAGGAGATTCTAAGTCTCTACGGCAACATCGCCGGCCTCACCCCGCAGATGGTCATCATGTGGGTCATCGGTGGTGTGCTGATCTACCTGGGCATCGTCAAAAAGATGGAGCCCTCCCTTCTCGTCCCGATGGGCTTTGGCGCCATCCTCGTCAACCTGCCGAATTCCGGCGCGGTGACGCAGACGCTGAACGGCGTCCTGACCGAGGGGCCTCTCGACGTTCTCTTCAACGCCGGCATCGCAAACGAGATCTTTCTGTTGCTGCTCTTTATCGGCATCGGCGCAATGATCGATTTCACGCCGCTTCTTGCCAATCCCCAGATGATGCTGTTCGGCGCGGCCGCGCAGTTCGGCATCTTCTTCACCATCAGCCTTGCCATCCTGTTTGGTTTCTCGCTGCAGGACGCGGCATCCGTCGGCATCATCGGCGCAGCGGACGGCCCCACGTCCATCTTTGTCGCAAACTACTACCACTCCAGCTATCTTGGCGCCATCATCGTGGCCGCCTACTCCTACATGGCGCTGGTGCCCATCATTCAGCCTCCGGTCATCCGCCTCGTGACCACGAAAAAGGAGCGGAAAATCCACATGGATTACAATCCCCGCTCCGTCTCCAAGACCGCGAAGATCCTGTTCCCGATCTGCATCACCGTGGTTGCCGGCCTCATTGCCCCGAGCTCCGTTGCCCTCGTCGGCTTTCTCATGTTCGGAAACCTGATCCGGGAGTGCGGCGTTTTAAACTCCCTCTCCGAAACTGCCCAGGGAACGCTCGCAAACCTGATCACCCTGATGCTCGGCCTCACCGTGGCATCCCAGATGCGGGCAGAGGACTTCCTGAATATCCGCACGATCTTCATCCTGCTCCTCGGCCTTGTGGCCTTCATCTTTGATACCATCGGCGGCGTGCTGTTCGCCAAGTTCCTGAACCTGTTCCTGAAGAAGAAGATCAACCCGATGATCGGTGCCTGCGGCATCTCGGCCTTCCCGATGTCCGCGCGCGTCATCACACAAATGGCTCTGAAGGAGGATCCAACGAACGTCCTGATCATGCAGGCAACCGGTGTCAACGTCTCCGGCCAGGTGGCGTCCGTCATCGCAGGCGGCATCATCCTGAGCCTGGTACCGCTCATTTAACATACAGGAGGAAATGAAAATGGCAGAGAACTTTCTGGCTTCCCTTCGGGTCATGGGCCTTGGCATGCTGGGTATCTTTTCCGTGGCTGTCGCCCTCATGCTGATCATGATGCTGCTGACAAAACTCTTCCCGGCAAAGAAGGAAGACGATAAGAACAGAGACGGAGAGTAGGACGGATTAATAATACCGTCCTGATCTCCATCGTCCTGTTCGCGCACACCGCCCGGGTGTGCGCTTTTTTGTTCCCGAAACCAAAGGAGCCGGAGAGGTGCTGTCCTCCCCGGCTCTTCTTCATGTTTTTCGATTTTCCTATTCTTCCGGTGCGTAGGATCCCAGAAGATGCAGGCTCTTCTTCGGCGTCCGCTCCATCGTCTTCCGGTCTACGGATACCAGGCCGAACCGCATGGCGTATCCCTTCTGCCACTCGAAGTTGTCGAGAAGGCTCCAGCAGGTATAGCCGATGACGGGAATCCCCTCGCTCTTTGCCTTCATGACACCGGAAATGGCGGTCGTAAGGAATCTGCAGCGCGCTTCATCGTCGTCTGTTGCAATGCCGTTCTCGGTGACAAAGAGATTCCCCGGGAACGATTCATGGACGCGGCAGAGCACATGGTACAGACCTTCCGGATAGTCCTCATACCCCATCTGGGTCAGCGAAGCACCCTCGGGATTCGGGAGCTGGCCGTCCGCTCCGTAGACAGCTCTTGTATAGTTCTGAATCCCGATGAAATCATCATCTTTGAGGTTCGGAAGGTAGTGCAGGAACTCCTGATCCCACTCTTCTTTGGCATTCTCCTCTCCGCCCGGGACGGACTGGATATCGTGCAGGGAAAGGGAGAGGCCCACCTGTATGTCCGGATACCGCTTCCGGATGACCTCCCGTGCGGCCTCGTGTGCCTTCATGACAAGAAGGTCTCCTTCTTCCGTGCAGGAGGAGACGAAGGTCTTCGGATCGCCGGTGCCAAAGACAGAGCGCTTTTCCTCCTCTGCCTTCTTCAGGCCCTCCATCATGAGCTTCAGGTTGTAGCCCACCTGGACCTGATCCTCGCCTGCCGCAGCCGTCTTTGCCGCTTTCTGCTGCATCTGTTTCCGGTATCTCTCGGAGATCATGCGGATCTGAAGGCGCATGTTCGCCTCGTTGATCGTGACGATATAGTGAAGGTCTGATCCCAGCTCCTGGATCACCTTGTCCACGTAGTTCCGGAACCATTTGACAATCTCCTCGCACTCCCAGCCGCCCTTTCGGATCACCCAGACGGGGCTTGTGAAATGAAAGAGAGTGACAACGGGCTCAATCCCGTTTTCTCTGCAGCAGGCGATGACCTTCCGGTAGTGATCGATCTCCGCCTCATCGAACACACCCTCTTCCGGCTCGATTCGCGCCCACTCGATCGAAAACCGGTAGGCATTGAGTCCTGCCTTCTTCATCAGTGCGATGTCCTCGGCATACCGGTTGTAATGGTCGCAGGCAATGCCGGAGGGCTCGGTAAAGCCCCGTGCGGGAGCAGTTCCAGCGCATAGTCATCGCTGTTCCTGTTGTTTCCCTCAACCTGATGCGCGGCCGTTGCCGCCCCGATAAAAAATCCCTTTTCAAAACGCATGATCTTCTCCTTCGTCTGTCAGAGGTCTGTTCGCTTATCTCCTTCAGCCATTCGTTGCAACAACACCCAGCGCGAATGACACTTAGAGAATAACCGTCGCATGAGAGAAGAGGATAAAACGGATTTGCCTTTGCTGTGACAAAATGGACAATTCTTCCCTGCC
The DNA here is from genome assembly GCA_900315055.1 of uncultured Lachnospiraceae bacterium. GTDB lineage: Bacteria > Bacillota > Clostridia > Lachnospirales > Lachnospiraceae > CAG-791. The sequence goes on from OMXP01000009.1 coordinate 51,129, forward strand.
GTTCCCAGCCCGATTTCCGGTACCGCCAGGCTCCGCCGACAGACCGGGTCAATCGGCAGGAGCAACAGGGCACTGCTAGTTTATCGTTTTTCGCGTCCAAAGCAATGATTTAAACCGTTTTATATGCTATTATGATGCCAGATCAGGTCTTAGTGCCTGCGGGAGCTCCCACGTCAGCCGCTTTTGGATGGCAATATGGGAGACCGTGCTTTAGGGAGATCCGGAACACACAGGGAGGTGATAGCTATGTCCGAAAATCAGGAATCCGGCAGGTTCAACGCGCCGTTTTTCGATGGCATCATTTCTGCATATGACAACCGTTTTCTGAATCCCGCGCAGCCCTCTGACGCGCTCGTTAACGCCATGGATCCGCTATTTCGTCTGCTCGCCCCTTTGAAACCCTGCTTGAAAAATGATGAGGCGAAGGTCCTCTGGATCACGGTGCCAAGAGGCTCCATCGAGGACTGGGAATCGTTCGATGATGCCAAAGAGTATGACGAAGTAAAAACGTACGCGGAATACGAAGATCTGTGGAAAGAGTATTATCCGGACGAAGTGAAATGGTACCGGCTTGTCCTCTGCGAGAATAAAGAAGACAGACCTTCGAACCGATATCGCGCCGTAGCGATCGATAACACCGCGATCGTGAACGCGGATCTGAGCAAGGGAACCCATGCAGAGACTTGGTTTACGGAAGAGCCTGTGGTCGATTTGCTCCCGCTTCTTGTCGAAGCCGCGCGCAAATCGATGGACCTTCTGAAAGAGGGAACCTACAACGACTTTGTGTCAAAAAACCTCCCCTGTCAGCACCGGATCGGCGTTCTGAAGCGCTCCGACGCCTGGAGAGTGGTTCCGGATGCGAGAGATACTTACTGGAAGAATATGGACGAAGAGACGTACCGGGCATTCAAATCCTGTCTTCCGACCAATGCGGAAGACAGGATCGGCCGCCTGCATTCCTTTACGGCCAACGATTTTTTCCGCGCCTGCTATCTTGGCTACAAGGCCTGCGGCTACAACCTCACCGGCATGTCCCCCGAACAGGCCTATCTGCGATATGCGGACGGACGGGACGAGGGGCTTACCGGGACGGGATTCGGTCTGAACGAAGGTCCCGGGATTGACTTCGACAGTCCTTCCGCATGGGATAACTGGTACAACAGCTCCCGCGGAGGTGGCCACCCGTGGGAGGTCATCCGCGGCGGGAATTCCACGCATGTCGATCTGTATGTTGTGAATGACAGCCGTGAACTTGGGTATCTTCTCCAGCTCGGAAAGATCAGTGAGAAGGAATATGAGGAGAGTGCGGCAAAGGCAGGCTACTACTTCGAGCTTGCCGTCATATACCGGGAGTGGGAATCCATCCGGTTCTTCGTCGCACTGCGCTCTGCTGGGCTTCCGGTTGTCCTGAACGATGCGGACGAAATCGCCACGAAGTTCGACGGGACCGGTTACATCGGCATCGTCCCCCACCGCATGATCCCGGCCTACTGCGAGAGCCTGTACCCGGAAAAATACGGGCGCGTGGTCGATTTCATGAACCTGTTCGACGAAGACAAAGATCTCCTGCCCTACGTCGAATGGCTGCCTGAGGAAAAGGCTGAACTGGAGGAATAAGCCATCACCCGTTTCCTCTGCCGGGTCCTGACAGGTCCGGTGCCGGCGATCTGAGTTTCTCCATTTGTCTCTGCCGGTCCGGACTGTGCTCCATGAAAAAAGCCCACCCTGCACAATGTGGAAATGCACTGCGCAAGGTGGACTCTCATTTAGGGGGATGGTTACCGCACGATTTTTCGAAAGCCGCGGAAATCTTCCGTATCGAGAAGTCTCTGGTAAATCCTGAGATCTGCATCCTTGAAGACATTGAAGATCACCTTTTTCATGCAACTGTCCGGGTGTCCGTCCAGCCATTCCTTCACCGTCTTCACGGCAATCTCCGCCGCCTTGTCCTGCGGGAACATGAACACCCCCGTGGAGATGCAGCAGAACGCGATGTTCTCACAGCCGTTGTTTGCCGCAAGATCAAGGCTTGCACGATAGCACTCTGAGAGTTGCTCCTTATGGGTCTGTGTCAGATACGGAGACACAATCGGTCCGACCACATGGACGATGTATTTCGAGGGGAGATTAAACGCCGGGCTGATCATCGGAACCGCGGTCGGCTGCTCATAGTCCACGCCGTACTGTTCACGCTTCTTCTCCATCTGCGCGTCCATATAGTTTCGAAGCTGCACGCCGGCATAGGTATTCTCCACGTTGTCGATGCAGCCATGGAGCGGCCGAAAGCAGCCAAGCATCTGGCTGTTTGCGGCATTGACAATCGCATCGCACTTTAAGGTTGAGATATCTCCCTGCCAGAGGACAAGGCGCGCATCGGAGGACACCGGATCCAGATCTTCAACATCCGTAACGCCCTTCTTCCTCGTCTCCTCCTGCAGATAGGCGTCCTGGATTTTCAAGAATTCCTCTGACACCGGCCCCGGCATGCGTACGTTGCAGAGAGCACGGAAGAGATCAAATGCCTCTTTCTCACCTTCCGGCACGCCATAGCCTTCATACTCCGGCATCTCCTTTTCCAGATATTGAATGAGCCAGGTCACTCTCTCTTTCTGATTCATCATCTGCAACTCCTTTCGTACAGTTCCGGTACAGGATTGTGAACACGCGTGTTCACAATTCAAGTCATCAAATGAAATCCCGCAGGCCGCCAAAAGTCTGCATGTCTCTTCCTGAAGTTCCAGTCCTAAGTGACGGCAAAGCCCAAGCCCTTCCAGTCGTATTCTCAGCCTTCGTATAAGAATGCAGTGTTGCGGATAAATTCCTCAAATCTTGGCAGTGCAAAGGTAATCTTCCCTCTTCTGTCCGTGTTGATTACCCCCTGTTTCTTCAGACGGATTCTACGCTGATTGAAACGATTCGAATCGGTATCTCCCCGGATCTCTTTTACCGTATGGCTTTTGGACTCTGCGATCTGATGGCAAAGCTGACGATCCATATCCGACATATCGCCCCAGAGTTTCCCGTACACCGATTCTGCCAGCATCATGTCAAAATCAGGCATTAATTCCTCAAGACTTTTGACTTCTCCGGCATTCCAGTAGAGAAATCCGAGAGCCTGAAACGCAAAGGAATATCCGAGGGTCAGCCTGGCCATATGGGCGCTTCTGCTGGCAGATACATGGAGCGTCTTCTGATACGTTCTTGCAATAGCCGCCGGATCCAGAGGGGCCAAGGTGATTTTGGGCGCCCGGTAAAGGAATGTCAGGTTGTGGACATTCTGAAAGTCCATGATGTTTTCATACAGTCCGGTCCCAAGAAAATAGACCGGCATTTTCTCCCCAATCAGTGCCTGAAACAGGCTTGCAAAATCCTGCATCTGCGGAGTATTGGTAATTTCATCGATTGTGATGAGAATCCTCTTCCCTTTTCCCGCAAGTTCACGCAGCACCTGCTTAATGATCAGCTTATCGTTGCTGGCGTTCGGCTGAAGATTTACCTGCGCAATCCCCGCAACGGAAACCGATAAGGAAATATTGTATTTTTTCAGGATGTTTTCCTGAAGCAGACTCTGCGCAATGAAATTCAGGATATCTCCGGTTGGCGTACACCGAATCGTGATCCAGTCTTTCTCCTGCTCAAAAAAATCTGCCATCTGATACAGCAGAACCGTTTTCCCGGATCCGCGTACGCCTGTGATGATAAAAATCTGATCTGTTACAGGATCTCCGAGGAAGGTGCTCTTAATGATCTCGCTCTGAACATCTCGTCTGACATACTCAATGGGTTCCCGACCGAACGTAACCATGAATGGATTCTTTTCGCGCATGATGGCTCCTTCCCTGTTAAACTACATTTGGCTACATTCTCAGAATACCACTACAATCAGCTACACTCAACTACATTCCAGAAATAAAACTACATTCAACTACATATGGCTACATAAGCACAGCAGAGAACGCACGCCATTCCGGAGAACCTTCTGCGTCGCTATGTGCCAGGGATTCATTCAGCACTCAGCATCACGCAACGCCGTGAGGATATCTGCGATATCCCCGTCGATGCACACGGATCTGTCCTGAATCTCTGCCGGGCAGCTGCCCTCGCCCATGTTGAGGCAGGCATAGAAAGCGTTTCTGTTTTCCTTCGTGTACTTCCAGAACAGATACTTGATGATGACCGGCGTGTGAGTTTAATGCTTGCCAGTGAGACATTTACTGCGTTTTCTGCTTCTTCCAACTGGCTATGTTTGGTGTCAGCTGCACACCTACATCAACAATATGGTTTTATGGCTTTATGGTGAAAACTTTCCATACCTGAATGGAAGAATTGAGTTCAGAACCTTTTCTCCTTATTTTCTACCCAGGAAATCCAGAATGATCTTTGCAAGCTTTTCACTGTGTACGATATAGCTTACGTGGCTTTCCCCGGGAAGAATCACTTTCTCTGCACCCGGAATTTTCGAAGCGATATGATCCGTCTCACTCTTACGAATCAGATCATGCTGACCGGCCACTATGAGGGTATCTGCATGAATCTCTGCCAGCTCTTCATCTCGAATATCCGGCTCCCTGATCATCAGACGCATGAGTGGACTCCGGCTAAAAAAGACAATATGTAATGGCCCCCGAGATTTGTAACAGTCGAGGATTAGCCGTATACTCAATGATGCAACTCAACAAGTTACGACATACCATCATACAAATTCGGAGGCCACATCATGGAGTATAACACAGTATACGTTGGAATGGATGTTCATAAGGACAGCTACTCTGTCTGCTGCTACACATATGAGGACGACAAGTGTAAATATAAGAGAACCTTTAGTTCTAATTACAAAAGCATTCTTAAGTACCTTGACAGCATGAGAGAACAGTATGGCGATAATGTAAAGTTCATTACCGGATACGAAGCTGGCTGCCTCGGGTATTCACTGTACAATGATCTGACTGCACATGGCGTTGAGTGCGTCATCATGGCGCCAACAACCATGGCCAAAACTGCCAATGCCGGGAAACATAAGACAGACCGCCTCGACTCTGAAATGATCGCCAAGTGTCTTGCTGACAGAAACTACCACCCGGTTCATATCCCTACCGAGGAAGATGATCAGGTTAAGGAATACATCCGCATGCGCGATGATCACAAAATTGCACTGAAGAAGGTTAAGCAGCAGCTTCTTGCATTCTGTCTTCGCAGAGGACTCCGGTATTCGGATCCTGATTCGCAATCCAAACCTCGTAACTGGACTCAGAGGCATATCAAGTGGCTCAGAGAGCAGGTATCCGTTCTGAAGGGAGAATACCGTGATGTTCTTGAGGAATACCTCGGAACCTTCGATTATCTGACAGACAAGATCGAACGTCTGGATCAGAAGATTGAAGAGCTCTCACAGAGAGACACTTATCATGAAAAAGCCAAGCGTCTGGAGTGTTTCCTGGGAGTCAGAACACTTACTGCAATGGGAGTCATTTCCGAGATCGGTGATTTCAACCGGTTTGAATCCGCCGATAAGTTTTCTTCCTGCCTTGGCATGGTGCCGGGAGAGAGCTCAAGTGGTGGATCCAGAAACATGCTGTCGATAACCAAGGCTGGTAAGGAATCGCGCGTAAATAATTTAAGTAATATATTGTCATTTCATCACTCATTTCGTATTATGGAGGTATGAGTGATGAAGAGGTCCTTAAAAAACG